>CAZIKZ010000001.1:0-44175 GCA_964539845.1 uncultured Hyphomicrobiales bacterium
TTGGAGGCGATCGGCTTTTCGATCAGGACATGGATGCCGCGCTCGATGCATTTCAGCGCGAGTTCGTGATGAAGGTGGGTCGGAGCGGCGATGGTCACGGCGTCGAGGCCGGGGCCCAGCAGATCATCGATGTCTTCGACCGCGGGCACGCCCAGAATGCGGGTGACGAGTTCGCGCTGCTGCGAGTTCGGATCCGCGACACCGACAAGGGTCACGTCCGGCAGTCCGGCGAAAACGCGGGCGTGGTTCGCCCCCATGATACCCACGCCGATCACGCCGACGCGGAGCGGCCCAGCTTCGCCGCCCTTCATTGCACGAACCATTTGAAACACACCCCCGAAGCGGCCGAGATTCTCATTCTGCCTAGCATGGCCGTTCCAATTGCGGCGAGATTTCGTTCACCATGTCCAAACACCTTTTGAGTCAGAGCGTTACGACAGAGAAACGCCGAACAACTCAGAACTTGGACAGATTTGACGCAGACAAGCCGGCTTGTCGGCGAATTCGGAGGCTATTCTGCCGCCGCTCGCCCGCCGAGGTCGAGTTGCAGGCCGGCCGCAAGGGCGTCCTCGCGGAAGGCTTGAACCGCGCCGAGCGAGAGGTCTTCCGGCGTCTTGGTGCCGAGCGCTGGCAGCTTTTTCAGCACATCCGCGGGCGCCGTGATGATGTGGCAACCCATCTGGTCGGCCTCGATGACGTTGTAGACCTCGCGGGTCGAGGCCCAGATGATTTCAATGGTCTGCGTCTGGCGCGCCTGCCCGATCGCATCCCGCATGAGCGGCGCGTAATCGACACCGAAATCCGCCAGCCGCCCGGCGAACACGGACACGCAGGAGGGCGCCCCGCCCGTCAAAGCCTGCATGGCCTTGGCAACCTGATCGGCAGTGAAGATCGCCGTGAGGTTGATTTTTACGCCGTCTGACGACAGCGCACGAACGGCCTCAAACAGGGGCTCCTTGCGGGTGTTGGTCACCGGCAGCTTCACGTAGACATTCTTGCCCCAGGACGCGATCACGCGCCCCTGCGCCACCATTTCCGGGATATCGTCTGAAAACACCTCGAACGAGATATGCCGGTCGGGCACCGCGGCCACGAGATCGCGCGCATAGGCCTCGTAATCCTTCACACCGGCCTTCTTCAGCAGCGACGGATTGGTAGTGAAGCCGGCGATCCATTTATTCTTTGCCATGTCCACAATCTGAGCCTTGTCGGCCCCGTCGGTGAACAGCTTGACCTTGAGGTCGTCGAGTTTGATCGCCATGGTTTTCGCCTTCCCTGGAACGCAGCGTTCGCAGGGCCTCATCCTTGAGCATCGCAAAATGCGTCTGGAAGGCCCGACCTAGCCCTTCGAGGGGCCTGCTGTGAGGCTCCTCAGAATAAGGGCGGAACAGCGACCTTGTAGCAGAGTCCGGGAAAGCCTGACAGCCCGTCCGAACGCTCAGGACCGGCGATAGTCGTCCTCGATACGGACGATATCGTCCTCGCCGAGATAGCTGCCGGTCTGAACCTCGATCAGTTCCAGATCGATCATCCCGGGGTTTTCCAGCCGGTGCGATGTCCCCATCGGGATATAGATCGACTGGTTCTCGTGCAGGGTCTTCACGTCGTCACCGATCGTCACTCGGGCGGTGCCGCGCACCACGATCCAGTGCTCCGCGCGGTGATGGTGGTATTGCAGCGACAAACGACCGCCCTTCTTCACGACAATCCGCTTCACCTGATAGCGATCGCCATTGTCGAGCGACTGATAATTGCCCCACGGCCGGTGGACGCGGATGTGATCCACGGTGACCGCCGGCGCGACCTCCTTCAACCTACCGACCAGGCGCTTCATCTCCGCCGTGTTTTTGCGATCGGCGATCAGAACGGCGTCTTCGCTCGCGATCACCACAAGGTCCTGAACGCCGAACAGCGCCACCAGCGGCTTTTCGGACGATGCAAAGGAGTTCCGCGTATCGAGGAACACCGCATTGCCCTGCCCGGCATTGCCATCGGCATCGTGCTGCGACATCTCCCACACCGCGTGCCAGGACCCGACATCGGACCAGCCATAGGACACCGGGATCACTGCGGCACGCTTGGTCTTCTCCATCACCGCGTAATCGATCGAGATTGGCTTGGCGCGCGCGAAGTGATCCGGATCGATGGTGACGAAGCCAAGATCGCTGCCGGCGGCTTCGATCGCCTCCTGTGTGGCAGCGACGGTCTCCGGCTCGAAGGCGCTGTATTCGCCAAGAAGATCGCCGGCGCGGAAAACGAAGTTACCCGAATTCCACAGATAACCGTCGGCGATGTAACGCTTGGCGGTCTCAGCGTCCGGCTTTTCGACGAAACGCTCGACCGCGAACACGGCGCCGCCACAGCCCGCGCCGGGACGGATATAGCCGTAATCGGTCGCAGGGCGATCCGGCTTGACGCCGAACGTAACGATACGTCCGCCATGGGCTGCCGCGCCGGCTTCGCGACACGCTGCGACAAAGGCTGCACTGTCCGCGACGACATGATCCGCCGCCAGCGCCATCATCACGGGGTTGCCATCGCGCTTCGCACCGAAGGCCGCACCGGCGGCAATCGCAGGTCCGGAATCGCGGCGAATCGGCTCCAGCAGGATGTCGGCATCGATACCGATTTCGGCGAGCTGCTCCTGCACAATGAATCGATATTGCGTGTTGGTGATGACGATCGGCCGCGCGAAAACCGCAGGGTCCGACACGCGCAACATCGTGTCCTGGAACGTCGAGCGCGATCCGAGCAACGGCAGGAACTGCTTGGGCCTGCCTTCGCGCGAGGATGGCCACAGACGCGTGCCGGCGCCGCCGCACATAACGAGCGGGACGATTCGGCTGGATGAGGCAACTTGGTTCATGAACGCTTAAATCGCACTAAAAGATCGATGCCACCGTTAGAACACGGCGACCTTAAGCTCTGGTGTATCGCAGATACCACTCGATGAAATTGCGAATCCCGGTCTCTACCGGTGTCGACGGCCGGAAGCCGACATCTCGCATCAGGTCATCGACGTCCGCATAGGTCTCCGGCACATCGCCGGGCTGCATCGGCATCAGCTCGCGTATCGCCTTCTTGCCGAGGCATTTTTCCATCTCCGCAACAACCTGCAGAAGCTCGACCGGCTTGTTGTTGCCGATATTATAGATGCGATAGGGCGCGGAGCTTGCGGCCGGATTCGGATCCTTTCCGGACCATTGCGGATCCGGGGCAGCCGGCCGCCGGATCAGGCGAACCAATGACTCCACGACATCGTCGACGTAAGTGAAATCGCGCCGCATGTTGCCGTGGTTGAACAGCATGATCGGCTTCCCGGCGAGGATGGACTGCGCAAAGATCCACATCGCCATGTCCGGCCGGCCCCAGGGTCCATATACTGTGAAGAAGCGCAGGCCCGTCACCGGCAGCCGAAACAAATGCGCATAGGAATGCGCCATCAGTTCGTTTGCCTTCTTGCTCGCCGCATACATCGAAATTGGATGGTCGACATTGTCGCTCACGCGGAACGGCAAGCGCGTATTGGCACCGTAAACCGACGATGACGATGCGAAGATCAGGTGCTTGCAGTCGTTGTGCCGGCAGCCTTCCAGCACATTGGCAAAGCCCTGGAGATTGGCATCGACATAGGCCTCCGGATGCGAGATCGAGTGGCGCACGCCGGCCTGCGCGGCAAGGTGTACGACGTGCGGAAATTTGTGTTCGCTGAACAGGTCCGCCGTCGCCTTGCGGTCGGCAAGGTCGAGCTTCGCGAACTCGAAATGGTTGGACGTCGTAAGTTCGGCGAGCCGCTCCTCTTTCAGCGCCGGATCGTAATAGGGCGTCATGTTGTCGACGCCGATCACACGACGGCCCTGCGATAACAGCCTGCGCGTCACATGGAAGCCGATAAAGCCGGCAGCACCTGTAACCAGGATCGGCTCGTCCATCACAGCCGCCACAATTCAATACCGGCGGGCCTGGACCCGCGATCGAGCAGCAATTTCACGTCGAACACCAGCCCCTCGCCACCACGCAACAAACCGGCGATCAGCGGCCATCCGCCGCGGACATAATCGTCATGCCCGACCGCCAGCACGACCGCGTCGGCGGGCTTGAGCGCGCCTTTCACCATCAGGTCGATTCCATATTCGTGCTTCGCCTCGTCTGCCGAAGCCATCGGATCGTGGACCTGCACGGTAACACCTGCAGCGGCAAGTTCGCGCACGATATCGGCAACCTTGGAATTGCGTGTATCCGGCACGTTCTCCTTGAACGTAATCCCGAGGACGGTGACGGTCGCGTTCACACACTGACGCTTGAACAGCGCCTGCACGCAAGCGAGAGCGACGCGTTGCCCGACACCGTCGTTGATGCGGCGCCCGGCCAGGATCACTTCGGGATGATAGCCAGCGCGCTCGGCCCGGTACGTCAGATAATATGGATCGACGCCGATACAGTGCCCCCCGACGAGGCCCGGATAGAATTTCTGGAAATTCCATTTGGTGCCAGCCGCGGCCAGCACGTCGCCGGTATCGATGCCGAGCTGGTGGCAGATCGCCGAGAGTTCATTCATGAACGCGATATTGAGATCGCGCTGCGTGTTCTCGATCACCTTCGCCGCCTCCGCGACCTTGATCGAGGGCGCGCGATGAACGCCCGCTGTCACCACCGAGCTATAGACATTGGCTACGATATCGAGCGTCGGCGCATCCTGCCCCGCCACCACTTTGATAATCGTTTCAAAGCGGTGCTGCTTGTCACCGGGATTGATGCGTTCGGGCGAATAGCCAACCGTAAAATCCGAACCCGCGCGCAACCCGGACGCACGCTCCAGCACCGGGATGCAGTCTTCCTCGATGCAGCCCGGGTAGACAGTGGATTCGTATACGACGATCGCGCCCCTCCGCATCGCCTTGCCGACGGTCTCGGAGGCAGCAAACACAGCGCGCAGATCCGGCCGGTTGGCGTCGTCGATCGGCGTCGGAACAGTGACGATGAAAAAGTCCGAAGTTCCGAGATCCGCAGCATCGCTCGTGAGCGACAAGCCTGGACGGGCCAAGTCAACCGCCTCAACCTCGCGGGTCCGGTCGTGGCCGGAACGCAGCTCCGAAATGCGGCGCGCATCGATATCAAAACCCGCCACCGGGATGCCGGCGCGCGCGAACGAAACCGCAACCGGAAGGCCGACATACCCAAGGCCAATCACGGCGATCTTTCGGCTGTGCGCCACGCGAGTTCTACCCCTCAAATGAAAGCGCGGTCTGTTTAGCTGGCCGCCGCCGCGCCCGGCAATAGCGCAGGCCGCGACCGTGCGAGGGTATCGTAAAGAGCGACAACCTGGGCACCGATGCGCGCGCTGGAGAACTCAGCCTCGACCAGGGCCCGTCCGGCCGCGCCGAGCCGGGCCCGCAAGGCAGGATCCCGCGCAAGAACCGCGATCGCGTCGGCCAAGGCCACCGGATCGTCGGGCGGCACCAGAAAGGCGTTAACGTCATGCCGGGCGATCTCCCGGCAGCCGGGAACGTCGGTGGCCACAATCGGACGGCCGAATGCCGCAGCTTCGAGCAGGCTCTTGGGCAGTCCCTCCCGGCGCGAGGGCAGGACAGCCACATGCGCACGCGCCCATACCTTTTCGATGCCGGACACGAGCCCCAGCAACTCGACGCCTGGCCGGTGCTTCCAGCCTTCAACCTCGTCGGCCGGGATCGAGGCTGGATTGGCCGGATCGCGATCTCCGGCAATCAGGAGCCGGACCCGTTCGCCGTGCGCGGCCATGAGCGCCTGCGCCTCCACGAGCGGGCGAATGCCCTTGTCGTCGAGCAGCCGGCCGACAAAGGCCGCCGTCACGTCTCCTTCAGGCTCCGGCAGCGGCGTGATGACGCTGGTATCCACGCCCGACCCCGGGATCAAATGCACACGCTCAGATGCAACGCCGAGAGCCTGCACCGCGTCGCGATCGTCCGGGTTCTGCACCAGCACTGCGGAGAGCGGATTGTTGAACAGAACGCGCACGAGCGCCGCCAGTACCGGTCGCAATACGAGCGCACTGAGATTGCGAGACGTAAACACGAAACCGAGCCCGGCCAGCGCGTTGAGTCTTGCCACCGGCAGGCCGATGGCTGCCAACGAGCCTATGATCGAAGGCTGCAGCGCCACGTGATGGACGAGGTCTGGCTGCAAGTCGCGATACAACCGGCGCACTTGCCGCACGATCGACGCCACCTCAAGCGGATTGATGCTGCCCCGACACCAATCAAGTGGATGCAGCGTGAAGCCCTTTGCCTCGATCTGAGCCCCATGCGTGGAAACGCGTGTGGCCACATGGATCCGATAGCCGGCGCGTTGCGCAGCGATCGCCATGGGCAGCCGATGCGACACGAAATACCAGTCCTCGGTCACGAGATAGACCAGCACCGGCCCGGCGCTCGAACGGTCGCTCGTAGGATCCGGCGTCATAGGTTCAGTCTGTCCCTCAAAAAGGCTTGACGCGACGGCACGGCCATTGTTCCAGTCCGCCCCAGAGCGGCCCGCAAGCGGTTCCGCTTACGGCGCAATGCTCTAGCAGGCGCCTTGCGGGACCAGAAGCCTTGATACGTACAGATTCTCCAAGCGAAGCTGCCCGGACAGCCAGCAGCCCCATTCGCCGGAGGCTCGTCCAATTCGTACTAACGCTCGCCGTGGCGGCCGCACTGCTCGCGGCCACGCTGCATTTCGTGGACATGCAGCAGGTTGGCGAGAGATTGCGCAAGATTGGCCTTTGGGCCGCTTTGCTCGCGGCCAGCCTGATACTCGCCCAGGTGGTGCTTTGCGCGGTTCGCTGGAGCCTGATCACGAGGCTCACCCCGACGCCGCTGCCCTTCTACGCGGCGATGCGCGGGTATCTGGAAGCGGCCTTCGTGAATGCCTTCCTGCCGAGCCTGATCGTGAGCGACGGCACCCGTATGATGCGCGCGATCGCAAGCGGCGCGCGTCCGACATACGCCTTTGTCGGCGTTGCAAGCGACAGGCTGGTCGCGCTTTGCGCGCTGGCCATTGCCTCCGCCACCGGATTGTTCCTGCTGCCGGAGGCGAGCCGCCGTCCGCTGGTGGTCGCGGCGCTGGTCGGCCTGCTGCCGGCTTTCATTATCGGTCTTGTCTTGCTGGACATTCTGGGACGGGTCTTCGTGCGCTTCTCGCAGTTCAGAATGGTTCGACCTTTCCTTGAGCTGGCATCGCTAATGCAGCGGCTGCGCGGGATGCCGGGTCTCACCGTCATCGTGATCGCGATCTCGCTCCTTGGCCACGGGTTATCAGCGGGGGCCTTCTACATCCTCGCGCTCCAGCTCGAACTCGGGATCGGCTATTGGCCGATGTTCGCGCTCTCCGCACCGATCATCGTTTATTCCGCGGTGCCGATCTCGATCGGTGGCTGGGGCGTCCGCGAAGCTTTGAGTGCCGCATTGTTCGGCCTGATTGGCATCGCACCGGCCTCTGGTGTCGCGCTCTCGATCGCATTCGGAGTCATCATCTCCGTGGTCGGGGTATTCTGCGGCTGCGCCGCGCTTCTCGCCACACTGTACAGCCGCACTCCTGCATTTCGAAAGGCGCCGCAATCGTGACTGCGACGGAAATGGGAAGGTCGACACGCGCGCTTTCACGCAAGACGAAGATTCTCGTGCATGCAGACCGCATCGCGGGCGAACGCCAGCGTTGGATCGCGCGTAACAGCGCCTTCTATCGTGACGATCGCAACTACATGAAATTCCTGATCCCGAAGGGCGTGCGTGTGCTCGACCTCGGGTGCGGAACCGGCGACCTTCTGGCCGAACTCGAGCCGTCCTACGGGATCGGGGTCGATATCAGTCCGGCCATGGTCGAACAGGCGACGCACGACCATCCGCATCTGTCTTTCATGGTCGGCGATGTCGAGGACGAAGCGGTCATCAACAAAATCGAGGGACCGTTCGACTACATCGTGATGTCCGATACGATTGGCATGCTGGACGATATCGAGACCGCACTCCGGCAGTTGCAGCCGCTCTGCGGCCCGGACACCCGCATCGTCATCGCCTATTACTCCGCGCTCTGGGAGCCTTTGCTGAAGGTCGCGGAATGGGTTGGGCTCAAGATGCCGCAGCCGCCGACGAACTATCTGAACACGACGGACTTCCTGAATATCCTCGATCTCGCCGAGTTCGAGCCAATCAAGATGGACTATCGGCAGCTCGTGCCGCGGCGGCTACTCGGCCTCGGCACGCTGATCAACCGGTTCTTCGCACCGCTCCCCGCCATACGCAGGCTCTGCCTGCGCACCTACGTGGTTGCGCGTTCGCTGACTGCCAAGGGCCCCGACGAACTGTCAGCCAGCATTATCATCCCCTGCCGCAACGAACGCGGCAATATCGAGACCGCAATCAAGCGGCTGCCCGCTTTCGGCAAGTCGCAGGAGATCATCTACGTCGAGGGAAACTCCAGCGACGATACCTATCAGGAATGTTTGCGCGTCAAAGAGGCTTATGCGGAAACGCACGACATCAAGGTGCTGAAGCAGGACGGCCGCGGCAAGGGCGATGCCGTTCGCAAGGCCTTCGCCAATGCATCAGGCGACATCCTGATGATCCTCGATGCCGACCTCACGATGCCGCCCGAGGCGCTGCCGAAATTCTACGCAGCGATCGCACGCGGCAAGGCTGATTTTGTGAATGGCACCCGCCTCGTCTATCCGATGGATGACGAGGCGATGCGCCCGCTGAATTTCATCGCCAATCGCTTTTTCGCCGGCGTGTTCAGTTATCTCGTCAACCAGCGCTTCAGCGACACGCTTTGCGGCACCAAGGTGCTGACCCGCAGGCATTACGAGGCGATCGCGCGCGGCCGGGACTATTTTGGCGAGTTTGACCCGTTCGGGGATTTCGATCTGATCTTCGGCGCGGCCAAGCAGAACCTGAAAATCGTCGAGGTGCCGGTGCATTACGGTGCCCGCGTCTATGGCGAAACCCAGATTTCGCGCTTCCGCGACGGATGGCTTTTGCTCCGGATGGTCGGCTTCGCCTTCATGAAGCTGAAAGCGTTCTGAGCACCGCCATGGAGGCTCCAGCCACACTGGCCGACTACCGGGAAATCTGGGCGAAAAAGCCGGTCCTTCGCGCCGTCTACGGGGACATCTATCGCCGCATGGCCGGCGCTTTGGTCCCAGGCCGCACGCTCGAAATCGGCGGCGGTTCCGGCAATTTCAAGACGTTTGCGCCTGACACGCTGTCGAGCGACATTACGCTTGCCCCCTGGCTCGATCTCGTCTGCGACGCCCAGCGCCTGCCACTCGCGGCAGGAAGCCTCAGTAATGTCGTGATGGTCGATGTGCTGCACCACATCGAATTTCCAATCCGCTCCTTGCGCGAGATTGCCGATGCGCTCAAGCCAGGCGGTCGCCTCATCATGTGCGAGCCCGCGATCACGCCGATCAGCGGCATCTTCTACCGCCACTTTCATCCCGAACCGGTGGACATGACGGCCGATCCATTGCTCGACGGCACCATCTCTCCGGACAAGGATCCGTTCGATTCAAATCAGGCGATACCAACGCTCCTGACCGGACGTGACCGGGAACGCCTATCGAACACAGTTCCAAAACTGCGACTACAATCGCTCGAATATTTTTCTTTTATTGCCTACCCGCTATCGGGCGGATTCCGTCCTTGGTCGCTGATCCCGCTTTCGCTCGCGAGACCCCTGCTCTCGATCGAGTGGAAATTGCGGAAGATTTTCGGTCGCATCGCCGCGTTCCGCTTGCTCGCGGTGTACGAGAAGATCAGTTAAATGGCGCTCAGTTCCCGACCGTTATTGCTGAAGATTTTTCTCGCAGCGCTCACTGTGCGCTGGATCTACGCCCTCACGCTCTATGCGACGATGGGAAACGCGGGACTGATGGCTCCCGACTCTGTCGGCTTCTACGCGACCACGCAGGCTTTTGTCGCAAGTCTCGCCAATGGGACCGCGCCGCCCTGGCAATGGGTCAGCGGGCCGGACCTGCAACTGATGCCGTTGTTCACATGGCTACTGGCTGCCAACATTCTTTTGTTCGGCAACACCGCAGCCCTCACCTTCGTTTTAATGCAAGGTATCGTCGATGCCGGGACATGTTGTCTCGTCGCCTTGATGGCGTCGCGATTCGACGAACGGATTGCGGTGCCGGCCGCGGTCTTCGCAATCTTCAATCCGACTCAGATCGTGATTGCCGGTCTGCTGCTTTCCGACACTTTGTTCCTCTTCTTCGTAGCCCTGTTCTTGTATGGTGCACTTCGGTGGCTGCAGCGGCCCGACTGGCAGTCCGCCATACTGATCGGCCTTGGCCTTGCCGGCGGCGCCTTGAGCCGCGCTGTACTCACATATTGGATTCCGATCTTTATCGGCTTTCTGTTCCTGTACATGATTGCCCGACAACAGGTGAACAAGCGGCACTTTGCTCAACTCGCTGCAATTGCCCTGATCTACGGAATTGGCGCCGGCCCTGTAGTTTTTCGGAACACGCTGCAATTCGGCTCCTTCTCTGTGACCGCGCAAGGCGGGACACATCTCCTGTACTGGATCGTTCCCCTCGTTGGCGAGGCCAAGGACGGAACGACCTGGGAGAACGGCGTCAAGGCGATGCAGGAACGCGTTCGGGCGCGGTATGGGGAACTCAACGGCAGCGCGTTCGACAATGCTGCGAAACTTCAGGCGATCGGAGTCGAAGCGTTACGCGAGCTCGGGCCGGCGGCAATTATCAAGGCATGGGTCTATGGCGCAGCCATTAATATCGGCTCGCCTGCCATCATCCATGTGCCGCCTGTTGCGCAGATGCCGCGTACGGGATTCTACGCGACTGATGGCGGATCATTTCTCAGCAAGGTCACCAACTTTCTCTTTCTTTCCGACTCTGCGTGGTACGCACGCTTGCTTCTTGTTGGAGTTGCAGGCCTCGCCATCATTCGGGCATTGCAGGCTATCGGCCTAGCCAGCCTGATCTATAAACAGGCCTTCATCGCCGGCCTTTTGCTGCTAGTACTCTGGGGGCTATACATACTCGCAATCAATGGTCCCGTTGCGTCCCCGAAATATCGGCTCCCGCTTGAGCCACCTCTCAATATTTTGAGTGCGGCTGGGTATTGCGCACTGCGCACATGGTGGGCGCGCCGCGTGTCCTAACAATCCTCTGAGTATAGGGCAGCGAACCGGTCTGCCACTCGGTCAAGCGTAAAATTCTTCTCAATCCGGTCGCGCGCATGGAGACCGCGACGCTTCAATTGTCCCAATGGCAAGGATGCGAGCGCATCCAACTCGCGCGCCAGAGAGACAGGATCCCGCAACGGAACTTCCACGCCGACCTCACCGATGATCAAACGCGCATCGCCAATATTGGTCGTAATCGGAACAAGCCCAGCGCTCATTCCCTCGGCAAGTACATTCGAAAACCCCTCTGCAAAGACCGACGTGGACACGACCACATCGGCCGCCGCATAAAGTCGGTCAACATCGCCTCTCACACCAAAGGCTGTAACGTTCGGCGGCGTTTGCAAATTCTCCGTTCCGAGGCCAACGATCAACCCGTGCATCGTCGGCAAAAGCGCCATCGCGTCCAAAAACGTTCGATGGTCCTTCATGGGATCTACACGCGCGACATGAATGGTAACGACCGCGTCATCCGCAATTCCAAGTTGCCTACGCAAACCGGCGCGAGCAGCCTCATCCGGCCTGAAACGGACAGTCTCAATTCCGTTTGGGACGACATAAGCGCGTTTTGGATGATAACCTTTGGCTACGTGAAAGTCCAAGCCTGCCTGGGAATTTGCGAGGATCACATCTGCCCAACCTGAAAGCATCGCGCTTAACTGCAATATTCGACGATAACCCGCGTCATCTGTGTTTGACGCACGAATATTCCAGAAGAGCCTTCGATCCGCGCCGCCCATCAATAGTGAATGGGCCAGAGTAGCAAACAGATCGCCGTGATACATCCAGCCCTGCAGGATCGTCGGGCGAAATTGCTTTGCTATCGCTCGAAGCCGATAGGTGGCACCGGGCATCCGTGTGAGAGTTTGCAAACCCAACGCGCTAACAGGTATGCCGAGCGCCTCTATCTCTGACGCCTTCGCATCGCGTCCGCCAACGCTAACAACATGCTGCTCGAAGCCGCGCGCTTGAAGTGCGCCGGCCAGCCGCACCAGCATGGTCTCCGCACCTCCGGTGCCGAGACCGCTGATAACATGCAGAATGGCACGCCTAGATGGGCTCAACGTGCTACCGTCCTGCCGGACATACGACGCGTTTGAACGACATCCCCAAGCATTATTGCGTATTCGCGTGCAACCTGATCGGATTCATAACGATGCGCCACGAGCGCACCCGCGCTGGCCAACTCGCGAGAAAAGGAGTTATCTGAAAGCACTCGGCCAATTGCGCTCGCCAAACTTTCCGCGTCCTCGGGCTTCACAAGAAGGCCTGTCTTCCCATCACGAATGATATCCGCCGGACCGTAAGGACAGTCTGTCGCGACAACCGGAAGACCTGCGGCCATCGCTTCCACGATAACATGCCCGAAACCTTCCCAACGGGACGACAACACGAAAAGATCGGCGTGGGCCAAATACGGCGCTGTATCGCTGACAAAGCCCGGCAGATGGACCCTCGACGCAATCCCCAACTCTTCAGCTAATGAAGCCAAGACAGCGCGCTCCGACCCCTCCCCCAACAACGTCACATGAACATCGGGGAGCCGAAGTGCGACCGCGCGCAACAACACGTCAAATCCCTTCTGTTTGTGAAGCCTTCCGATTGCGAGGATATGAGCGTGACCCGCTACAAATTCGATAGGTGGAGATTTGAAACGTGCGGCCTCCACACCCCGTCTGATCGAACCGACAAAAACGGGGTTGGGGATCGTGACTGTCTTGCGCTCATCAAGATGCATATCCACGACAAGTTCGCGCCGAACTCCTTCAGAGAGCGCCACGATGCAGTCAGCGCGGCGATAGGCGATCTTTGCCAGCGTCTTCCGCAACGCACCCAACTCGGTTCTGGCGCTCTGACTGTTCGTCTCGCGTAGCACCAGTGCGGCATCGCTGCGAACCATCGCACGCGACATAAATGCCATGACGTTTGCATCCATCATCGTCGAAAGAACGACATCGGGACGGATACGATAAATCAGACGCGCGAGAGGTACCGCTGTCTTGAAAAGACGGCTGGCCCCCAGATCATGGAATTCAATCTCGGGAGCGATCCATTCCCTCGCCTCGCCTCTCGCCGTACCGACCGCAAGCGTGAGATCAACCAGATCACGCGGCATTGCAGTGGCAAGGTTCACCATGGTCCGTTGTGCTCCGCCACCGCCGAGGTCCGGCAGGAAGAAGAGGGCGGAGAGTGGAGACATGCTTACCGTCGCGCCGCGATACTGAGTTCAGGCGATCCTTCGCACTCAATAATTAAGCAAGAATCGAACCGCACGGTCGTACCTAGCGGCTTTTTCCAAGGCAGCATTAATGTGCTCTGATACGGAAGATTGGGCGGATGACATTATCGCCGAGGATCTGCTGAACCCTTCGGTCCTCTAAAGCTGACTTCACTGCAAAACATGCATGCTGATAAGCCCGCCCGACAAGATCGAAGTCCGCTTCACTATGGGCAAAGCAAACGTTGTGGCTAGCGTTTATGAGGACACCGGCCGCGATCATTTCGCGGAGAAATAGTGTCTTGATCTCGTCACGCGTCGCTGAGTGGTGCTCTTTGAAATTTAATATTGCCCACGGAGCAGCCCCGATGATCTCGATGTGCTCGGATAATCCAGCCCTCGATATCTCCCTATTAGCGGCCATCATGAGCGACCGGCCTCTTTCCCAAAGTTGAGAGATAACATTTTCACTCTTGATTTTATCGATCGTGGCAATCGCGGCTGCGAGCGAAAGAGTCTCTCCACCGAACGTCGCAGAAAAAAAGATGTCGTTCATCTTCTGCATAATTTCGGCACACCCGACCACTGCCGAAATAGGCATCCCGTTGCCCAACGCTTTTCCGAAGCACGCCAGATCCGGAACCACGCCGTAATAGGATTGCGCCCCCCCAAGCGACCAACGAAATCCGGTGATCATTTCGTCAAAAATCAACAATGCGCCATTCTTGTGCGTCATTTCCTTTAGCGCACGCAGATAGCCCTCCGGAGGCTCGCGAGCACCGGCTGGCTCAAGAATAACAGCTGCGACGCGATCTTTGTGACTCTCAAAAAGCGTCGCTACCGCCTCCAGGTCTCCGAATGGAGCCGTGTGAGACAAATCGGAGACGGCTCGCGGAACGCCGAGATTGCGCGATGTCGCACCAATAAACCAATCCTGCCAGCCGTGGTAGCCGAGCATTATTAGATGGTCGCGCCCCGTTGCAGCCCTAGCGAGGCGCACGGCAGCCGAAGTTGCATCGGTGCCGTTCTTGCCGAACCGTACCATTTCAGCACACGGTACATATTGGCGAAAGCGTTCGGCGAGTTCAGTTTCCAGCAGCGTTGGCAAACTGAAGCTTATTCCGGAGTTCAGTTGCCGACGAATAGCCGCGTCAACATCTGGATCGCGATATCCGAGAACATTCGGAAGCAAGGCGTTGACCAAGTCAACATACTCATTGCCGTCAATGTCGTATACTCGACCCCCATGTCCGTGGGTTAGGAATAACGGCGCAGCCTGTGGCGGAAGTTGCAGTCGACTCTTCGAAAATGTCTGCGTCCCAAGCGGAATAACACTTTCAGCCCGCGTCAGAGCCTTAAGTGAGGCGCCATAACTACGCTGCAGATCGAGAGGCTCCGCCATCAGACTCTTGGCAAAACCTGCGTTTCGTTTTTCGCTTGCATTCAGACATTTTATTTCGCTGCTATCGTCCAAGATGGACAATACCTGCAGAAAACTCGGAACGCGATCTCGATCCAACCTCTTGGCAACGGCAGATAAAAATTCGTAATCTCCCGGAGTGTCGAGCGTCCAACGATGCATAGAAAGCCCGGGCAATGGGGCCACGAGATTTTCGGCACGAAAGCGTCCACGATTATTCCTAATGAAAGGAGTAACATGTTCGCGGTCGCTCGCGCGGACTGCATGATTCGCAGCAACAAATAGCGCGCCGGAGGTGAACACTTCGCAATCGACGCCATCTGGCCAAGTTGGAGGATCGACGTTACTCGCGTAGTCACAATTCGAAATTGCACGCAGACGTA
Organism: uncultured Hyphomicrobiales bacterium; assembly: GCA_964539845.1. Taxonomy (GTDB): domain Bacteria; phylum Pseudomonadota; class Alphaproteobacteria; order Rhizobiales; family Xanthobacteraceae; genus Pseudorhodoplanes. The sequence continues at coordinate 15,194 of CAZIKZ010000001.1, forward strand.
TCACTTGTCCGATAACGGACGGATCATGCAAGGGACAATCCGCCGTCAAACGCACAACGACATCTGCTTTCAAGGCCCTGGCAGCACCCGCAAAGCGGTCAAGCACGTCAGTTTCAGAGCCACGAAAGACGTGAACTCCTTTTTGCACACACCACTCAACAATCGCATCGTCGCTGGTAGAAATTGACGTCGCGACGCAAATTTCGTCGACCCCAACTGTCGCACGGGCGGCACGCACAATCCATTCGAGCACGGGAACCCCGTTAAGATCGAGCAAAACCTTCCCGGGGAGACGGCTCGACCCCATGCGAGCCTGTATAATTGCTACTGATTTCATGACGTACTTAAATGCACCCTCTGCGACCTTACAGAGAGATCAAGTCCCATCTGAGCGCCGTTCCTCTCGGAATATCATGAACCGCGCGCTGTCCAATAACCTTTTCAAAAAATTTCGGGGCAAGCCCGAATCCCGGTCGAATTATGCGCGTGTTCCGCTTTGTCAAAGTCTCGCCAGCCGCAACATTCTCGGTGACATAGATCGAACGGCGAAATGCCTTGTTGCCCAACTCCGCCGCGGAACGCTCAGCGCTTCCGGAACCTAGCGCTTCATGCGCGATTTTTGTCCCGGAAACCAGCGCTCTCAATTCAGAAGGTTCGATAGAGAAAACCGAGTCCGGCCCGCCGTCCGCGCGGCGCAATGTGAAATGCTTCTCGATCAAGCATGCACCCAAGCCGGTCGCGGCCACCGCCACATCAATTCCGAGCGTATGATCAGACAAACCTATCGGGAAACCAAATAGTGATCCCAATCGAGCAATGCGCATCAAATTGGCCTCGCCTGCAGGGGCCGGATAAGCGCTGACGCAGTGTAGCAGCACGAGATCTGTGCCCCCAGCTGAACGAAACGCCTCAACGGCCTCACCAATTTCATCTTCAGAACTCATGCCGGTGGAAATAATCGTCGGCTTCCCTGTGCGTGCAACCGTACGGATGAGCGGCAGATCGACAATCTCAAAAGAAGCGATTTTATAAGCAGGAACTTCCAACTTCTCGAGAAAATCGACAGCTGAGTCATCAAACGGTGTTGAAAAGATAGTCAAACTAAGCGAGCGTGCTCTTTCGAATAATTTTGGATGCCAATCCCACGGTGTGTGAGCCTCATCATAGAGTTCATATAGTTGTCGACCGTCCCACAACCCTCCTTCAATGACAAAACCGGGGCCATCGTGGTCAATTGTGATCGTGTCTGCTGTATATGTCTGAAGCTTAATCGCATCCGCACCTGACTTTTTCGCAGCGTCAATTACTGCAAGCGCGTGGTCCAAACTACCAGCGTGATTGGCGGATAACTCGGCGACAATATAAGGTCTATCGGCCCCTGAAATCCTGCGCCCTGCAATTGTGACGTGTGGTACCATAGCTCTACCCCTTCGCGGATTTTTGACCGCCGCCCTTTACGCGCAACGGACGGGCAGGAATACCACCGACCATCAGGCCGTCCGGCACATCGGCCACCACCATCGCGCCCATCGCGATCACCACATTTGCACCTACGGATATCCGCTCTCTGATCACTGCGTTTGCGCCTATGTATGCGCAGCTGCCGATCCGAACCTCTGCAGCCACGACTGCACCACCGGCAACCGTCGAATAGTCGCCAATAAAAGCACCATAACTGATTGTGGCTAGCGGCAACGTCTTTACGTGTATCCCGATTGCCGATTCCGCCATCACAACGCACTTCTGACAGACGACCGATCCGGCAGCGATTGTTGCGGAGGACGAAATATAAGCGGATGGATGTACGATCGATATAAAGCGATCCAATTCGATTCCCGTCCTATTAATCAATTCAGGCTTGGCCTTGGCAGTATTGGTGCTTCCAATCGCATTGATAAAATACACGTCTCGAAGATTCGATGCTTCGCGCAAGGTGCCCAGTACCGGCAAGCCATAATAAGATTGACCTTGACGGGATGGAGTATCATCGAGAAGCCCCACTGGACGGAACAACTCCGAGCCACTTTCGCGGTTTACGTCATGCATCATATCCACAAGGTTAGACGCATATCCGCCGACACCGATAATGACCACAGGCTTCATAGATGCCTGCTCCCGGTCGAACGACGCGCTCGAAGCAATGCGTCGACGACATCTTCGCAGGACGGCAACCGGCGGCCAAGAAACGTTTCCGCGCGACTGACGTCTAGGCCAAGACTTTCCGCGCGCGGAACCCGCAACGTACGAACGGATGATTTTTGGAACTCGCGTTCCGGCTTGCCTAGTTTGTCAGCAAGCACACGGAGGAACCTTTCTTTACTAACAACGTCCCGCGAGGCCACATTGAGCACACCTGCAACACTGCTAGAGACCAGGTCGAGCAGGGCCTGAGCGAGCGAACCCGCATCTATTGTACTGGTAAAAAAGTCCGAAAAAGCGCCGATCGGCCCTTCTTCCTCGATGCTCTCGACGGCCCATTCGATAAATGTTTTGCGGTGCGACCACCCTCGCCAACCAGTAACATTCGTCCGGACGACCAGCCCAGTGTTAAACGCCTGAGCAAATGCCTCTCCGGCGAATTTGGTGGCCGCGTATTCGTTCAACAACGATACACGAGCGCATTCGTCATGCTTGAGTTCGGCATCGCCAGTAAAATAATGATCCGTCGAAACGTGGATGAGACGCGACCCGAGTTCCGAGCATGCACGAGCAATGACCAATACAGCGCGTGCGTTTACCAGATATGCTTCGCTCGGACTGTTCTCACAATAATCCAGATCAACGATAGCTGCGCAGTTGATTACGGCGCTCGGGCGATGCTGGCGGATGAACGCAACTGTTGCGGAGCCATCGGAAATATCAAGAGGATGAAGCACTTTCGACCTTGCTACGGGGAGAACTTTCAGCCCGCGCATCTCAGCCTGGCGGACGACTGCCTGACCTAATGTCCCCGTTGCTCCCAACACCAATATCACTGCAATTCACCAAGCGCCGCAGCCACACGCGCTGCGCCTTGTCCGTCGATCAGTGCGGCAGCCGAAAGTGCCATGTCTACCCGCAGGCGAGCATCTTGAAGAAGTCGATTAAACGAGGACGGAAACACCTCGCCCATATCGTCAGCAGTGCCACCATCGAGGGCCGCGCGTCCCTCGGTCATCATCCTTCGAATTCCACCCTGGTTCTCGGCCGCAAGAACAATGACGGACGGCAGGCCAAGGACGGCGCGCTCGAAAGCAGTCGCCCCCCCTGTTCCGACAGCGATATCAGACTGAGTCATCAGATGAGCCATATCCTCTACGTCCTTCGCCACAACGCAATTTCGCGCGGCGCAACGCTCGACCTCTTCAAGGAACGGCGCTGAAGACGATATCGCGACGACGATTTTCACATCTTCTGAAACCGCGTCGAGACACCTTAAAACGCCAGGAGTAAGATTTGTCGGATCGGTCGCCCCCATCGACACCAGAATATTGCACACCCGGCGTCCGTCGCGTCGCGCCAAAGCCAGCGCCCGAAGGTCAAGAAATTGACTCCTTACAATCGCGAAGGGGCTTCCAGCCAATATTATACATCCTCGAGGGACACGCGCTCGATAGGTCCGCTCATTCGCACATGCCGCATCGATTATGGCGTCGCAATCATGCGGCCGGATGGCTCCGTCGTCGAACACAGCAACGCGGCTTGTCCAGGCCCGACACCCCGCCTCATATTCAAAGCCGTAGGCATAGCTGTCTATGACGGCGAGATCGACGGGACGATCCAATTCGCCGAAAGCCGCAGCAGGTTCAGCGAGCTTAGACTCATCAATGATTACGATTTTCTTTGCGGCATCACTGAATCGAATACCGCACTCCAGAGTTGTGGCCCGCACCGCCAAGGTGACATCCCAACCCGCCGCCACCATGGCATCTGCCAATGCCATCGACCGAGACGCGTGCCCACTACCAATCTCCGGCGAAGCATCAAACCTGAAAAGTGCCCGGCGCACTATGACAAGCTTTTCGGCCATCGGGTGGGATTGAGATACATCTCGTCAATGTCGACGACAGGAGCAGCGGTCTGGAACAAAGTGGCGCCGCCAACAATGTTCAGTATTTCGCGCAATTCGGTCACACTGGTGACACCGACAATCACTGCGTCGACAGCCTCACAATCAATTGCAAACGACAGACACGAAGCTAGCGGGGTCTGATCCTGACGTCGCCACGACTCCCGTAACGATCGCAAGTGCTGTTTAATTGGATCAAAGAATGGATGAATATCTTCCGGATCCATCAGAAGAAGTCCTTGCAAGAATATTGACCTTGCGTGGATTTCGACTCCAGCGCGCCGGAGCTTCGTAAGGCAGCCGCCTTGCAAAATGCGCTGATCAAGTACGTTTAGCGGAACTTGCACCAAAGTCAGCCGCATCTTCTCTTCCGCGAGCCGCAACTCCGCCAAATCGTAAACCGACGCGCCTATACGCTGAACCCATCCCATCGAAACAGCACGTTCGAGCGCCTCCACAATATATTCGGAGCCCGGCTTCGCGAAATCAGACGCCCGATGAACGAGCACCCCGTAAAGCTGATCCAACCGCAATCGGAAGCGCGTCGCTTCGATCGATGACAATACCGCCCGAATATGTTCGCGCGTGATCTGAGTATCGTCAATTGGCGAAATCTTCGAGACTACCTTGGACGGGCAGTCAACTCGCATGGCGCGACCAACAACACTTTCCGCATCGCCATAGGCCGGCGCCGTGTCGATATAGCCGCAGCCGGCGCCCGCGGCTACCTTCAAAATCTCTCCAACTTCTGCCTCATGCGGCCGTCCGGTCCTGTTGGAGACACCGTACGCTAATCCGAATTGCGCCGTACCGAGCCCTAAGCGCCGGGCGTGATCGGAGGCCGAACGCATAAGTTAGTTCACTCCACGAGCAAGAACATCACGAATATGGCGCGCAATCCTCTGCCCGGCCCGCCCATCGTCATTTCCGAAATACGAGGGAATCAGACTACGTCTCGCCTCTTCCTTCAGCTGCCATGCCCGCTCTATGAGATCAATCGGCTGCGACAGAAATAACGTCGCCTTCTCAAAAAACGCCTCATCGTCGCAATCGAATACGAATATGCCTTCAGTCAAAGCATCAAGAAATCCCCCACGCAACGGAGACAATTCGTTCGAATGAAAGTATACGGTCGGCTTTCCCGAAAGAACACACCAGCTCAATGTACTGGCCGCATATGAAGTGATGTTAACGCGCGCGCTCGTGACCATATACCGTAGATCAATGCGATGCTCGACGACATCAATGTTCGGCTGCTGCCGCGCCATCTCGACAATCGGATTTTGATCGAGGTACCGGCGAGACCGGTACGGCTTAAACGTAACCCGATGCGGCAGCTTCGTGAGAACATTCTCAATTATGTCAGACTCCCATCTGACCCCACCGATGTCGGAGAGCCCCCCGGATGATGGGCGCATAACGTTCCCGATAAGAGCCTGATTTGACACGTACACAATCGGCGCGGAGAATTTTAGACGTGTAGACCGGCGCCGAACTTGCGCCAGATCACGCGGCAAACCGACTTCGATCGGAGTACCACGCCGATATGGGTTGGCCTCGAGAAGGGCGCGACCGGCGCTATTGTACGCGAAATAGTAGTCGCAGGTCGCTATCTCCGAAAGAAACGGGGAGTTGTCTGCGCTTGTGCTGAGTTCGAAACCGGTCCCATGCTGGGTAGCAAAATGAGGGATATTTTTCTCTTTGCACAAGTTAAAGAGAGCCTGGCCCACCGGATCCACGTTGTAGTTCGTGAGCACCGCTACGCGACCGCTCAACCGTAACCGCGACAATGATTCACTCCAGTGCTTTGAAGCAGCACGGTTCAGCCCAACAGCGGCTGCGACTCGAAGCAGGAATGCTTCGAGCAAAGATTCTACAACCCGCAACTCCAGGAAGGACGACAAGCACTTATGAATAATCTTTCCTGTAACTTTGTGAAACCACTCGATATCGCCCTCTGCGAGCTCATCCGGCTTCAGTTGCGGTGCCTGCAACTCAACGAGCGTAGCACCACGCAAAAATAGATTGAATGCAGCTTCTTTTATTATGCTATTCTGACGCGGAATCAAAATCGTAGCGGAAGACAGCGGCCTTCCGATCGATCTCCCTATCTTGTTGGCTAATCTATAGCCAATGCTTTCATGGCCCTCAAACCTTAGCCGATCCCAAATCGAGGCATTCTCATCTTCTGTTTCGCCAGAAAGCTCAACCGGCATCCAAAGTATCCCGGAGAACCTATCATCATTCTTGAGGACCTCCCTCCACGGCGACACCATCCAGCGTTGCTTCAACTTCGGCTCGACCAGCGCAATACTCTTTGCATGCTCGAAATGCTTACTGAAAGACGCCTTATAAGCGAGCAGTTCGAACCCGGTGGTGACACGAGCCACGGTAAGCGCATATCGGCGCCATGGTACATGCTTTGACAACTCGTCGTGGAGTTCAGCCCCCATGGCCGCAATACAGTCCGACAGCTTCCGGATGCCCGCACTGTCGAACCCGAACTCCAAAAGCTTTACATCCGGCTCCTGTGCGAGCGCAGGTGAAAAGCCGTAAATCTGCGCGGACGGGGCTAGCTTTCTAGAACGAGCGAAATCGAGGGCCTGTCGACTGTCCAGCAGTACCGTGTCGACGCCCGACAAATCCTGCAAATCCATGATCATGCCCGATGGCAGATCAGCACATCTTCACGCGTATGTCCGAAAGGTAAATCAGAAGATTGCGGAACGACAAATGTGTCATATCCCTTGCGTCGATAACGCAGAAACAGTTCCGCGATAAATTCATCACCGGGCTCAAAGACCTTGTTATCGCGACGCCGTTTGGGTGCAACGTTCATCGGCTCCCTCGCTATCTGTTCCTTCCATTCCTTATCGAACTTTTTTCCTTCCATACTTTGCTGGAAGCGCGCCTTACGACCCAGATTGACAATATCGCCAACGAGCAATCGGCCATTGGGAGCCAGCAACGTAAGCGCCTTGTCAACAAACGCAAAGGCCTCGTTGGCGCTTTCGAGCGTACTAATGACGGAGTAGATCATGATCTTATCAAACAACTCACCGCTCGTCGTATCGTAGTCAAGAAAGTTTGCGCCAATTAACCTACAGCGACCATCGTAGAACCGTTCCGAAAAGCGCGCGCATACGTCCGGATGATCGAGACCGGTTGCTTGAGCAACAGCGAAACTCAGCGGGATCAACAGATTTCCGGGACCGCAGCCGATTTCGAGAAGCCTGTCGTCCGGCCCAAGCTCAAGCTTCGCCGCAATCTCGAACGCGACCAGTCGTTCCGCCCGCCGCTGAATCGTATAGCGGCCCGCAAGCTGAGTGAAGTCCTGCTCCTCGGCATCGCGCGCCGCAGCACCGTAATTTTCGAACGCGAGTCTGCTCATGCTAATTTCTCACCTCGGTCGATATTCCATCTCAGATCGTAGCCGAACAAGCTCGCAAATCCTCGTTTAAAAAATGCTATGTTTTCTTCCTTCTGCGTTGCCGTACCGACCCAGGGTATCTCGCCAACCTCGAAATACCTCATGCCGCGTTGTCTTGCGCGCAGGATCGCATCAAACATCGGCCAATGCCCGAGCGGCTTATCGAATTGGTCGCGGTCGTACACCGCCGACGCGTATATCGCAGTGCTCGCGCCATCAATGATCAACGCAGAGCTCACCAATGTGCCGGTATCGTCGTGCGCGAGCGAAAGCTCACCCTTCCCTCCACGCAACGTATCGAACATCACTTCCCAAGAACTCGTTGGCCGGGTAATCCGTCCAGCGATCCGGAAGTGAAACTCGCGGAAACTCTCAAACATTGACCGGTCTGGCGATGCCGCGTTGACATAGGACATCACGAGCTTCTTGCGCCCCCAGTTGATCAGCGGGCGATACCTTGACCGCACTTCGGAGAGCAGCCTTTCGGGCGTCAACGACAGATCCACCAGGGCAACACAGCGGAGCTCGGGGCGCGCACGTGACGACATTAACTGCCGCCCGAACCATGTCAGCGTCGGGCCAGCCGTGTCCGAAACCGCGTAACATTCGACTGTTTCGGGACAGAGACGCGACAGTTGATCAAGAACAACTCTAAGAGCGCGACGCCCTTGCCTGTCGCCGAGTTGGGGAGCGAGCCAAATCTTTATAGGCATTCCAAAATAATTCAAACCGTCGAGACCGACAGAGCACAAGACAAACGCAACCGGCGCACTCTCATCGAATATTGCAAATGAGCGATCTTCGCTTATTCCGGCCAGCGCCATACGATAATAAGCTCGGCCAAACGTCCCCGTCGCAGGATGGGGTTGCGCGTCTCCAGGCGCCACGAGCGCTTCGGCTTCGAAGAAGCGAGCGTGGTTCCGATCAAAGACTTGGTAAGCGTCCACTTGGATTCCTTAGGCGAACTAGGCCGCATTCAACATTTGCTGCATACCGATCTGATCGAGCCAATTAACATTGGTATCGCTCGAATATTGGAAACCTGCGGAAACGGGAGAGAACTTTTCCCAATATTCTCGTGCATTGTTGAGCGCGATCATCGGAAGAATCGCATAGCAATTTTGCATCTCGATTGTGGTGCGAGCATCATCGACGGTGATCATTGCCTCATGCAATTTTTCGCCCGGTCTTATACCAATGATCTCGTGCGGCAGCGAGGGCGCCATGCAGCGCGCGAGGTCGACCACCTTCATACTTGGTATTTTCGGCACGAAAATCTCACCCGCATTCATCGCCTTCAGACAGAACAGCACAAAGTCGATACCTTGATCGAGTGTAATCCAGAACCTCGTCATCTCAGGATGAGTGATCGGGAGCCTCTGCGCTCCGCCCGCAATCAGGCCGCGAAAGAACGGTACGATACTTCCCCGCGAACCTACGACATTTCCGTATCGCACAACTGAGAACCGCGTCCCTCCCCGACCCGATAGATGGTTGGCGGCGACAAAAATCTTGTCGGCAGCTAATTTGCTCGTTCCGTATAGGTTGATCGGGCTCACAGCCTTGTCGGTCGAAAGCGCGATAACTTGCCTAACTTTCTGACGAAGCGATGCTCTCACGACGTTTTCGGCACCCTGCACGTTTGTCTTGATGCATTCGAATGGATTATATTCGGCAATGGTCACATGCTTCATCGCTGCGGCATGGATAACGATGTCGATTCCATTCATCGCCAATTCGAGGCGTTCGAGATCGCGCACGTCTCCGACAAAATAGCGGAGGCATGGGTACAGGTCAGGTGAAAGGGCGTGCGCCATGTCGAACTGCTTTTGCTCGTCCCGAGAAAACACGACAAGACGACGAACATCGTAGCGATCAAGAACCCGCTTAACAAATTTTTGGCCGAAGCTCCCGGTCCCCCCCGTTACCAAGATTGACGCTCCGTCGAGATTGATCTTCTCTTCGTGCTGGCTTTGATCGCTCTGAGTATTCATTAAAACACGTGGCTAACAGCCAATCCCTTCGTTTAACTTTCGCCATCCGATACGCAGACGGCCATCACCGCAAGCCCGAACCCACTTTGCCGAAATCTAGATGGCGCTGAACTGCGCCGATCACTTCCCGCCGGCATTCGCATTCCGACCTCCACGATAAGGTGGGATGTCATCCGAAACCACGTTGTCCTGCCTCGTATCATGTCGAGCAGCGAAGGAAGCATAATTCTTGTGTGCAGAAGCATACCAAGATGAGCACTTCAGAAGCTCGCTATGCGAGCCAACCGCCTCGACCATACCGTCCTTCAACAACACAATTTGTGAGGCCTGAACGATAGTCGTTAGCCGGTGAGCCACGACGACAATTGTAATGCCAAGATTGCGGCGGATGGTGTTCAAGGTCTCAACAAAGCTGACCTCAGCCTCGGCATCTAAGCTGCTCGTCGGCTCATCCAGCACCAGCAACGCCCCTCGTCGCACAATCGCACGAGCGAGGTCAAGCCTTTGACGCTGACCACCGGAGAGACGGAATGCACACTCTCCAAGAGGAGTGTCAAATCCGTGCGGCAACGCCGCAATAAAATCATAGGCTCCAGCAAGTCGCGCCGCGTCAACCACTTCGTCGATGTTAGCATCGTGCTTGCCCAAGCGGATGTGGTCTGTCGGACTGCCATCGAAGATCTGTGGACTTTGCGGCACATAAGCAATCTGCGCTCGCAACGAGCCGAGCTGGTACTCATCGAGAGCTGCATCATCGATCAGAACGAGTCCGGATGTGCACTGTCTTAAGCGCGGCAGAAGATCAATCAACGTCGACTTTCCCGCGCCGGAAGGACCGACAATTGCTGTATAGCTCCCGGCCGGAAGGAACAAATTCACATCACTGAGCGCGAAGTGTTCAGCCTGCGGATACTTGTAGCTCACGCCGATCATCTCGATGCCGCGCTCAATACTCGCCAGTGACTTCTCACCCGTGTCGAGTTCCCGATCGGCACGTAGCGTCGCAAGACGTCGTGAAATATTCTCGGCACTTCCTGCCGATGAAAGCACTAACTGATGGCCCTTCATGACATCTCGAACGACCGGCAGTAGTCGAAGAACTACTAACAAGAATAGGGCTAGCTGGTCACTGCTGACGGAGAAAACCTCAACTGCAAGGAAAAGCAGGATAAATACCATTCCGAGAATGATTGGTTCTATTGCAACCGAGACGAAGCTTAGCAGCCGCTCCACGCGCATTACCGCGTCACGCTGCCGCTTAGCGTAGCTTCTGATGGCAGTCCGCTCAGCTGTTTCGGTCCCCGATAGGCGAACGAGGCGCACCGACATCAGCCTCTCAATCAGAAATCGGCTCATGTCCGTGTTGGCAAGTGTCGCAGCGCGCCCGGCCGCGCTGGTATCCCGCCACAACAGGCGAACAGGCATAAGACCGACTGTCATTATGACAGCTGCCGCCAAAGTCATTTGCCATGACGTCCACAGCAACAGAGCCCCATAGATCACGGCTAGGACGATTGCATTCGCAATGCTGACTAGACCGGACAGCGTTACGCTGATGCGCTGAAGCTCGAGTGTCAGTCCGTTGACGATTTCGCCTTTGGCCTCCGATTCCTGCCGAAATAACGAAGTGGAGAGGTAGCTATCAAATATCCTGAGACGCACACTCCGAATGAAATCTTCCCGAAGAGCGGCCACGCTCATTGAACGAATTAAGCTTAAACACTGCCGCACAAGGAGAAAACAAAAGATTGCCGAAAGCAAAAAGGCGAGAGAGACCTTGATCCCAAGCATTTCCGCGGTCTGGTGAATAAGCTGCCAATAACCCTTTTCCATCAGAGCCGAAACGTTCTTTTGCTGGGCGATGTAGTCGTAGACCGGAATGACCATCAAAACGCCGGCACTTTCAACGAGCGTGACACAAATTGACAGGACAACAACGTAGACAAGTCGGCGCAGAGACAGCCCCATCGCGCGCGCAATCCGTAAGAACTCAATGACAGACATTTTTTTCAACTAGGTTTGTGTGAGGCCTGAGCTGAACACGCACTCAGGAGTTCAGTCAAACACCGAGCGATCTCGCGCTTGGCGCCCTTCTCAACTCTTGGGAGCAATCAGCCTTCACGACTCTTGGGGGGCAATCAGATAGTGAAACATCGGGTCCAATTGTGCTGAAAGGGCAGCAGTTATTTCCGCCAGGATTTGCGGCGTCATCATATCGGAATAGTCGACCGCGCCGCGGAAAAGCGAGGTCGGCTTTTCATCCGAAGAAAACTGAAGCTCACGCGCCTTCTGCTTTTCGAAAGAAAAGTAGTCCACGGCCTCCTCTACAATGGATTTCGGCAGTTCCACTCCGAACACATGACGGATCATATTTCCGAACTGGCCGACCGGCTCCTGGCGCAAATCCTCATAGTTGAAGACTCGCAGTCGTGTGTTCTGACGTCGCGCGAAACGCGCCCACGAATTATAGAACTTCAGACACCGGTCCAGCGCGCTACCTTTAACGAAATCTTCGAAACTCCCGGCGGCAGGTCGACTGCGATAATAGCTGTAGAGGGCGGTCGGAATATTCCTCGCGACTAGCACGGTCTTGGCAACGTCCAATCCCCATAGCGGAGAGGCTTTCCAAGCACCGTGCGTATGCAAGCAAAGACCAAGGTCAACAGCGGGGAACTGACGTGATAGCGGGACTTGATGGCGCGCACGCGCGTCGGCCGGACGGAACAAGGAAGCCTTCTTGACCCGACTCCTCAAAGATCCATTGCCCTCGTAAAGAATAGTGTATTCGCCACGAAAGTGCTTGTGAATTGCATAGCTAGTGATGTCGACGCACCAATTCCACCCAGACTTGGGGAATGTGGCAAACAGCACGTCATTGCTCTTGTCACGGAACACCAAGCGGAGAAAATCCAGGTTGCGATTCCGCATGTCCGCTTTGTTGGAAGTTATCGCCAAATGCCTCGCAAGGCGTAGCGGACGCATGTCGGATAGAATGCTTGTCATCATCTTCGATTGACTCCGATTTTGTTGTTGCAGCACGTCGGACGACCAATCTCCGCCGCACTACATATCAGCAGCGGCGCGCTAAGCCGCTAGCTAAACTAACATTCCGAATCACGCAACAATCGGACCCGTCTCTGGTGATCAGATCGCGGATAATATGCCAACAATTACAAAGGTTCTCCTTTGACGATGAGTTCGTCCCTATCGAGAAAGGTATTGCTTAAAGGGAATGGAATTCGCGGCCATCTCATTAGCCAGCATTTCGCCGCGACCGCTCAGAAAGCGCTGAAGTTTTTCGACGGGTTCACCAGCTTCTGATATCCACCAAATCGGGTGCGTCAGCAACTGAAGAGCGCGTCCTTGTTCAACACTGGAGTTTTCAAATGGATGCCCGAATCGCCACGCACCTTGGGAATCAGAGCAATATCCTATGTCCTCAATGAAACGGCGCGCATAGGCATTCCAAACGCCGCCGAGTTTCTCTGCTCCCGCGAGATACTCGCGTGCCGGCCGATGAAAGCTGACGGCATCGACCGGGCCACAACTTAAATCTGCGAGAAGCGCTGCATCCGCTGCAACCGCGTTTGCGAGCGCGGGCGATGAACTGTGCCCGCTCGGGTCGAAATGCAGACCGATATGATGGCCAAGTTTCCTCAATGACGCAAACGCATCCCTCGCACTCCTCGTTAGAGGATTATAAAATTCCGATCGCGTCTGCACAAAATAGTGCGCCGCAACGCCGAGTTCCCGTTCAACCTCCGCAAGATCGATGGCGGAACGCAGACAGAAGTCAACATCGTGTCGCAAGATCAGATGGCGGCTCCGCCCGTCGACCGAGTCATAACCAACGACGGAATAGCCATCCTGCAACAGCCGTTTCACAAGACCGCGATAGCCCTCGATCGAGAACGATACTGTCACGCAACGACCTCAAAAGCCCTCTGAGACAACAGATCGTTCGGCAACGCGCCCGAAGGGATTTCCGCGTTTGCGACCACGGACTCCAGCAGATCCGCTTCTAAGCGGATTCTCTTTTGCCAATCAGACAAGGTGTCGCGCGCGAAAGCCACTCCTCGCGCGCGCGACAGAGCAAGCTCCTCTCGCATCGCCAGTAAATCGCAAATGCAATCAGCGAATCCGGATACCGACCGGTCGCGGTCTGCCCAGCGCACCAAGTCCGCCGGCAGAAACGCCATGGTTGTCACGTCTACGCCAGTTCCAGGTGTGGGTGAAAGTGCCACGATGCTACATCCTGATGTCAGGGCCTCTAGCGTCGTATTCGAGAACGCGCCATTTCGCGCTGGCGTCACATAGATATCGATCGTGCGAAAATATTCACGTATGCGAGTATGCGGCACGCTGCCCGTGAACTCGATGCTACTGCCAACGCCGAGGTCATGCGCCATCCGGATTGCATCCTTCAGGAAATGACCGTCGCCGACAACAACCGCACGGAACAACTGACTTCGTCTGCGCAATTCGGTACAAACTTCAATGAAGGTATCGAGTCCCTTGGTCAAAGTCGTACGTCCGACAAAGCCGATGACCGGCACATCATCCCTTTTATTCAACGAGACAGCATCGGCTGCGGGCCTGTCGACGCCATTAGTCAGCAACAGCAGACGGTCTCGCGACGAGCGCGGAAACAGGCGAAACCAAGGCGAACCGTCGTTCGTGCAGACCATCAAACGGATCGGAAATCGAACGAGCAGTCGCGCTAGCCCCAAATAAAATGCGCCTGCTCGCTTGCCTGCGTCGCGTGCGATCAAAAAGGACATCACCCCTAGACAGCGCCAGACCACATTGCGGCGGAACAACGACATAAGTGCTGCAAGGCCAAGATGCGCACGATCAAAATAAAAGACATCCGCACCGCGCAGGAAATACGGCAGGGCAAGGAGAAACTGCCGTGTGTCGTTCAGTATGTCGGACGCGATCGATGGAAATTCTCGCCGGCCGCGCCAGCCGATATGGGTGAACGAAACATGCGAGAAGCATCCATAGTCCGTCGTGAAATCTTCTTGAAGAATACCGTCTCGATCAGGCGACTTGGCCAACAGCAAAACAGTGGTTTTGTGCCCGCGCCGCTCGAATTCCTCAATTAGCTTGACCACCGCGGGCGATCCGGTAGGCGCCCACTTGTCCCGAGCGATGCCGCTATATTTGCGGCAGACCATCACCACGCGCATCGGTGCCAATCAGGATTGCGCGGCTGTTACGCGCGCAGGAAAACCGTTGACGGTCTGGCCGTCGGAGACAGGGCGCGTGACGACCGCACCTGCGCCGACCATCGCATTCCGTCCAATCGCCGTGCCCCGCACGATTGCCCCGATCGACACCCAAGTGTCGGAACCTACCGTCGAGCTACCGGCCAGCAGCGTGCCCGGACCAACGAAGCAGCGCTCGCCAATTTCGACGTTGTGGCCGATATTGGTCATGTTTCCGATGCTGGAATCGTTTCCTATCACAGTGTCGCGCAATGTTCCCCTGACAATGCTGGCTCCCGCTCCAATGCGGCAGCGGTCGCCGATTCGCACGCTACCGAAATGAGGCATTGACAGCATTTTTCCGGCTTCATCACGGACATAGGCCTGACCATGACAGCCAATCACAGCATTGGCCTGGACAATGCATCCAACGCCAATCTCGACATCGTCATAGATATGCGCGCCACCATAGAGCACGCTGCCATCGCCAATTACCGCTCGCGATCCGACTACAACATTGGGTCCGATATGAACATCCGCGCCGATCCGCGCATCGCCCGCAACCCATGCTGACGCGCTGCGGCCGCCAACTGGAAGTTGCTCGCCACAGGCAAGGACATGCAATGCACGGATGAAATAGGCCCTCGGCTGCTCGACTTCGATCAGCGTCGCAGAACTGAAATTGGCATCCGCCGCAAGCGACCTCGTAATTGGAACGATCACAACGACTCCCTGCGGCCAGTCACCGGGAATCTCAGCCAACGAACTCTTGGAGAAACTAAGCGCGCCCGAGCAAAGTGCATCGAGCGAGGCGATCGAGCGGATCATGCGTTCGCTATCGCCAACAATCAGCGCAACATCGGCAATCGCGGCCGTCAACTGCGCGGCCATCATTGGGGTGCGGCATTGGATCGCGTTCATTTTCGAGATTAAGCTGCGCGGCTTTTAGCAACAAAAGCGGCGATATCGGAGACCGACATCATCCGGCCCGCCACATCGTCGGGAATTTTGATGCCAAACTTTTCCTCGACCTGAAGCAGAATGGTCGCATGATCGAGCGAGTCGAGGCCAAGATCGAAAAGCGATTGACCATAGACGTTTGGCTCTAGCGTGACCGACGGACTCACGTCGCGGACGATCTCGGCAATTGTATCTTGGTCAGACATATTCTACTTTCCCCAGAACTCTGTCGCACCTATTAGGCACGCCGTTCAAGAACGCAAGCGGCCGCGGCGAGACCGACACCAAATCCGCTCAAGACGATGCGTTTGACGTCCTTGCGGGCGAGATAGTCTTTTAACAACAAGGGGATCGATGACGAAACCAGATTGCCCTGTCCGGCGAGGCCAAGCGGCCCGCGCTGTTCATTGAGGCCAAGCCGTTGGCGGATCGTATCGACAATGTACTTGCTGCCCTGATGAAACAGGAAGAGATCGACGTTGCCGCGCTCAAGCCCGAGCCCCTTCAGCAGATCATCGATCTGCTTCGGAGCGACGGTCGCGGAGAAATTGAACACGGCGCGGCCATCCATGTGCAAGGTACCGTCTCGATTTTCCAGCGCGGCCGCGCGATCGCCTTCGGTATGGAAGCGGGTGGCAACCGGCGTCAGAAGTTCGCAGGCCTCCTGAGTTCGCGACAACAACGTCACCGCAGCTCCGTCACCGAACAGCATCGCCGTATTGCGATCGTTCTGATCTACAATTTTCGAATAGGGATCAGCGGTAAACAAAAGCCCGTTGCGCAAGCCCTGCGCAGTCATAAAGGCATGCACGATCGACAACCCATGCACGAAGCCGGTACAGCCAAGCGATATGTCCCAGCATGCGCAGTGTGTCGGCAATCCGAGCCTGCCGTGCAGGACCGCGGAGGTA
Organism: uncultured Hyphomicrobiales bacterium; assembly: GCA_964539845.1. Classification (GTDB taxonomy): domain Bacteria; phylum Pseudomonadota; class Alphaproteobacteria; order Rhizobiales; family Xanthobacteraceae; genus Pseudorhodoplanes. The sequence continues at coordinate 31,747 of CAZIKZ010000001.1, forward strand.
TGCGGTAAGCCGCGCCCATCCGGGTTCTGCGTACACACGACCAAGCAGTCGATGTCTTTGACATCGATCCCGATCTCCGCCTTAAGCCCACCAAAGGCCTTTTCGCAAAGATCCGCGGTATCTTCAGTCTCAGCACGCCGCGACACGGTTTCGATACCGATCTTCCCTTTCAGGAAATTGTCATCGACGCCGAATTTGGCGAGACGGCTACGGTTATCTATGCGCCCCGCAGGAATGTAGGACGCGATCGCCTTGATCCCGATCACGCGTGCCCCACCGAAAAATAGATGGAGCCAAGTTGCTGCGATCCAGACGCGATGTCGGAACGTGTGACGGCTGCGCGCGCCGGGCTCACAAGCGTCACCGACAGCATGGGCGCATCGGCGGGATCGAATAATCGCTTGAGGTCGAGCCGCGTGAACAACCACTTCCCTTTTTGCGGCAACGAGACTGCGTTATGCAGCTGCTTCGTCATCGCAACCACGATTTCAACCATCGTTCGTGATGGCGGTGGTGAAGTGAGCGCGATGCGGTTTCCCTTAATCGTGCAGTCGCGTACCACCGCCTCCTCATCATAAGGATAGCGGCCGCCTACATCGCCGCCGCGTTCGACAAACCAGACCGAGGCCTGCGCAGCTCCTCCAGTTACATGCATCTCTGCGACGCAATTGCCGGGACGGGCGACACCCACCGCAAACGTGTCGATGATAGCGGACAACGGAACGCGCGTCATCCGATGAAATGCGAAGCGGCATCGCCCGTCGATTGCGGGCCAACGCTGCCGCAAGACATCGACCGCGCATTCGTAAACGTCGGTTCCGTGCAGATAGTCACGGCTTCCCTTGAACTTGAGTTCGACGGATCGGCGTGCTGGCATCAGGTAGCAACGCTGTTTGACGCTGCGTCGACGCCGTGCTGCTGCAGATAGGCCCGGCTTAACCAGGATACGCCGTGCCGAGCACCACCCTTGTCGTGGATGGCAGTCCAGTACGGTACGCTCGCCGACGCTCCCGTGGCACTCAGCCAATACTGAAAATAGCGCCGCTCGAATGTGTGCCAGCGTTCGCTGCCAAGCGGCAGATGGGCCAGCTTCGCAGCGAAACGGATTGGACGAATCCAGTCAGGCTTGATGGTCTTTGCATTGACCGGCAATCCTTGCCACACCCCGCCCCAATTCTCCTCGTCCAGCATTTTTGCGTAGAGAGACTGCTTCACCTTGCCGGGTAGCGGGACGCCTTCCCAGAAATCGAGATAGGATTTGGCCCAGAGCGGCAACCGCCATCCATGACCGAGAAATTCATAGATACGCTGGCCCGTGGTCACATATTTACACTGCCGGTCCTGGAATTCGGCATATTCATATATGCCGTAGTCGTCAGCGGGCGCTCCGAGCACAGCGCCCGCTCGCGCAATCGAAGCACGCAGGCCGCTAGCTATGCGCTCCGTGTTCGCCGGTGTCATCAGGTCGCGCCACAGCGCGAAATGCTTTTCGACCAGCGCGTCGACAATCCTTTGCATGCGGGCATCCGGCGACAATCCTGTGGGCATTTGCTGCATCATCGGGATGACGTGCGCGCCGCTGATATAGTCTCCGCTATTGCCGTTACAGAGCACGGAATCTGCGGGGATGAAGCCGGTAGCCTTCAGGGCTTGGACCTGCGGAAGATCCTGTACGAACGGTGTCGATTGAGCAGTATCGCAGAACGCCGTGTAATGGCGATGATCGTCGCTTTTGAAATAGCGCCGCATGAAGCGGACGCCCGTCGGCACAAGTTGCCACTTGTAGCCGAGCCTGTCCGCGATCGCCTTGCTCGCGATCGCTTCGAAATTTCCTGGCCGTCCATAAGCGAAGCAACGGACATTGCGGTAGCCGAGATGACGCGCTGCGCTCACAATCAGCCGTGAATCGCGGCCGGCGCTCAGCGGCACCACCAGCTCGCGTCCATCCAATCCCTTCATCATCGTGTCGACGATAGAGAGCGTCACATCGCGCAATTCGGACGTTGCGCGCCTTTCACTGTAAGCCGGCTTATCGCCGCGCCAAGGCCGGTAGCAGTAGTAACGATGACGCTCGGGCTCTTCGCCTTTCGCAAAGAAAACGAACTCCCCAGGTCCGAGCTGATTCAGCCCGCGATAAAGCGTTGCCACATCAATGGTGTAACCTGCCATCGCGATCGAATGTGCCGCATCCACATCGATATCCGCAGATCCGAGTCCGGCGCGATTGCGCAACCGCAAAGCCTGATCATCGATGCACCATGCATTACCGCAAGATGCGAAGGCGAGCGGAATGCTCCGTACCCAGTCGACTGCGGCAAAGGCGAAATCCGCGCCGGACGCGGCGATCGCAAAATGACCGTCAAGGTTGGACAAAATGCGCTGCACCGCGGAGGCATCCAGCGTCGGCAGCCGGGAGATAGTTCGCGCGAGTACCGCGACATCGGCGCCGCTGCCATAGCCTTTCCCCCAGACAGTGACCGGGCCCTCGACAGCACGGCGCCATCCGAACTGCTCGACAAGCGCAATGCACGCTGCCGGCGCCGATGCGCGGCTGTAGGTTGAGGGATGGAAATTTGAAAGCAAGGGTGAGTTCGATTGCGCTACGGCTACCGCACACGGGGTGACTCGTCACCCCGATGGACTGCTTTCTGATCAAATATCGGCGGCGGAACATGCTCGCGCCCCGAAAAACAACATCGTTCATAGCATGAACAATGGGTTAATCCAAGCTTGATGATAAGATCGGGCCAGGTGCGGAACAGCTATCAACTCGTGATTTAATCCGACGGACTGACTGCCTCCGCAGGCACATTTAGGACCACTTGCCGACCGAGCAGTGACAACAATGCTACTACGCGCTCGTTGTCCCGCATGGTCTCGAAAATAGCCTCGTGTGACGCAAACGGCCCAGCATCGATCGTGATGCGATCCCCTCGCCCGAATTTTGCCTGGCGGGCCACGGTGACAAATCCACCCTCGTCCTGGCGTTTCCGAATTTCCGCGATGATTGTCTCCGGCACCGGTGCAGGTTCCTGCCGATTGCGGACCAGATCAATCACCCCGCGCGTGGAGCGGACGACACGCCATCCGGCCTGCGCGACGTCGAAGGCCATGAATATATATCGAGGGAAAAGAGGCGCCGGCACATCTTCGATCCGACGCGCATGGCTACGCCGCTTGAGATAGCGCGGAAAAAAAACCTCAAAACCTTGCCGCAGCAAGTTCTCGACGGCGATATCTTCGCCCCGCGGATGCGTATAAACGGCAAACCATTGCTTCATTAGGACGCCACGGATTTGGCCGATTTCTCACCCAGCCGGAGCAACCCCGGGGCCAGCACACGGTCCGGCCCGAGTTCCTCGACGAGCTTGAGAAACATTTCTTCAGGCGCGGTTAAGTGCGTTACAATTGCGGCATCGACGCGGCCGCATTGCGAAACCTTCGAATAAACTGGCAATCCATGAAACTGCGATCCAGCATGATCCGGATCGACGACAGCTACCAGTTCCACATTCTCATCATGCACGCAAAGTATCGCGACTTCCGCAAGATCGGACACCCCTGCCAGCACGATTTTCCGGCGTCCCTCCGAAGCAGCCGCATCCATTAACGCAGAAATCTGCTCGCGCGCCCTGCGGAAGAAATTAAACGAAGCCGACAGGTATTGACCCGTCAGCCGCGCCTTTTCTGAAAACCCCTGTGCGGTCAAATAATAGACATAACGTCGGCGGGGAACCTGTTGGATCTTGATCAGGCCCTTGCGGACGCAGCGACGCAGATAGGCGTTCGCGAGGCCGAGGGCGACACCGAGTTCGGTGGAGATATGGCGTTGAGACACGTTTGAGTCGCGGCCCACCGCCGTCAGGACGCCAAGCATGATCTCGTCATTGTCGGCGAAGGAATCGCCGTCCGAGCCTCTGTTCGCGGCCCATTTCGCCATGCCTGAACCCGCCGATCCAAAATATCGCTTGCAGCGTTCATAGCATGAACTTTAATGTCCGTCACCCTGCAGAGAGGATACGCAGGTCACCTGTGGCTACCGACAGATCGGCTGCTCGCGTTTAGGACATTTTCGATCATGAAGACTTTCGCGCTGATCGGAGCCGCAGGTTACGTCGCTCCGCGCCACATGCGAGCGATCAAGGATGTGAGTGGAAAACTGAGGGTTGCGTTTGATCCGAACGATTCTGTCGGGGTAATCGACAGCTATTTTCCGGATGCTCGCTTCTTCGTCGAATTCGAGCGGTTCGACCGGCACATTGACAAAGCCCGCCGCAATGGCGAACCGATTGATTACGTTTCAGTGTGCTCTCCTAATTACTTGCACGACGCCCATGTGCGTTTCGGCCTGCGGTCCGATGCCGACGTAATTTGCGAGAAGCCGCTTGTGCTTAATCCGTGGAATCTCGACGGACTCTCGGAGATGGCAGCTCGCACAAACCGAACGGTCAACTCGATTTTGCAACTGCGACTTCATCCGACAATTCAGAAACTTCGCGAACAAATCAAAGCCGATAAGGACCGCGTTTATGATGTCGTATTGACCTACATCACCTCGCGTGGCCGCTGGTATCAGGCTTCCTGGAAGGGCGAAGAAAACAAATCAGGCGGAGTTGCAACAAACATCGGCGTGCACTTTTTCGACATGCTGAATTACGTTTTTGGGCCTGCGACGAATAATGTCTTGCATGAACGCTCGCCACAACGAGCCGCCGGCTATCTCGAATTTGAACGGGCGCGTGTTACCTGGTTCTTGTCAATTGCGCGCGAAGACCTCCCCGCTGAAGCTGCCGACAAGACGACGTGGCGATCAATGACGCTGGACGGAAACGAGGTCGAGTTCTCGGAAGGATTCACCGACCTGCATACGGAAAGCTATCGAGAAATCCTGTCAGGAAGAGGCTTCGGCCTAGAGGATGCGAGGCCCTCCGTTGAAATCGTTTCAGCACTCCGCAAAGCGCCGATTGATCTGCATAAGGGCGAGCGCCACCCTCAACTGCATGCAGGTCATGTATGAGCGGAATGCGCGAAGATTCGCGTTTTCCTGGCGCACTCGTGCACGAGAGTTCTTACGTCGATGATGGCGCAAGCCTCGGCGCCGGTACGCGCGTTTGGCATTTTGTCCATCTCTTGCCAGGCACGATGGTCGGGAAAAATGTTTCGCTGGGTCAAAACGTCATGGCCGGCCCAAACATTCGAATTGGAAACGGATGCAAGATCCAAAACAACGTTTCGCTCTACGAAGGCGTTGAGCTCGAAGACAATGTGTTTTGCGGTCCGAGCTGCGTCTTCACCAATGTCTTCAATCCGCGCGCCGCAATTAGCCGCAAATCCGAGTTTCGCAAGACGCTGGTGCAGCACGACGCCACAATCGGAGCCAACGCCACGATCGTTTGCGGTGTCACTATCGGATCTTACGCACTCATCGGCGCCGGCGCGGTCGTGACGCGCGATGTGCCGCCGCATGCACTCATGATCGGCTCGCCCGCAAGACAAACAGGCTGGATGAGCCGCGCCGGCGAAAAGCTAGGCGCGGATCTCCGGTGCTTGAGCACTGGCGAGCGCTACGCACTCGTTGAAGGTAAGCTGGTGCTTGCCGCTGGCTCCAAATAAAGGCGAGAAGAGGCTCACAGGCAGCCACGCTGTCAAAATCCACGATACCGCTTAACATTACCGAATCAAGGCGAACGGCGGCACAACGTAAAATCGGAATCGATGATAGGCTTCCGCTCAGAACAAATGATTTTGTCTTGATTATGCGATACATTCTCAAATGCCGCGACATGAGCTTTTGCATCGTTTGTCGCATGCGACTCTCCGTCTCGCGTCGCGCACGCTTTGACCTTCAATTGTGAAAGCCAAGTTTGAATGTGCGGCATAGCAGGCCTTTTTCATTTTGGCGTTGCCACTCAAAGGAATCCGGCGTCAACCGCTCTGTCGATGGTCAACACCCTCACCCATCGCGGCCCTGATGGTGACGGCACATGGGGCGATCCGGAAGCCGGTATCGGCCTCGGGCACCGTCGGCTGGCCATCGTCGATCTATCGCCGACCGGCAAACAGCCGATGCATTCGGCGGATGGCCGCTACGTCATCACTTACAACGGCGAAGTCTACAACTTCCAGGATTTGCGTAGCGAACTCTCAGCGCTCGGCCATTCCTTTCGCGGCACATCCGACACCGAGGTGATGCTGGCCGCCTTCACACAATGGGGTGTCGATGAAGCGGTCAAGCGGTTCGTTGGCATGTTCGCTTTTGCCGCCTTCGACCGCAGGGAGCGAGCGCTTTATCTGGTGCGCGACCGCGTCGGTGTGAAACCGCTCTATTGGACCGATTGCGGTGGGACGATCCTGTTCGGTTCGGAGTTGCGCGCACTGCGTGCCCATCCGGCGTTCCAGGGCACAATCGATCGCGAAGCAATGGCTGCTGCTGTCGCGTACAGCTACATTCCGGCGCCTGCGACCGCCTACAAGAACGTATTCAAGCTTCTTCCAGGTTCCATTCTGGTCTTTCAGAAGCAGCGCGCGCCAAAGCTCATACGCTACTGGACGATCCAGGATGTGATCGGGCGCGGCGCCACCACCGCAATGGACAACGCGCAGGCTATGGATGCGCTCGACGCCCTGCTCCGCGACGCGATCCGCCGGCGCATGATTGCCGATGTGCCGGTCGGTGCATTTCTCTCCGGCGGCATCGATTCATCGATCGTCGCCGCCCTGATGCAGGCGGAGGCAAACCGTCCCATACGCTCCTTCACGGTCGGCTTCAGCGACTCCACATACAACGAGTCAGACATCGCCCGGCAGGTCGCGCAGCATCTCGGCACCGACCATACGGAGATCCGCCTCGGGGAGAGCGACGCGCTCGCGCTGGTGCCGTCCATTCCCGACTGGTTTGACGAGCCCTTCGCGGATTCGTCGCAGCTTCCGACTTATCTGGTGTCGAAGGCTACGCGGCAGCACGTGACCGTGGCCTTGTCCGGCGACGGTGGGGATGAGCTGTTCGCTGGTTACCCGAAATACAAATGGCTCGACGGCCTTTGGCGTAGCGTAGGCGCTTTGCCACAGCCATTACGCGCAAGGGCCGGGCACCTGCTAAGCGCACTTCCGGAACGCGCGCTGCAGCCGGCGGCCCGTACATTGCTCGACGTGGCCCGCGCTGACCGCATCGGCGAAAAAGCGCGGCGGCTTGGTCTCGCGCTTCGGGCCCGTGATTGCGACGAAGCGGCGCTCGCGCTGGCACGCGTCGGCTTCGATCAGAACATGGTCAGCGGCGCGACGCATGGCTATCGTCTGACGCCGCTTACCGGACTTCCCGACGGCCTCGATCGCATCTCGCGTATGCAAGCCAACGACATCGGCACCTATCTGCCGGACGACATTCTAACCAAGGTCGATCGCTGCTCGATGGCAGTGTCGCTCGAAGCACGCGAGCCTTTGCTCGACCACCGGCTGATCGAATTCGTGTGGTCGCTGCCGCCTGCGGTCCGTCAGGGTGGAAGACCGAAGGGCTTCCTTCGCGCTGTGCTCTCTCGCTATCTTCCATCGGAGTGGATGGACCGTCCCAAGCGCGGTTTCTCTGTGCCCTTGGCCAACTGGCTTCGCGGCCCGTTGCGTGACTGGGCCTCCACTCTGCTTGATCCGGTGCGGATCCGTCAGGAAGGTTTGTTTGATCCGGTGGCAGTCGACAGGCTCTGGCAAAAACATCGCGCCGGTTCCGAGAACCACGCCACTGGCCTGTGGAACGTTCTGATGGTCAGAGCGTGGACTGAACGTTGGCATAAGCCATGAACCGCAATTCCGGTTCGATCAACGTCGACGAAAAAGTCGCGAAAGGTTTTGGCGACGAATGGTCGACGTTTCGGCAAGGCGAACGTGACCTGACCCCGGATCAGCGCGCGGCGATCTTTGCAGAATATTTCTCGATTTTCCCATGGGATCGGCTGCCGACCGACGGAGGCGTGGGTCTCGACGCCGGATGCGGGAGCGGCCGATGGTCGATGATGGTAGCGCCACGCGTCAGGCATCTTCACGCGCTTGACGCCAGCGAGGATGCGCTTGCAACGGCGAAGGAGAATCTCTCGCCGTTCGACAACGTCACATTCCATCACGCAAGCGTAGGCGATATCCCGCTTCCCGAGCGATCGCTGGATTTCGCCTTTTCGCTCGGCGTGCTGCATCACGTGCCGGACACGCAAGCTGCGATTAAATCGGTCGCGGCACGCCTGAAGCCCGGGGCGCCGTTTCTGATCTATCTCTATTACGCATTCGACAACCGGCCCGCATGGTTCCGGTATCTGTGGCGCGCAAGCGACCTGATCAGACAGGTTCTGGCGCGCTGCCCTCACCCGCTGCGCTTCGGAGCAAGTCAGGCGATTGCCGCGCTGGTGTATTGGCCCATGACGCGGCTCGCGCTGACCGCGGAACGGATGGGAAAGAACCCGAATACGCTTCCGTTGTCGTGGTATCGCGACAAGTCGTTCTATGTGATGCGAACGGATGCGTATGACCGTTTCTGCACACGGCTCGAGAAGCGTTTCACGCGGGCCGAGATTTCCGACATGCTGACCAATGCCGGACTTGGCGACACCGCGTTTTCGGACCGCGAGCCGTTTTGGTGCGCCGTCGGCGTGAAAAAGTAGCGTCGACACACTTCGCAAAGGCTCGAACTTAGCGAAGCCAACGCTCGTTTGTTGGATAAGCCCCGTGCGCGGCGTTCAATATCGCAACGGCCGCCGCCAAACAAGCGCTGGCGCGGCAGCCCCATCGGCTCTCGGCAACCGCTGGCCGAGCATTTCCTATCGATGTGAAGTTGAATAAGAGTTCACTGTCGGCCTCACTCACTCTCCCGCGGCACTCACTCTTCACAGCCAATCCCACAATACACGGTCGAAATCGCTGGCCAATCCGCGGCCCCAGCGTGCATAGAGCAACCGTGGGAAGGAGGGGCCAGATTCCCGGACACGCATGAGCTACGACACTCTTTACTTCGCAGCTTTTCTCGCAGTCGTGTGGATTGGATTCCGAGTCTTCCCATGGGGCGGCTGGGTTCTTCTCGCGGCAAGCATCGTTTTCTATTCCGTTGCGGGCTTGCGCGATGCTATCCTCGCTACGTCTCTAATCCTTCTGAACTATGGCTTCCAATTCCTGATCCTGCGCAATCCGCGCTGGTTATTGGTCATCCTTACGATCAATTTTGCCTGCCTTGCTTATTTCAAGTATCGCGTCGTCCTCGCCACCTCGGCTGGCATAAATTTCTACACCGGCGACGTGGTTATTCCGCTCGGAATATCGTTCTACGTCTTCCAACTTTCCGCCTTCATGGTGGACATCAAGCGCAAGACTGCGCTTCCGTTTTATTCACTGCCACGATTTGCTCTGTTCAAGCTTTTCTTCGGGCAATTGGTCGCTGGCCCGATCATGCGCTGGAGGCAGTTCGGCTGGCAGGTCAACCAGGCTTTCGACGGAACACTGCGGCAGCACCGACTACTTGGCCTCGGACTCGCGTTGTGCCTTCTCGGGCTAACCAAGAAAATAGTCTTCGCTGATTCCTTTGCACCAATCGTAGACACGATATTCCGCGAGGGACCAGCTACCCCGTCGGTCGCCTGGCTCGGAGCATGGCTGTTCGGCTTTCAGATCTATTTCGATTTCTCGGGCTATTCGGACATCGCTCTCGGTATCGCCTACCTCTTTGGTATGCGCCTCGCTCTGAATTTCCGGCAACCTTATCTGTCGCGAACGCCGCAGGAATTCTGGCAGCGCTGGCACATTACATTGTCGCGATGGATCCGCGACTACCTTTACATACCGCTTGGCGGCAATCGCGGTGGCAAGCTTCGCGCCGCCGCAGTTCTTCTGACAGTGATGGGACTGGCCGGTTTGTGGCATGGTGCCAACTGGACCTTTATGGTGTGGGGCATCGGTTGGGGCATCCTGATCATGATCTGGCGTTTGGGCGGCGAGCAGATTGCACGCGTACCAGCTCTGCCGTGGCTCGTCACGGTTGCGTCGGCATTTCTTCTCTGGGTGTTTTTCCGCGCTCCTGACACCGCATTAGCGATATCCTACGTTGGCACCATGTTCGGCGCGCGGACATCAGGCAGCGCGCAACTTCCGAACGATAATCTGGGCGGCCTCTTGATCCTTGCCGGCTGCCTCGCCTTGGTTTTGTTGCACTGGCTCGAGGCACGCCTTTTCTCAGTGCGCATTGCGCTTCTGTTCCGGCGTTTTGACGGTCCGTTGTTGCGCGGGCTTCTTATTGGTCTGTCACTGTGGCTGTTGCTGCTGCCAAAGGCCAGCGACGCGCCATTCATCTATTTTCGGTTCTGATCCATGACTAACATCATCCGCAAATCGGCATTTTTTGCGCTCGGACTGCTTGTCTCCTGCGCGCTCGCAGAGACTAGCTTTCGCATTGTTGAAGCGACACCTTTGCGCTTCGTACTACCAGCATCCGAGATCGCAATGTATGGCCCCGATCCCGACACCGGATATCGGCACAGGGCCGGTGCAAGCGGCCTATGGCTGACTGAACAGCGGACCGACATAACGATCTCCCGCCTTGGGCTTCGGGATCGCGAGCGCACTCCCGAACGTGGAGGCGACCTGCGCGTCGTTGTTGTGGGCGACTCGCTTCTGGAAGCTGTGCAAGTGGCATTGGACAACACGGCAGCGGTCATTGCTGAGAAACAAGTCGCCGCGGCGCACGCCGGCGCGGAAGTCGTCAATCTCGGGCTAGCAGGCGCGACACCACCTGTGCTGGCGGCGCGGCTGCAGGTCGCTAGCCGGGCGTTAAACCCGGACCTCGCGATCGTTGTCTTGAATATCGGCGACTTTTTTTCCTCAAGTCTGCGCGACGATAGCGCTTTCACCGGCTATCGACCTTCATCAGACGGCTCAATCAATCTGTCCTATGGCTTTCGCGATAGCCGCGGCTATAAAATCCGCACATCCGGCATTGGCTATGCATTGTACTGGTCCCTCGACCACTCCGCCCTGGCGCGCGTGCTCAATAGCCGCAAGAATATTGGCATTCTTGCAGAATGGCCGACACCACCACAATCAATCGCCATCTCCCCTGAGAAATGTGTATCTGCGAAAGCGGCGCTGAGGTCATATCTTCGGCTTTGGCACGACGGCGAGCCGAAAACTGCGGCCGGTGTTCTCGATGCCTTCATCCGCGATCTCGCAAGCATGAACCGCGAGAAAAAGCCCGCCGTGATTGTCGCGGCACGTGGCTTTCCTTCGAATTGCAGCGACACAGACAGCCTTCGCGCTGATCTTGAAAGCGCCGTACGAGACAGATTCACAAAACATGGATTGGCATTTCAGGATCTCGACACTCTTTTTGCAAACCGTTACGGCGCCACGGATGCATCGAGCTTACGTGGATTTGGTAGCAGAGTGGGACGCGGCCACTTCAATGAGCAGGGCAACGCTATCTTGGGCGAAGTGCTTGCCGAACTCATCATGAAATGGGCAAAGCGCGACGGTGTATAACGCGGAAGGACGGGCTAAGCGCTCCTTGATCACTGCGGTGGAATCATCCCGGGATCGCATGGCCGGCTCATCGGCAACGGCATGGGCAAATCCCGTCATGTGATGCACACGCTCGCGCAATCTTACTACCGCGACAAGTCGTTCTATGTGATGCGAACGGATGCGTATGACCGTTTCTGCACACGGCTCGAGAAGCGTTTCACGCGGGCCGAGATTTCCGACATGCTGACCAATGCCGGACTGGGGGACATCGCGTTTTCGAACCGCGAGCCGTTTTGGTGCGCCGTCGGACTGAAAAAATAGCGCATCTATTTCGCACAATGTTCCTATTTTGTTCTTATTGACTGCTCCGCGACAACGAGCGTGCATGCATCACTTTTTGTGATGTATGGAGTAAGCGTATGAATAAGCTGCATTTTTCGAGGGCAAAGTATCTGGCGCTGCGGGAGCGATTGGAAGCAGCAAATCCGGGTCTCGACGAACAGACCCTGGCCGACACTTTGGAGGGGCTGACCGACCTGCATGAGGTCATAGCAGCCATTGTCCGGTCGGCGGTTGTCGACGAGGCGATGATCGACGGTTTACGCGGCCGGATCGGGGAGATGGAGACGCGAATGTCCCGGTTCGAGGACCGGGCCTATAAACACCGGCAGATCGCCCGCGATGTGATGGTCGAGGCCGAAGTCAAAAAGATCACCGCCCCGGACTTCACGGTGTCCCTGCGCGCCGGAGCGGCTTCGCTGGTGGTCGTCGACGAAGCGATGATACCCGAACAATATTGGGTGCCGCGTGATCCCCGATTGGACCGCCAAGCGCTTACAACCGACCTGAAGCGAGAGATTGCGATCGCGGGAGTTGCGTTGAGCAATTCGGAACCGGTTATAAGCGTGAGGGTCAAGTGATGAGCTTCACCTCCGCACAAATTCG
>CAZIKZ010000002.1:0-12306 GCA_964539845.1 uncultured Hyphomicrobiales bacterium
TTCCACTAACTCATTGATTTCAAGCAAAACATTCAGAACTGCCGGGCCCACCAACGAAATCAAAGTCTTATGCTAGTTTTAGCATGAGGCTTTTAGCCTACCGCCCCAGATGCCGCCCCAGAAACAATTCTAAAGCGTTCGGGGTTTGTTGCTTCTTAGTGCTCATCCATCGAACCGGATGCACCACCGGACTAAGGGCCGTTTCTTATTCGCCATTCTATGGTTCGAATCTAGATGCCCCAGCCAGCGACTAAGCTATTGATATTACACAATAATTAGTGCTTCATGAAGTGCGGATTTCGCCCGGTTTTACGGGACATTCTTGCCCTCTGATAAGGGCGAATTCTCCACAGAGACACCTTCTCGCGCTATCTCGCGCCAGATTGGCACTAAAATCTCTCCGCGGCCATTCAGTGGTTGCCGCATGTGCGGATTGATCGCGTTAGATCACCGCGCTTTCTCCCGTGAAACTTGCGCGGATCACTGCGATGACCGCCTTGTACCAGACTCCGAAGTCGCGAAGACGCGACTCATGTCGAATGCACTCATTCAGGCGGGCCGCGATCCAACTATTCTGTTGCTCAGGATGCCAATGCCCTTTGCTTCCATTTCGATCCGCATCCCCGGCTCGATCCAGCGCCCCAATTCGAGGCAGCACCCGCGGTCCATAGTGCCGGACGCAAACACATCGCCTGGAAAGATGGTCTCACCTGATGATGCGTTCTCGATAATCTGCTGCCATGAGAATTTCATCCCGCGAGTGTGCCCCCGCGCCCACTCCTCACCGTCAACCCTCAGGATCATCTCGACGTTCGAAGGGTCAATCTCGTCCAAGGTTACAATGCAGGGACCCAGAACATTGCCCTGATCGAAGTCCTTGCTCTTTCCGGGGCCGGCTCCGATTCGAGCTTCATCAGCCTGTACGTCCCGGGCGCTCCAGTCATTGTAGATTGTGATGCCAGCAACGAATTCCATGGCGTCACTGGCCTCGATATCGCGTCCGCCGCGGGCCATCACCAGAGCTAGCTCGAATTCGAAATCCAATTTCTCGGTATAACTTGGCCATGCGATATCGTCGCCCGGACCGGCCAAGCCGAGGTGATTACGATTCGTATAGGTCGGCATGCGGTACCAAAGATCTGGCAGATCGAGCCCCTTCTGCTTGATCGCCTGCTTTTTGTGTTCTTCATACACCAGATAGTCCTTGATGCGGCGAGGACGCAGTGGCGCGAGAAGACGGCACTCACCCGGCCCGTAGAATATCTTTGCGCCTGACGGTGAAAGTGCCTGTGTCCCCTTGTTTCGAGCAAATGAGAAGGCAGTTTCCGCCGCCTCACGCGCCATAGGCCAGCGTGACAGGAATTGCACCATATCTGCCGGAATGATGTCGTTCGCCAGTTCGGGCGCCGCGTAGACCCCGCGCTCGCAGAGATGCCATCCAAAGGCGGCACACAGGTCCACAACGAAATCACGGTGCAGTGCACCAATCCGGACCACCTCGCCAACCTGAGTTGAAACGCTGAAAGTTACAAGCTTCATATCAAAAATGTCGATTGTTCGATCCGGGCTTGCACCGCGACCACGCTTCAATTTAAACTGACTGATCGATCAGTCAATGACCGGTAGGTCTCGGAATTTCGGGCCAAGTCAAATATTAATAGACAGGGTGGAAAAGCGGAATGCCCGAACTTGCCGTGCGTGGCGTAACCCTTCGATACGAAGTCGTCGGTGAGCGAGGTCCAGCCATCGCCCTTACACCGGGCGCGAGACGCCCTTACGACGAACTCCTCAGCCTTTCCAGCCGGCTCGCAGAGCGAGGCTATCAGGTTCTTTTGCACGACCGTCGGAACTGCGGGAGCTCTCAGATTGCGTTCGAGCCCGCCGGTTCGGAACACGAGGTTTGGGCTGATGACCTGTACAATCTGAGCAACGGCCTCGGTCTTGCCCCGCTCTATGTCGGCGGCGCGTCTGCAGGTGCGCGTCTCGCGATCTTGTTTGCGCTTCGACATCCTGACGCGGTGCGCGGCCTGTTGCTATGGCGAGTGACCGGCGGAAAACACGCCGCGGAGAGCCTCGCGCAGGAGTATTACGGTCAGTATATCGCAATGGCGAAGAGCGGCGGCATGGAAGCCGTCTGCGCCTCCCCGCATTTTTCGGAGTGCATCAGAAAACGCCCCGAGGGTCGAAACGAACTCCTGACGACCGACGTTGGGGAGTTTGTCAAGGTGATGGAAGGCTGGCGAGACGCCTTCTTGAGTTCTGCGAACCTTCCGGTGATCGGCGCCACCGAGGCTCAGTTGCAGTCACTGCAGATGCCGATTTGCGTCATTCCCGGGAACGATCGCATTCACGATTCTGCTGCGGCACAAAGGCTTGCCGCTCTCGCGCCGGTCGTCGAATTGCACGATGGTGTTGTGGAGAGGCGTTCCAGAGAAAACCTCAAAGAACATTGGGATCCCGACGAGTGGGCCGCGGTGGAGCCTGCGCTCGCGAACGTCTTTTCCAGCTTCCTGAAGAGGACCGAACTCGAAGGCGATCGCCGTCAGCCGTGAACGCGACACATCACCTGTTACCTTGAGGCGGTTGACGACAACGCTCGTAAAAGAGTCGAATTAACAAAAGAGTCGAATGGAGGAAGATATGACTACGATCCGCGCAATTCTGGGCGTTTGCATCCTCGCGACAGCGACCGCGGCGAGTGCACAAACATATCCTAACCGCGCGGTGAAGGTGATCGTCCCTTATACCGCCGGTGGCGGCACCGACACGGTCGCGCGCGCGATATCGCAGAGGCTTTCCGAGAAATGGGGGCAGCCGGTCGTGGTCGAAAACCGGCCAGGCGCAGGGACGACCATCGGCACGGATAGCGTGGTCAAATCCACTCCGGATGGATACACGCTGCTATTCTCAGACAGCGCGTCATTCGTGATCAATCCGCACATCTACGAGAAGCTGGCGTTCGATCCCCGCAAGGATCTGGAGCCGATCGCGCTCGCTGTTCATCTTGCGCCGGTTCTTGCCGTCTCCAACGAAGCACCTGGCAAAACGGTCACCGAACTCTTGGCGGCGGCAAAAGCTAGTCCCGGAAAGCTCACTTACGCCAGTCCCGGCGTTGGATCGTACCCCCACGTGGCGATGGAATATCTAAAGCACCTCGCCGGCGTGGACATTCAGCACATTCCGTACAAGGGCTCAGCTGCTGCCGTCACCGATCTGATCGCGGGTCGCCTCACGATGTACATGGTCACCTACTCCGTGTTTGAGGGGCTCGAAAAGGAAGGCAAGCTGCGCGTCGTCGGATCGGCTACGGAAAAACGCATTCCAAATCGACCGGACCTGCCCACCATCGGTGAGACCGTCAAGGACTATACGATCAACGTATGGTTTGGCTTCGCTGCGCCGAAGGGAACCCCGGCCGCCATTCTCGACAAGATACACAACGACATCTCAGAGATCCTGAAGCAGCCGGATTTCATCGAGCAGGTGCTCAAGCCCCAGACTTTCATCGCTGGCAATCTCACGCGGAGCGGGTTCGCCGACCTGATCAATTCGGACCACGAAAAGTGGAAGCATCTCGTGAAAATTTCGAACGCCAAGATCCAATAGTCAATACCGGAGTCACAGAGTGCGATTCATTGACCTCAGCGTCACAATCCGCAACCAGTCATTTGAGCCTGGCGGCCCAGAAATTGTCCGAATGAACCATGTCGAAGCCGCCAGGCGGAGGGCGGCCGACTTCAACTTTCTGCCTAGTGGCTATCCCGACGGCATGGCGCTCGCGCACGAGCGGGTCACCCTCTCCGCCCACGGCGGGACGCACGTCGACGCTCCTTTGCATTACGGGCCGCTCTGCGAAGGCAAACCCTCAAAGAGCATCGAGGAGGTGCCTCTGGAATGGTGTTACGGTCCGGGCGCCTGCCTCGACTTTTCCGACAAAAAGCCCGCTGAATTCATCACCCGCGCGGATATCGAGGCGGCTCTCAAAAAGATCGGTCATAAACTGTCGCCGGGCGAGATCGTGCTGCTTAGGACCGATACCGACAAGCATTTCGACAATCCGGAATTTCCAAACCTCCAACCCGGCTTGCACCCCGACGGGTGCCATTATCTGCTGGATCAGGGCGTCCGGATGATCGGTATCGATGCGTGGGGTCTGGACCGCGCTCCCCGCGACATGGCATCCGATCACAAGAAGGGAATTCCAAATTCGTTGTGGCCGACGCATATGGTTGGCCGGACGCGGGAATACCTGCAGATCGAGCGGCTCGCGAATCTTGCAGCGCTCCCGCCGACCGGCTTCACGGTAGTTGCGTTTCCGGTCAAGATCGAACACGGCACCGCGGGATGGTCCCGCGTCGTGGCCTTGCTGGACGATTGATCAGGGCGCCGGTTCGCCGGTTGCGCACGAATGAGACGACAGAAGCCGCGCCCGCGTCAAAACGGCGCCCGCAACATAATTTTGGATGCGGCAGAGCGCGTGTTCGCTTTGCACGGCTACGATGGCGCCGCCATGCGCATGATCGCCTCGGAAGCGAATGTGTCACAGGCGCTTTTACACTATCATTTCACGACAAAGAAAAAATTATATGAGGCGATGTTCGAGCGTCGAGCAGACGTCATTAATGCATTCCGCGAAAACGGATTGAACGAGCTGATGGCGGATAGCTCGCGAACGACCCTTGAGGCGCTCATTGACGTTCTGCTCAGGCCCTCGCCAGAGTGGCTTGGCAGCGAGACCCAATCAGGCCAGTATTTCGCGGCCGTGGTTGGAGCGGTGTCAATCGCCCCAGACAAGCGTTCGAAGGCGCTCATGAAGCGCCATTACGACCCGATCGCTCGGAAATTCATTGCTTCGTTTATGGAGGTGATGCCTGGACTCAGCAAACGGGATGCCGTCTGGGCTTATCTGTTCGCGCTGGGCGCTCGCTTACAACTAAGCGCCTCGAATGAGCGCGGCATGCGGCTCGAAGGAACGAAGCGGCCGACAAAGCACGCTGTACTTCAGCAACAATACATTCGCTTTGTTGCAAGCGGGATTCGAAGTCTAGGCGATGCGAGAGAGCGACCGAGCCGCTTAGACGGCAGGCGATCTCTCGCGTAGGAAGAACGGCTTCTCTTTCTAAGCGCTCAAGGACGATTTTAGGTGCCGAAGGTCTGGCATTCCGCCAGGATGCCTTGCCGTCCAGCTTACGGCTCTGGATTCCGCACTCACATGTTCCACTTGTTCGGTTCACGAGCCCGTACGAGCCAGAACGGAGTGGTCCCTGAGATAATTCTGTAAGGCTTGAAGAAACAACCGTCGCGGACCACGCCGTTGAAATTCCGGGCTGATAAGTCCGCTTTGTGTCATTCTCTCGGAGGCCATCTCGTGGTTGCCGCGGTGCGCCTGTTGCTATGGTCGGCGGGCGGTTCAGGAGCCATCATTTGCCTTGGCGAAAGCCGAGCAGCGCGCGCTGCGCCGACCAATCGGCCGGCAACTGTGCGGTCAATCGCATCAAGCGCATGGCACTTAGCTGTCGCGGCTGCCGGCCATTGACGATCGCTGTGGTTATGTCCGGCGCAAGCCAGCGTAGGCGTAGAACAATGTAGAGATACTTCGGCGTCACTCGCTGCTCGCGAGCAATGTCGTGCACGTTGAGGGTTGTGTCTTCAGAAAGTCGCCGTTGAACATCATGCGCGCGCGCGACGACGCGCAGAAGGCTCATGTCTGGCGACCGGTTGTCATCTGAATCCTCAACAAGCAATTTCATTTCGCGACCGACGCGGGTTAGCTGGATGGGCGCTTTGAGGCTGACTGTCTGGTCCGCTGGATCGATGGGTTTGTCTTGGGCCAACTCCAGACGTCCGGAGTCGAGCAACCCCTCGAGACGGCTTCGAGAGACGTATATCTTGACGCCGTCGCGACCAACTTCGACGCGGTGGGCTATGGCTGTGACGATCGCGCGGGTTCCCTCAGGCGTCTGACCCAGCTCCTCGGCAATCTGACTGCCACGATCAATCAGATGCCGGTGACCCGATTTGTGCAAGTGTTCATCGTTGAGCGCGCCCAGTAATTGCTTGCGACTGGAGAGAAGGCTTCGAAGTCTTTCGACGACGATGACTTCGAGGTCTCCAGCTGGGATCCGCTGTCGGATCGAGGGAGGCCGTTTGTCCCCTTTCAGAAGCGACGCAGATACATAATAGCGATACCGCTTTCCCTTCTTGACGGACCATGTGGGCGTCAGCCGCTCGCCAGTCTCGTCGAAGAGCAGGCCCGTCAGCAGGCTCGGTGCTTTGCTGTTGGTGCCATTGGATCGCTTGATCCGGTTCTCGGAGAGCATGGCCTGGACCGAGTCCCACAGCGGCTTGTCGATAATCGCCTTGTGTTCGCCAGGATAAGCATTGCCCTTGTGGACTGCCTCGCCGCGGTAGGTGCGGTTCTGAAGCAGCAGATACAGTGCTCCCTGTGAGAAGCGCTGATTGCCGGATACCGTGCCATCCGGCCGGACACGCCTTTTGCTTCGGATGCCGACCTTGTCGAGTTCGATTTGAAGCGCCCGGACCGACTTGAGCTTGAGGTAGCGGCGGTAGATGTCAGCGACGGCGCGGGCCTCTGCTTTATTGACGACCAGCTTGCGATCTTTCGCGTCGTAGCCGAGCGGCACGGTGCCGCCCATCCATATTCCCTTCTTCTTCGAGGCGGCGACCTTGTCGCGAACGCGTTCGCCGATCAGTTCCCGCTCGAATTGGGCGAAGGACAGAAGAATGTTCAACGTCAGTCGTCCCATGCTTGTGGTCGTATTGAACTGCTGGGTGATTGAGACGAATGAGACGCCACAGCGATCGAACACCTCGACCAGCTTGGCAAAATCGGATAGCACCCGGGTCAGGCGGTCGACTTTATAGACCACGATCACATCAACCCGTCCGGCCTCGATGTCGACGAGCAACCGTTGCAGGGCGGGGCGCTCCAGCGATCCGCCGGAATATCCGCCGTCATCATACACTGTTGGGATGACAGTCCAGCCCTCGTGCTTCTGCGACTGGATGAAGGAGGTACAGGCCTCGCGCTGCGCATCGAGAGAATTGAAGTCCTGCTCAAGCCCTTCTTCCGTGGATTTCCGCGTATAGATGGCGCAGCGGCATCGTTTGACGGTTCGCGAGCGCTGGTTCCTGCTGACTTCACTCATCGCGGCCCCCGGTTGGCGTGGGAGTGGCTTTCTTCGCGTCGAGCCCGAAGAAGCGCGGACCGGACCAGTGGGCCCTGGTGATTTTTCTGGCGATCTGGGTGAGGGACGAATAGCTCGTCTCTCCATATTCAAAGCCATCTTCGGTAACGGTCACGGTATGTGTCCGGCCGTGCCATTTGCGGATAAGTCGCGCACCAGGTTTCATGGCAAGTCGGGGCGACGGGCCGATCTTCCCCGTGGTCCGCAACGTCTTGGCCAGCGTTTGCAGTTTGCGCAACGTAGCCTTGCCGAGACCGCCGTGCTCGATCTCCTGACGCCGGTATGCGAGACCCATTACCAACAAGTCTCGACTGATTTTGGGTGGTTCGCTTTTATATAGATGCCGCCATTCGCGATGCAGGTCGTCCAGACTCTTTCGAGCCTGGACGATCTGTGATGATCGCGAGACCGGCGTCACCGAAACGACGGAGCGACGTGCCACGACTACACTGCCTGTCGTTTGGTTTTGGTCGCCTTTGATTTGGGCTTGTCCGACATAGGAGCAACAATCCGATAGGATCGGGTCGCGTCGCCAACTTTCTGCGATTCTAGCGTCAGGCCAAGCTTCTTGCGAACAACACCAGCAAAGAAGCCGCGAACGGAATGCTGTTGCCAGCCGGTCGCCTTCATGATGGCTGCGATGGTTGCGCCATGCGGCTGGCGCAACATTTCAATAACGTCAGTCTGCTTGGACTTGGCACGGAGCGCGTGCGGAATCACCCGCTTCCCGGAGGCGTCACTGGGCGCTTTGGCTGTCACGGCTTTAGCTTTGCGGGCGGATTTGTTCTTAGTCATACTGAACTCCTCTGTTCGGTCGCGACGGCCGGTGCCGTCACCACCGAAGCCCCGCGCAGGCCAAAGGGCCCTGGCAGGGAGGAGAAGTTCGTGCTGCGTGATCTCAGGCTTCGCTGACCCAGTTGATCATGTTGGCGGCATCGTGGCGGCTCCTTTTCGCAACCACACACGCTCCGTTCCGACGGGAAGTCGAGCGAATAGTGAGCAATCTTGTGGCTCATTTCGGCTGCTGCGGATCATTTTCGGACAAGTTGGGAAACCGCGGGCGGGCCGGCAGTAATCTCTGGAATTCTCTGGTTCGAATCCGCCCAGCCCAGCCAGTCATTCTGTCATTCGGAGAATATCATTCCGAAACGCTAGAAATTCCCGCCAAATCGCGGCTTTCAGGCACTGGCCGAAAGTCTCTGGATGGCGGAATTCCGAGTTCTTGCGCCGAAAACCCCGGCACGTCTCCCGCTATTGCCGCGAAGACTCCCGTTTTCGAGAGTCACGCTCCGGAGACCGGAGAATAAACGCACTGCGCGGTGTGGGTGGCAGTGCAATCGAGGCCAAAGCGCGGTAGTTCAGTGATGTTCGAGATCCGCTTTTGATGCAAAGCGGACATTAATCAAGTCGGCTGTTGAGCCTCCACCTTGCCAGCAAGGTCGTCTCGACGATGCTGCCGGATGAACGGCAGTTGCTGCACGCGCGCGCGGATCATCTGCACGGGCTCGTTTGAGAAGCCGCCCCACACCACCGAAAGCTCGGTGTCAGGGACCGCGAGGTCCTTGCGCAGGCGCACGAGCGAAATCATGCGCTTCAGCGTCGGACTGTAGGTCACGCCGGACGCCCAGCCGACGTGCTCGTTGCCTTGCAGCACCTTCAGATAGAACATCCGGAATTGTCCGGTTGGCAGATCCGGGGGCGGGGCGGACGCCCCGTCGCGGAACAGGTTGGCGTAAAGCTGCGCCATGTCCTCGCTGTTCCACATCAGGCCCATCAGCTTTCGCGGTGGGCCGCCGGCGTCTTTCTCGCGTAGCAGTGCTTCGCGGCCGTAGAACTCATGATTGTCGAGATTGATAGTGTATTGCCAGCCGAGCTCCGCCGGTGAGCAGAAATGCTCGCTAAGATCGCCCTCGAGCATATCGACCTCTTCGGCGCTGGCCCATAGCTTGGCAAACCTGCGGATCGACTCGCCTTTCATGCGTGCAGGCAGGAAGTCGCGGATCACCGTGGCGATGCCAGTCTCGGTATGGCCGATCAACTGAGTTTTGAAGCCAAGCTCGCGCAGGCCGAAGTCGTGTCCCACACGGCGGAT
This sequence comes from uncultured Hyphomicrobiales bacterium, assembly GCA_964539845.1. GTDB lineage: Bacteria > Pseudomonadota > Alphaproteobacteria > Rhizobiales > Xanthobacteraceae > Pseudorhodoplanes. The sequence goes on from CAZIKZ010000002.1 coordinate 9,301, forward strand.
CTCGCGCCACAGCTCATGCGTCTTGCCGGTATCGGTGCGCATCAGGAATTCGTAACCGACTTCCCCGGTGACGCCCTGGCGCCCGACGATCACGTCCTCGCCGACCGCGCGGGTCTTGCGCCAGCGCGAGAACTTCATGTCCTTGAAGTCCTCGCCGGTCACCGCTTCCAGGATGTCGGTCGCGCGCGGGCCTTGCAGCGCAAAGCAGGTGTAGTCCGGAGTCACGTCCTCTAACGTCACCTCGTAATCGGTGAGCTGAAGGATCTGCGGCAGCCAGCTCTGTGCGCCCGATTGGGTGAAGATGAAATCGTTGTCGCCGACCTTCCAGGTCAGCCCCTCGATCGCGACCTTTCCCTCCTCGTTGGTCATCGGGGTGTACATGATCTGGCCGATCTGCTGACGGCTGATGTCCTTCACCGTTGCAAAGTTGAGGAAGCGGGCGGCATCAGGACCTGTAACGCGGACCTTGTTCAGCCAGCTCCAGTCACCGAGGACTGCTGTCTGGCGCAATGCGAGCGATTCCTTCCACCAGCGCGTATATTCGTAGCCGATCAGAAAACCCCCGTTGATGTGGCCCCATATGTTGCTGACATTGGTTTCCGCCTGGGCTGGAGCACCGGGCGAACCGAAATAGGGGCGCTCTAGAAATGGCGTTTTGCGATACTGGATCGCGCGTCGATAAACGTCCCTGTAGGTCTCGTCGCTCATTCCACCCTCGAACTGTTCTTTTTATGCCGCGGTGCCGTGGCTATTCCGATTTCGGCAACAACGCCGTAAGTAAACATGCGCGCATAGTCCTCAATAAAATTGTCGATTGAGGACGTCCGGGGCAGGGCTCGTGCTGCGATCACCGAATTACAGAGCCCAAGCAGTGCGAGCGTAGCGCGCTGGGGATTGAGATCGCGCTGCAATTCACCGGACGCAATGCCGTCAACGAACAATTGCTCTATGAGGTTCTGGTACTCACGCGCCAGGGCCGCGACCTTGTGGCGCAATCCATCGGGCAATTCATGGCGATGCCGGATGAAGACACGGATATAATCCGCGTCCGGATGCGTGCGCAGCGGCATCAGATGATTGGCTATCGCAGCGCGGATCTTGTCCGCGATCGGAGAGTCTCGTGACAGAATCTCCCGCAGGTTCTCGATGAAGTCCTTGACGCCGAGCTCACAGATGGCTGCGAGAGCCGCTTCTTTCGACGGGAAGTAATAGTAGAGACTGGCTTGGCGGACCCCGAGGCGGTCCGCGATGTCCTTGATACTGGCGCCGAGATAGCCCTTTTCAGCAAATGCGGTGGCGACGACGCCCAGCACTTCGCGTTGCCTGCGCTCCCAGCGGGGTGTCGGCTCCCAGCGATTGGAGGGGATTGCATTTGAGCTCATCATACGCTAGCAATTTCTAGTGATCGTTCGAAAGAATGCAAGAAGAAAAGAAAGCACAGCGAGTTAAGGGAGCATGAGTGGCTACGTCCCAAGGGGCGCTTGGGCGGGTAATTCCGTCCGGCGCCGAGCGCGAGGATCAACTTGCGGCCGCCAGAGTGGCCGAGATTGGCACGCTACGCGCGCTTGCCGGTCCCAGGCTGGTGTTGCCTTCCGAGGATTGTCTGACCATTCCGGGGTTGCTGCTGGATGTCGTCAAGCGCCGCGGAAGCCGCGTGGCGCTACGCGCCAAGCATTTCGGCATATATCAGGACGTGACGTGGAGCGAGCTTCTCGACCGTGTTGCCGATATCGGACTTGGGCTCTGCGCCCTCGGTGTGAAGCCGAAGGATCGAGTGGCGATTATCGGCGATCCCTTGGCGGAGTGGTTGCTGTCTGACTTCGCGGCGCAATGCATCGGAGCGATCAGCTACGGCCTTTATCCCACGAGCTCACCCGATGAGGCGGAGTTCGTCCTGCGCCACGGTGGCGCGACCGTGCTGATTGCCGAAGACCAGGAGCATGTCGACAAGGTTCTTCCGTTGCTCGACCGTTTGCCGAATCTCACGAAGATCGTCGTCATCGATGACAGCAGCATGTTCGGCTATGAGAATCCGGCGCTTATGTCGCTGGATGAACTGATCGAAGGCGGCAAATCGTTTCCGGGCGGAAGGGATACATTTCTGGCGCGCTGCAGAGCAGTGAGGCCCGATGATCCTGCCACGATCGTCTACACATCCGGAACCAGCGCTCACCCGAAGGGCGCGCTCTATTCGCATCGCGGCCTTGTTACGCAAGGGCACCAGTTTTTTGCCTTCCCCGAACTGAATACAGCGGAAGAAATTCGCAGCGTCGTCCATTTGCCGCTCAATCATTTGTACGAGCGGATGAACACGCCGATGGGAATGCTGGCCAAGGGCATCGTTCCGCATTTCGGTGACGAGGTGGAACGGTTCCTGGAGACGCTTTATGAGGTCTCGCCACAACATCATGCCTCTGTGCCGCGCTACTGGTCGAAGCTTGCCTCCCGCATCATTGTCGGCATCGAGAATTCTAGCACGTTGAAACGCGTGATTTATAACACGGCGATGGCCATCGCGCGCGCTTATCGGAAGAGGCATTGGAACGGCGAAGCAGCACTCCATCTTGCGGGCGCCTATTGGCTTGCCCGCGTCGTGGTGTTTCGCCGGATGCTGAAAAAGCTCGGCCTGCACCGCGTAAGGATCGCACTATCGGCCGGCGCGCCGCTGCCTGCCGAAGTGCAGGCCTTGTGGCAGGTATGGGGTGTCAATCTGAAAAACCTCTTCGGGCAAACCGAAGGCGGGGTGCTCACCGCGCAGGTGCAGCCTTTCCCTAAGCCAGGTTCGGTCGGCACGCCTTATCCCGGCGCAGAAGTCCGCCTCGCCGCCGACGACGAGATCATTGGCCAAACGCCCGGATGCTTCGCCGGTTATTGGGGAGATCCCGCTGCCTCTGCCGAAGTGCTGCGACCTGACGGCATCTACACCGGCGATGTCGGCGAGATCGACGAACGCGGCCAGCTCTGGATCGTCGATCGCAAGAAAGACATTGTGATCACGGCCGGCGG
>CAZIKZ010000002.1:12316-40594 GCA_964539845.1 uncultured Hyphomicrobiales bacterium
GCAAGAATGTCAGCCCGAGCCGTATCGAAACCGCGATCAAGGCGAGTCCTTATATCAGCGAAGCGAGCGTGGTCGGCGAGGGTAGGAAATACCTGACTGTCCTCGTCGAGGTCGATGTAGGCACGGTCTCCGAGTGGGCACGCGCGAATAGCGTGGCCTATACAAGCTATCAATCGCTGGCGACCAATCGATCTGTCTATGGACTGATTCAGAAGGAGGTCGCGGCGGCGAATGCGCAACTCGGGCGTGTCGAGCAGGTCAAGTCCTTCCGCATTCTCGATCGCGAACTGGATCCGGAAGTCGAAGGCGAGGCGGTTACGCCCACGCGCAAGATCAAGCGCGGTCTGCTGCAGAAGCACTTCGGCCACTTGATCGATCAAATGTACAGCGACGACGAAGAGCGGCGCATCAGCAGCCAGATTTCGTGAAATCAAACGTGGGAGAAAAACTATGAGCCTTTCGAGAATGACGGTTGTTACTGCAACTTGCGCTCTGTCGGTATTGATTGCGACGCCGGCATTGGCGCAATACAAGATCGGCATTTCCGGGGCGGCCACCGGACCGGCCTCGCCGAGCTATCTGCCCCATATCGAGGGCTTCCGGACCTATCTGCGTCAGCTCAACGACAAGGGCGGCGTAAATGGCAACAAGATCGATTTCGTTCTGCTCGACGATAAGGCTGCGCCGAGCGAGGCCGCCAACAACGCGAAGCGCCTGATGGACGACGATAGCGTGATTGCCGTGTCTCTCATGAGCCTGTCCTCGACCTATGCCCCGATGTTCCAGGCAGCGTCCCGTACCAAAACGCCGGTGTTGCTGCTCGGCCAGGCCGTTTGTCCGGCCAACGCCGCAACGTCGCAGATGAATCCCTACGTCTTCTGTGGAGGCAGCACTTCGGATCCCAACACGGCCGGCTTCTGGCAGGTGCCGCTGGTGAAGGCGCTGGCCGAGAAGAACAAGGACGATCTCAAGCTTGCGCTGGTTGCCGCCGATATTCCGGTCAGCCGTCAGGGTATCGACAACATGGAGAAGATTGCGGGCCAGCTGAAAATCCCTGTGGTTGACAAACAGGCGATTCCGCCAGCAGCAGCGGATGTTAGCGGTGCCGCGTCGCGCATAATCGCAAGCGGTGCGAACTATGTGACTAGCTGGGCGCCGGTTACGACCGCTGTACAAATGCTTGGCGCACTGCGTCGCCAGGGCTGGAATGGCTGGTTTATCCACAATCACAGCGGCGATGCCGAGGATACGCTGCGTCAGCTCAAGGACCCGAAGCTCGTCATGAGCCCGGAATATGCATTCACGGTCGAGAAGCTGCCGGTGTTTGCAGAAATCGAGGCTGCCGCGAAGAAGTACGGCGTGAGCCTGCCCGTCGATACGCTGTCGCTCGGCTGGGCAAGCGGCATGGTGCTGGAAGAAGTGCTCAAGAAGTGTGGCTCGCCCTGTACTCGCGAGAAGCTCGTTGATGTGCTCAACAACATCAGTGTGCAGACCGCAGGCATCTACCCGGACCCGGTAAAATGGACGAAGGACGACCATACCCGTCCCGCCAGCTTCACGGCCTATGCATGGGATCCCAAGACCTCCTCGGTGAAGCGCATCACCGACTGGGCTCGGGTCTCGGCCGGCAAGCTCGCGACCGTCAAGGTTTTGGACTGATCTGAAGCCCACCCGCGGCGGGTCGCCAGGAAACAATCGGCATGAGTCTTCTGCTCGTCATCCTGATTCAGGCGGCCTTCTATGCGCTGCTCGGCATGGGATATGTGCTGATCTATCGGGCGACCCGCATCCTTAACCTGGCGCACGGGGACCTGATGGTGCTCGGCGCTTTTCTTTTCTTTCAAGCCCTGGTCATGACCGGTGGCAATCTTCCGGTCGCGGTTGCCGTCGGACTCGTCGGTTCCGCCATTGTCGGCGCCCTGACCTATTTCGGTGTGATGCGGCCGCTCGCGGGCTATCCGGTCGCGGTTGGCGTGCTTGCGACGATCGCTCTTGGGATCGTGCTGCGTTCGCTCACCACCTTCATCTGGACTGGTCAAACCCGATATCCGGGAGAATTTTTGGGACAACTCGGCAAGCCGATCCAGTTGATGGCGGGCTTGTCGATCAGCGGTATCGATGTCGGCATTATCGTCGTAGCCGCGATGGCGATGATCGGGTTTCCGATCCTGCTGCAACGTGCGGCCATCGGTGTCGAAATGCGCGGCGTTGCCGAAAATGCGCTGCTCGCTGCGCAGCGCGGCATCAATATTCATACGATCAACGCTGTGTCCTGGGCCGCGGCGACTGCCATGGCTGCGGTCGCCGGCATCTTCTTCGCGCTGAAGGTCCGGCTCGGACCGGACATCTGGTACGTCGGGCTCGCGGGCTTTGCGCCGGCCCTAATCGGAGGCATGGACAGCCTGAAGGGCATCGCGCTCGGTGCGCTGATCGTGGCGGCGGCGGAAGTACTGGCCTCGCGGTTCATCGCCCCCCAGATCGCGATGGCTGCGCCTTTCCTGATTCTTCTGGTCGCCTTGTGGATCAGGCCGTGGGGCATCTTCGGATCGAAAGAGGAGCTTGAGCGGATATGAACCCGTTCGCCGCTCTCCCCAGCACGCTGCGGACGAATTATCGCAGCGATATGCAGCTCCTCGATTCCGGCTTCGTCCGGTTTTGGGCGATAGCAGGACTTTGTATTGCCTTGGTGCTTCCTCTGCTGCTGACGAATTTCTGGACCGGCATTGCCAACCAGGTCTTCATCGCAGTGATTGGAGCGCTAGCTCTCAACCTGCTCATGGGGACGACCGGACAAATCTCGCTCGGCCATGCCGGCTTCATCGCAGCGGGCGCTTTCACGTCGGCGGCGCTGGTCACGCATTTCGAAGCGCCGATCGTCGTGTCGCTCATCGCTGCGACCATCCTCGGCGCCATTCTCGGCGTTCTCGTCGGCCTGCCGGCGCTCCGCCTGAAAGGGCTCTACTTGGCTGTCAGCACGCTGGCAGCTTATTTCGTGATCGTTGTCGGGCTCGGGCAATATCAGGCGGCGATCAGCTACGGCGCCGGCTTCACTATGCCTCCGGCCGGCATCTTCGGCTATACCATCGGATCTGAGCGCAACTGGTTCTATGTGCTGCTGCCGATTACGCTGGTCGTTCTCCTCATCAATGTGAACTGGCTGCGTTCGGCTTATGGTCGGGCTTGGATGGCTATTCATCATCGCGATATCTCGGCGGAATCGCTCGGCATCAATGCCGCGGTCTACAAGCTGCTGGCCTTCAGTGCGAGCACGGCGCTCACCTGCTTCGCCGGTGCGTTGTGGGCCTATCACACGGGCTTCGTGTCGGTCGAAGCCTTCGATTTCCACATGCTCATCCAGTATCTCGCGATCGTCATCATCGGCGGGTTGGGATCGATCATCGGCTGCGTTCTTGGCGCGATTTTCGTGGTCGTGCTCCCCCACGTCATCAGCTACGCTACCGAGGCGATCCCGGCCCTGCAGGGAATGGGCAGCAAGGTGTTCGAACTTCAGATCGGAGTGTTCGGCGTCATCATGCTGCTGTTCCTGATCCTCGAGCCGCGCGGACTCGCAGGCATCTGGGCGCGCGTGCGCTTCTATTTCCAGCTCTGGCCGTTCAAATACCGGGCCTGGGAATCGTAAGCGATGTCGCTGGCAGAGAACATACAGGAGCAGGTGGCCACCGGCGCGACGCTTGAGGTGGAGAACCTCGAGGTCACCTACAGCCGCGTCATCGTCGCGGTGCAAGGTGTGTCCCTGAAGGTGCCGGCGAACAGCATTGTGGCACTGCTCGGCACTAACGGCGCCGGTAAGAGCACGACCGTGCGCGCGATCTCAGGCTTCCTTCCGGTGGACGATGCTGCGATCAAGAAGGGCAGTATTCATTTCGACGGTCATTCCGTTCTCGACCTACCGCCGTATCGCGCGGCGCGTCTTGGGATCGTGCTGGTGCCGGAGCGGCGCAAGATTTTCGAGACGCTGACGGTCTGGGACAATCTTCGCCTGTCGCACGGCCCATCCGGCGTCGGCCGCAACTGGTCGCGCAAAGTGGAGCAGCTTTTCGAGATCTTTCCGCGCATAGCCGGCCGCAAGGATCAGGTCGCCGGCTACATGAGCGGCGGCGAACGTCAGATGCTCGCGATTGCGCAAGGTCTCCTGTGCGAGCCGAAGCTGCTGCTGGTCGACGAACTTTCGCTCGGCCTCGCACCACACCTCGTTCAGGAGCTGATGGCGCAGCTGCATCGGCTGCGGCTAGAGTTCGGCATCTCGATCCTGCTGATCGAGCAGGACGCGCTGTCGGCGCTGGAGATCGCCGACTACGGATACATCATGGAAGGCGGCCGCATCGTGTATGAAGGAGCGCCGGACAAGCTACGCGGCCACAAGGACGTGCAGGAATTCTATCTGGGTTCGGGCGAAAGCGGCCGCGTAAGCTATCGCGACGTCAAGCAGTACCGAAGAAGCCGCCGGTGGTGGGGATGACTGCATTATTGCAGGTCGAGCATGTGTCGCTTCGCTTCGGCGGCATCGTGGCGCTGGACGACATTTCGTTTGGCATGGCGCCGAGTGAATTGCTCGCGATCGTGGGCCCGAACGGTGCGGGCAAAACCAGCCTCCTGAATTGCATTACTGGCGCCTATCACGCTACCGAAGGCCGCGTGATGTTCGAAGCCCGCGACATTACGCGCGAGCCTGCGCACAAGGCGGCGAAGCGCGGCATCGCCCGCACCTTTCAGCACAACGAGCTGTTTCCCCATTTGACCACGCTGGAAAATCTGCTGCTCGGACGCCATGCACTGCTTAATTATGGGCTGCTCCGGGCGGCGCTTTTTGTTGGTCGCGCGCAAGCTTGGGAGCTGAAGCAGCGGGAGCGTGTCGAGGCGGTGATCGATTTCTTCGAACTTGAACCGTTTCGCAAGAAGCTAGTCGGTGATCTCCCCTACGGCATCCAAAAGCTCATCGGTCTAGCGCGTGCGTTTGCCGCCGAGCCGCGGCTTGTTCTGCTTGACGAGCCGTCCGCCGGGTTGAACCGGCAGGAGAAGGAGGATCTTGCACGCTACTTGCTAAGGGCACGCCACGAATTCTCGCCGACCATCGTGTGGATAGAGCACGACATGCAGCTCGTTCGCGACCTCGCTGACAAGGTCCTGGTGCTACATTACGGAAAGGAATTGGCTTTTGGCGTACCCGATCGGGTTCTTTCGGATCCAAAGGTCATTGAGGCCTACATTGGAAAGCGCGCTGCAGCGCATTAAGTACCGATGTCCGTTTTTGGCACGAAGCGACATGGCGCATTCTGCCCGGTCCATACGATGTTCCCGAATTTGCCTCTTCGACTGCGGAGCAAAATTGTCGGAAAGCACTGCGCGATGGGGCTCCCAGTGGGATACGCAACGCTCCCTTGTGAATCCCCGATAAGGTGCAGTTGGAACGCGGCCAAAGCACCTCGATTGAAAAGGTGCTGGCCCGGATTTCACAACGTTTGGCTGCAAAAATCTCTGGGCTCGAAAAGCGGGCTTTCCAGGCGAAAATCTCGCGCTTGCGCCGGCACGATGCCGGGTTACCCTGGCACTTATCGGCGTAGCCGGTGCAATGATAATAGACGTAGCGCTGTTTCTTGATCTCGCCGACCACCGCGCAACCGCATTGCGCGCAGGCGATCAGGCCCGAGAAGGCGAAGTCATGCTTGCCGCGCTTGGCCTTCTTGGCGAAGCGGCCGTCCAGCACGCCTTGCACCCGCTCCCATAGCTCGACCGGGATTAGCGCCTCGTGCCGGCCCTGGATCAGCTTGCCGTTCCATTCGAACCAGCCAGTATAAAGCCGGTTGCGCAGGATGGTGTGGATGGTGCTCACCGGCACCTTGCCGCCGCTGCGCGGATAGGTGTGACCGCATTTTTTGCGCTGACGCTGACGACATTCGCGCAGGCCGAGAAGCGCGTCGCTCTGGTCATCGGCAATGGCAACTACAAGGCCGTCGCCAAGCTCAATAACCCGGCAAACGATGCGCAGGCCGTCGCTGCGCTTCTCAAAAGCTCAGGCTTTGACGTGGTGGAAGTCCGCCACGATCTCTCTAACGCCGCATTGAGACGCGCCGTCAACAACTTCTCCGATCACATCCGCGGCGCCGACATCGCCGTCGTGTATTTCGCCGGTCACGGCATCGAGGTGGACGGCACCAATTATCTGATCCCGGTCGATGCCGAACTGAAGCGGGACATCGACGTCGAGGACGAAGCACTGCCGCTCGACCGGGTCGTGAAAATTCTCGAGCCGGTGCGCAGATTGCGGCTGGTCATTCTCGACGCCTGCCGCGACAACCCATTTGCCCCGACGATGAAGCGAACATTGGGAACGCGGTCGATCGGGCGCGGTCTCGCCCGCGTCGAGCCATCGCCCAACACGTTAATAGCGTTCGCCGCCAAGGCCGGGTCGACCGCCGACGATGGCGATGGCGAAAGGAACAGTCCCTTCACGGCGGCGCTGGTCCGCCATATCGCCGAACCGGGGCTCGACCTGCGCATCGCGCTCGGACGGGTGCGAGACGATGTGTTGACCTACACGAAGTTTCAGCAGGAGCCCTTCGTTTATGGCTCGCTCGGCGGAAACATCATTCCGCTGGTCGCCGCACGCGAGGACCCCGAGGCCGCGGCCCGGCGCGACTTCGAAAGCGCGGTCCGCGCCAACAGCCGGGATGCGTGGGAGCGATTCATCTCCAGACATCAAAAGAGCCTCTACGCCAATCTGGGGCGTGCCTCGCTTGCGATGCTGATCGAAGCCGAAAAGCAGAAGGCCGCCGAAGCCGCTGAACGGGCGCGTGCGGAGGCGGCTGAGAAAGCAAGACGCGAAGCTGCCGAAAAGGCGCGGATCGAAGCGGAGAAGGCGGAAGCCAAACGCCGCGCTGATGAGGAGAAGGCGGCGCAGGCCCGCCGGGCTGCGGAGGCCGAACGACAGAGGATCGAGGCGCAGAAAGCGGCCGAGAAAGCCAGGCTCGAAGCGATCGTAAAGGCAAAAGCAGAAGCGGCTGAAAAGGCGCGCCGCGAAGCGGCCGAGAAAGCCCGGATCGAAGCGGAGAAGGCGGAAGCCAAACGCCGCGCCGAGGAGAAGGCGGCGGAGGCGCGTCGCGCCGCAGAGGCCGAGAAAAGGAAGCTCGAAGAAGCGGCGAAAGCCGAAACCAAGGAGATTAAGGTCGCCGCTCTTCCCGGAACCTCCAATGCGGCGGACATCACGCGCAGCCTGCAGGTTGAATTGCGCCGCGTCGGATGTCACGTGAGCTCGATCGACGGACGATGGAATGCGTCATCGCAAAAAGCGATGGAGAATTTCAACCGGTATGCGGGCATGCAGCTCGGCGTATCGGCTGCGACCGAAGATGCGCTGGACGCGGTGCGCGGGAAGAAGAGCCGCATCTGCCCGCTGATCTGCCAGCGCGGCTTCCGTGCCGACGGCGAACGCTGCGTCGCGATCACGTGTCCCAGAGGCCAAGTCCTTGGCTCAGACGGAACGTGCGCGGCTCGCCCGAAGGCCGCCGCAAGGTCAGGCCCCAACAACGCAGCCACGAACCGCGAAGGTGGATCGCCGTCGTCCCGAACCGATGGCTCGATAGGAGTTGTCTGCGATACTCTTGGCTGCCGCTCCGGCAAGATCGGTCGCGCAAACCGCGACGGCTCGTTGCCTGCAGGCTGCCAACGGGTAAATACCTCAGGCAATTCAAGCGGCATTGCCTCAGTCCATTCGCAACAAATTATCTGCAACTGAGCTGTGTCATCTCACGAGGCCCATTTCATCTCTCTCGTTTATTGCACGCGTCCCGGCGGCAAGACTCCCTCCGCCGCCCAGGTTGCGCTGAAGCCTCGGCACTGCCTTGGCTCTTTCGCATTCGTGTTTATCCACGCGCCGCCTCCAATAGGTCGGCTGGGTCGATCACGTTGCCAGTGCGAGGATCCATCTCGAACTCCGGCTCGACGCCTTCGCGTTCCAGCGCGATTTGCCCTTCTTCGGCTTGGTCATCCGGCGCGTCTGGTCCAAGGATCGATCGGCGCCGCAGTTCGTTGCGTTCGGTCTTTTCCAGCGCGGCCGGGAAGATCGGGCGCCACGGCGCATCCATCAAGCGGCGCTGATATTTCTCACGCGACTCTTTTTCGAACCTGGGCAAATACCGTTCGCCGGCCGCTTTGATAGCGTCATGGCCTTCAAGCACGTCGGCGATGGTGCGCCAGATCGATTGCATGCTGGCGACGTCATCCGACAACGTGTCGGGGCCGGCTGTCTTGGGCGCGGCGAGCGCGGCTTGCGGCGTGAGGCGCGGGCCTTGGCCGAACAGGGTTTGCAGCCAAGGGGTCATGCCGCGAAGCTCCGGATTTCGTCAGCCGTGGCGTCGCGCCAGACTTTCTGGTCGATGTCATAAACGCGGGGAATCTCGACCTGTTCGCCGCCGACGACCCGCAACTCGCGACGCATCGGCGCTCGGCCGTCGTTGGCTTCCGCGACCTTTGCGATTTCGTCGAACACCTGGGGGCTGCAGCCGATAATGTGTCGCAGTTCGTTTCGCGCCTTGCCGCTCACGTCCGCGGCGAGGTTAAGCACCTCCGACAGGCTGTCCAGCTCTTCAATCTCCGGGCTGCGCTCCCGGAGCAATTGTTCGGCCGCGATGTTGCGATGAACGTCAGGGTGCACCCCGCTCAGGGCTGGAATGGCATTGGCGATAGCGCTGGCCACCGCCGGGTTGCCGCGGTTCTCGGCAACGCGCCGGAGTCATGGCCCGCATCGCGCTGCGGATTTCTTCATGGTCTTTGCGCTGATCGTCGCTCGGCTTCGGCAGCGTGACCTTGGACCGTTTCTCCTTGATCTCGCTCTGCAGCTTTTCGATCTCGACACGAGCGCGCTTGAGCGCCGGCAGGGATTCTTTCAGCGCTGCATCGCCAAGTTGCTCTTGCAAGCCGAGCGGCGTGAATTTCTTGCTCGCCTCGAGCTCGCCGCGCTTGCCGCGAAGCCCGTCGACCACCTCGAACGCCGCGACATAAACGCTTTCACGAACAGTTCACGGCGATAGGGTTCGATCGTGTCCAGCAGCGGCCGGCCGTCAATCCATTTCAGCCGATCAAAGAAACGGAGGATCAGGGGGGCGGTCATGCCGCGGCCCCTGTCAGGCGATCTCGGATGGCGCTTGGTGCCGCTGCATCGCGCCTCGCGGCAGATCGCTCGATGATTGGCGTCAGGATGCGCCGGATTTCCGAACTCAGCCGGATCGCCATCTCTTCGTCGATCGGCTCGCCGATCACCTGGGCGGCCTGCATCCCCTCCGGGGCGTCCGTTTCGGCTTTGTGATTGAATGTTGTCGCCTCGGTGCGCATCGAGCGTTGACCGGAAAATTGCGATGTCAATCCCAAGTGGCTCACAATGCGGGCTCGTCGCGATAAATATTTGGAGCAGCGATTACCTTTTCGCTCGTGGCCTTGTGCAGTGCCACGACTGAGAGTTCACGGAGAAAGATTGACACTCCACAAGGCAAGCCGCAGTATTTGAGCACGCCAAAAATACAATTGGCTCTGTCTACTGCTGGAGATGGCCAATCGGCAAGCGGAAATCAACGCGAAGTTGCCTGTAAGATTGCGCGCATTGAGCGACTTGCAATTGACGTGTCTCTGACCGAGTGCGTGAGGCGTGATGAGCATAGCTCCTTCCAAAGAAGAGGATTTGATAGTCGGCGTTTGGACTCTGGTTTCGCAGAGTTATGAAGATGCTGAAACCGGAGAGAAGCTTCCGGTCTTCGGTGATCGCCCGCGAGGCAGGCAGATTGCCACCAAGGACGGTCGTTGGCTCGCCTTAGCGACAGGAGGGGATCGCCCCGTTCCGAAAACGGAGGCAGAGCGCGCGCAAGCCTTGCAAACAATGATTGCCTACACGGGACGTTACACGGTCAAGAACGGGACCGTCACGACCAAAGTTGAAGCGGCCTGGAACGAAAGCTGGGTGGGCGGCGAGCAGGTTCGCTATATCCAGTTTGAGGGACGCGATCTGCTCCATATTCGCAGCGCAGAGATACCGCATCCAAATCTTCTCGGCCGCAAGGCGCGCGTCTTGGTGACCTGGAGGCGCGAGGAGTAGGAAATATCGTCGAACGCGCGCGCTCACTTTAAACGAGCGCAAAAAAAAGATTTGCGCGCGGGAAAAAAGGGGAGGGAAATATGTCGCGGTGCAGGATTCCAGCGCTGACCTTAATTGCGTCAGTCTGCTGCTTCATTATGATGGCCCAATCGGCCGGCGCGCAGCCGTCCGCTCAGGGACCTGTGCGCCTGATCGTCCCAATCGCGCCCGGCTCGGTGACGGACATTGCGGCCCGCCTCATGGCCAAGCATCTGTCCGACCGGCTCGGACAAACTGTTGTGGTGATCAATCGGGCGGGTGGCAATACAATTCCTGCGGCTATCGAGTGCGCAAAGTCGCCGCCCGATGGAACGACGCTGTGCATCGTCAATCCGGACACGCTGTCCTACAATCTATTCACTACGCCGAATCTTCCCTACGACCCAGAGAAAAGTTTCCTACCCGTCACCAACATGTATTTCGTGATCGAGAGCCTGTTGGCGCGCGGAACTCTCCCCGTGAATTCTATCGATGAGCTGCGCGCACTTGCGATGTCAAAGCCGGAAGCGCTCAGCTTCGGTACGCTCGGGCCGCGCTCGACGACTGACACCTTTCGGCAATGGCTTGGGCAATTCTGGAAAACGAGTTTCGTCGCAGTTCCGTACAAGGGCGGCAGCGAAATCATCAACGCACTTCTGACTGACTCCATCGATATCGCCCGCATCGGCGTCGGCAATATCGCGGGCCAATTAAACGACAACCGAATCAAGGTGCTGGCCCTGCGGAGCTCCAAACGAAACGAGCTGTTGCCGCATATTCCGACGATGGACGAGGTGGGATTTAGTTCGTTTCCCGGTGGGCGGCCGTGGTGGGGAGTCGTTGTGCCGGCCGGCACACCGCCCGACATCGTTCAGAGGCTGAACAAGGAGATCGTCGCAATCTTCCAGCTGCCGGACGTGAGCGATTTCATGAAGAAGCAGTTCCTCGACGTCGACGTCGGCAGTCCAGCGGAATTCGCAGAGTTTCTGAAAAAGGATCGGGCGAACGCGGAATACATGGTCAAGACATATCAGATGGCAAAATAGGGTTCGATTCGACGCGGCCCGGGTCGCGCCTGCGACGCTCGCGGACCGGAAATGTTTGTCTAAAGGCCGAGCAGCCGTTCCGCATTACGGTGAGCGATCGCGTCGCGGTCCGCTTCAGTCAGGTTCAGTGTTTCAAGAAACGTCTTTGCCTCGACCATCGAACCGTAAGGATAATCGACCGAGAACATGATCCGACCCACACCGACTTCCTGCAGGAGGTTTTGAAATGTCGTCGCAAAATTAAAGCCGCCGAACGTGTAGTGAACGTTCTCACGGAAATAGAATCCGGTGGGGTGTTTCAAGCCTGTGACGGTCTGCGGCAGGTTTCGCTCCATCCTGGGCAACATGAAGGGTATGCCTTCGCCCATGTGGCCGACGATCACTTGCAGCGCAGGATAGCGGTCGAATAACCCGCCGAGCACCATGCGGATCAAGTGGGTTGCCGTTTCAATGTGCCAGCCCCAGGCCGCGGTCGCGAGCATGGCCGAAACTGGCGGTGAGAATCCAGCGTACGATGTGTCTAACACGGCTGTGGGCGGCAGCGTCGGATGTAGATAAATCGGAACGTTAAGGGCGGCGGCGCATTCGAAGATCGGCGAGAAGACCGGGTCGTCGAGATAGCGCCCGACCGTGTGACCATTGATCAAGGCGCCCCTGAACGCGTCCTGAGTGACGCGCCGATCGAGTTCCTGGGCCGCCTTTTCGGGTGCGGCGGTCGGAAGCGAAGCAAAAGCGCTCAGGCGTCCTGGATATTGTCTTATCGCTTCCGCGACAAAGTCGTTTGCTTCCTCCGCAAGGATTATCTGTTCGGGTGCAGGCGTCTGCTCGAGGCCCGGTGCATTGAGCGAGAGGACCTGCATATCAATGCCGGCTGCATCCATCCCCGCAATGCGCTGCGCGCCAACGTCTTGAAGCTGTTCGTAGAGCCTTGCACCCGTCGGACCTCGACCGCGGATCTGTTCAGTGAACGCCTTCCCCGGCCCCTTCAGGAAGCCGGGGCTAACAAAATGTTCTTCGAGTGTGACTGTTCGCATATCCGGGGGCAGGCTGAACGAGAGCGCAGGGATTGGTCACTCAACTGAAAGCTTGGTTTGGTGAACCAGCTGTTCCCACTTTTTTGACTCTGCATTGAGGAAACGGCCAAGTTCCTCCGGCGATCCGAGCAGCGCTTCAAGTGCTTGCGGCTCCAGGAATTGCTTCTGGAATTCAGGGTTCTTCAGAACGTCCCTGATGTCTGCGTTGATTTTTGTGATGACGTCTTGCGGTGTGCCTGCGCGCGCAAACACTGAGAACGACACGCTCATGTCAAAGCCCGGCACCGCTTCCGCAACAGGCCGGACACCAGGCAGTTGCGGAATTTCCTCTTTGCTGCCGACGCCAAGACCCGTGACCTTGCCGGCCTTGACGTGTGCCAGCGCGATCGTCGGGCCGATGGCAACGACTTGAATCTGACCTGCCAGCAGATCGTTGACGGCTGGAGAAATGCCACGGTAATGCACCGGCGTGAGCTGGGCGCCCGTCATGGTCTCGAGCAACAGCATCCCCATGTGCGGAGCCGTGCCCGGTCCAGCGGTGCCATAATTGAGCGCGCCAGGCTTTTGCTTGGCGATTGCAATAAGGTCGCCGATTGATTTCGCTCCGACCGATGGGTGCGCGATGAAGGCCATTGGCACCGTGGCGATTCCGGCCACCGGGACGAAATCGCGCTGTGCGTAGGCAGACTTGCCCTTCGAGAGATGCGGCTGGATGGTATAAATTCCAGACTCGCTGATGAGCAGCGTATATCCGTCTGCCGGCGCGTTAGCTGCTGTCGATGCCGCAATCGCATAAGCGCCGCCAGCACGGTTCTCTACGACGACCGGCTGGCCCCATTTCTGCGAGAGGCGCTGGCCTAATCCGCGGGCCAGGACATCTGGCAGCGACCCGGGGGTCGATGCGGCGATAATGGTTACCGGCCGGGTCGGAAAGCCTTGCGCGAAAGCGCTTGAGTTGAGGTACACGGTCGCGAGCAGAAGAAGTGCAATTCTGTAGATCATGTGACGTTCCTTAATGATGCATGCTCGCAGCTGCGTCTTGGCCTCGGAGATGGCCGAACCGTATAACCTTCACCGTCAGACAACAGCGACTTTTCCCTCAGCCAGGTGCGTGCCGCGGAGCCGACAGAGCGATAGCCTATTGCGCTTTGGCCCCGGACGCTTTGACGAGTTTCTTCCAGACGGGAACATCGGTTTTGATGCGGCGGACAAAGTCTTCCGGTGTTCCGTTGATCGGCGCCAAGGCGAGCGTCTGCATCTTGGCCTGAGCTTCCGGTGTGGAAAGCGCGGTGTTGATAGCTTCGTTCAGCCGCTTAACGACGTCGGGCGG
Organism: uncultured Hyphomicrobiales bacterium; assembly: GCA_964539845.1. Classification (GTDB taxonomy): domain Bacteria; phylum Pseudomonadota; class Alphaproteobacteria; order Rhizobiales; family Xanthobacteraceae; genus Pseudorhodoplanes. The sequence goes on from CAZIKZ010000002.1 coordinate 25,847, forward strand.
AGTGTTGGGGGGCGCAACAATTCCGGTCCACGGATTTGTGGGAAACGTAGGATAGCCGCTCTCCTGCATTGTAGGCACATCGGGCAGCATCTTTAGTCGCGAACGAGACAGCACGGCGAGTGGTCGCAGTTTTCCATCTTTGATCAGGGGAATAAGCGTAGGCAACGCATCGAAGGCCATATGCGTGCGCGCGCTCAGAAGATCCGCCATTGAGGGCGCCAAGCCCTTATAGGGGATATATTGAATTTCAAGGTTGTTGGCCTGATTGAATAAGATGCCAAGCAAATGGGCGGGAGTGGCCAATGAGCCACCGAAGCTCAAAGACTCCTTGCTGTTACGAACGAAGTCTACGAATTCCTTGGGTGTCTTGGCCGGCACGGCAGCAGGAACAACAAACACGAATGGGAATTCGGCAACCATACTGACTGGAACGAATTTGTCGGGATTGTAGCCTGGATTTTGATACAGGAAGGGTGCGATGCCATATGTCTGCAGTGTCGAGAGCAGAATTGTGTATCCATCCGGGTCAGCCGTTTCGGCAGCCTTTGCACCGATAGTGCCCCCAGCGCCCGGACGATTTTCGACTACGACAGGTTGTCCGAGGACGGGCTGCATGAACTCAGCCAGCGTGCGCGCCACGGTGTCGATCGGACCTCCGGGAGCGACAGTGACGAGCATACGAACTGGCTTGTTCGGATAAGGCTGAGCGTTCGCCGCCGTGCCGAAGGCCAGGAGACAAACCATTAGAAGGGCTTGGAATGCTTTCACACGAACCTCCCGTCAAAATCACTCTTTTTGTTGTATCGCGATGCGGGACACAGACATCCTGCTCATCGGCTCATTTAAGCGTATGCAAATTATCGGAGCGGGCTGATATTGAGTCAATCAAAAGGCACTCAGCTTGACACGATTATTGATCATGCTCAGAAATGGCGGGTTCTACAGATTGCTATCGCTCATCTGCGTATTGGGTGAAATTGCAACCAGTGTCCGGAAAACGAGTCTTGCACCGACCGCGGCGGACAGGCCCGCGCAGGGTGGCAACCCTTAATAGATCGCGCCGGTGCGAACCATGATCAACCTGCTGCTGTTGGCGGAACTGACCCCGGCTGTTCGAGAAATCTATGCGTCCTCGCTAAGGTCTGAATTTCCTCAGCTTCAGGTCTGGACTGCGGCAAATCGTGACGAGGCGTTCCAGCATATTGGTGCCGCCGACGTCCTTTTGACCTTCACGCCGATGATGTCGGACGCCGTGCTACAAGCAGCTCCTCGTCTCAAATGGATTCAGGCGCTGGGTACGGGCGTCGATAATCTGATCGACCTGCCATCGCTGCGCCCGGATGTGATCGTCACGAATATGCGGGGTATTCATGGCGCGCCGGTCGCCGAGGCGGCGCTGTCATCAATGCTGGCTCTGAGCCGAGGACTGCCCGAGTTCGTCAGAAATCAGGATCGAGCTCACTGGCGCCGATGGCCGGCCCGCTTGCTGAATGGAAAGCGCGTCGGCATTCTCGGCATCGGGATCATTGCAGAGACGCTTGCTCCGATCTGCAAGGCATTCGGCATGGAGGTCCTGGGCTTTTCCTCCGAGCCACGCGCGGTTCCGGGATTCGACGCCATCCATCGTCGCAGTGATTTGCGGCTTATGGCGAGCCAGTTGGACTATCTAGTCTTATTGGCGCCGCTCAGTGACGCAACGCGAAACATCATCGACGCCCAAATGCTCGCCGCGATGAAACCCTCGGCCCTCCTGATCAACCTTGCCCGCGGAGGTCTTATTGATGAGGACGCCCTCGTAGAAGCGCTCAACAAAGGAACGATCAGCGGCGCGGCGCTCGACGTCTTCAACGAAGAGCCGCTGCCCTCCGACAATCCTCTCTGGGGCCTGAAGAACGTACTGATCTCCACGCATCAGGGCGGCTTTTGCGATGTCTATCCAAGGCTCGCCTTGCCTGTCATTTCGAAGAATCTCCAGCTGTTTCTGGACGGCCGGACGGATCAGATGGTCAACCGCATTCACCGCTAGCAGGTCACAACAACATGCAGCTTTCAGAAAGACTGAGTTATCCGATCTCGATGGCCGAGTTGGAGCGTCGGTGGGCGGCAGTTCGCAAGGCGATGGACGAAGCGGGCATTGACGTCCTCGTCATGCAGAACAACAACGACCATATGGGCGGCTACGTGAAATATTTCACCGACCTGCCGGCCACCAACGGATACCCGGTAACGGTGATATTTCCACGCGATGACGACATGACCCTGATCGGGCAGGGGCCTTTCGACAAAAGGCAGGATTTGCCGCACGCCGGCGATGGTGTGAGACGCGGAGTTAAGACATGGCTCACCACGCCGAGCTACGCATCTGCGCATTATACGGCGGTGTACGACGCCAAGCTGGCCGACACGACGCTGCAGAAATACGGAAAGGCGACGGTCGGGTTCGTTGGCACCTATCAAATGTCGGTCGCGGTCGCGGATCACTTGCGACAGAACAGCTTGAAGGATGCAAAAATCGTGGATGGCAGCGATCTCGTCGATCAGATCAAGGTCATCAAAAGCCCGGAAGAAATTGCTGCGGTCACCGCGACGGCAAAGGTTCAGGACGGCGCCATGAAGGCCGCCTTTGCAACTATCAAACCGGGTATGCGCGATACGGAGGTTGCTGCAATTGCGCAGGAATACAGCCAGCGCCATGGAAGCGAGAACGGCATCTACCTTTGCGCCTCGGCTCCGCTCGGTGCGCCGGCGCAGCTTGCCCAGCGGCATTATCAAAACAGAACTCTGAAGGAGGGTGATTACTTCGTTTTGCTGGTTGAGGACAGCGGGCCGGGCGGATTCTACACCGAGCTTGGTCGCACCTGCGTTCTCGGAAAGGTGCCAGAGCAAATGAAGGATGAGTTTCAATTCACGCTCCAAGCGCGCCGATTCACGCTGGACCGGCTGACTCCGGGCGCTTCGTGTTCACAGGTCTGGGCTGAATATAACGACTTCATGAAGAAGAACGGACGGCCTCAAGAAAGCCGGCTGTATTGCCATGGACAAGGTTATGACCTCGTCGAGCGTCCGCTGGTACGTCACGACGAGCCAATGCAGATCAAGAAAAACATGAACATCGTCGTGCATCCGACTTATGTGCACAACGGCATGATGTCGTGGGTCTGCGACAATTACATGATCGAAGACAATGGCCCGGGCCCTCGCCTTCACGCGTTTCCGGAGGAAATTGTGGAAATACGATAGAGCCTGCTACCCCGGCAGCGGGTCAGGCCACGCAGGACCGATCCGATGTTTGCCCCGCACGGTCGTAACGGCCTGCGGGCCGAGCCAAGCCGAGATTTTCTCGCAGCGTTTTTCCCTGGTATTCCGTCCGGAACAGACCACGCCGCTGCAATTCCGGGACCACGAGATCGACGAAGTCGTTGAGCCCCCCGGGTAGATAGGGCGGCATGACATTAAAGCCGTCACAACCCGCGTTGACAAACCACTCCTCCATCTGGTCAGCGATGCTTTCGGGCGTCCCTTTAATGACGCTCTTTCCGCGCGCGCCAGCCACCCGAAGCGCCAGCTGCCTGATCGTAAGATTTTCGCGTCGGGCGAGACTGACCGTTGCATTGAAAGAGCTGACGCTTGCGTTTGTTTCCGGCAACGTCTCTGGCAAAGGATCGTCGAGAGAATAGGACGAAAGATCGATTCCACCCAAAACCAGGGACAAGATTTCCCGGGCAACGATCGGGTGCGTGAGCGACTGCAGATGTTCGAATTTTGCGGTCGCCTCTGCCTCGGTGCGCCCGATGATCGTGCTAAGGCCGGGCATGATCTTCATGCTGTCGGGACTACGGCCCTTCTTGACGGCTTCGCTCTTAATCTTGTCATAAAATGACTTCGCATCAGCGAGTGTCAGCGGCGTGCAAAAGACCACCTCTGCAAACTCCGACGCCACTTCGATCATGTCATCCGACCCCCCTGCCTGAACGATAACGGGATGGCCTTGAGGTGGTCGCGGTATATTCAGGGGGCCTTTCACGGAGAAATGCTCGCCCTTGTGATGCAGCGTGTGGAGCTTGGCCGGATTGAAAAAGTCGCCTGTTTCCTTGTTGCGGATGAAGGCATCGTCATCCCAACTGTCCCATAACCCCTTCACGACCTGGGCAAACTCGTGTGCACGCCGGTAGCGTTCGGCGTGACGGTAATGCGCTTCTCTGCTGAAATTATAGGCCTCTTCGTCCTGCCCGGACGTGACCAAATTCCAGCCCGCGCGTCCGCCGCTCAGATGATCAAGAGAGGCAAATTTGCGGGCGACGTGGAACGGCTCATTGTAGCTGGTGGAAGCCGTCGCCACGAGGCCGATATTCCTGGTTGTGACGGAGAGGGCGGACAACAGCGTAATCGGTTCGAAATTCGCAATATACTGAGCAGAGCGGCTCAAGGCATCCATGTGCGCCTTACGGACACAGACATTGTCCGCGAGAAATACCATGTCCAGCTTGCCGCGCTCTGCGGTCTGCGCAAGTTCGATATAGTGCTGGAGATTGATCCCGGCATCGGCCTGCGCTTCGGGATGGCGCCATGATGCGACATGATGGCCGGTCGGATTGAAGAATGCTCCCAACGCCATGTGACCTTTGCGCGCCGCCATGGTTTTACCTCTCACAATCCGCTGCTACGCTCGCTCCTATTAAAATGAGCGTGCTCAATAACACTGGCTTTGCCCTTTCTTCCTGTCAATATCGCTATCGTTCGGTCTGCCAGACCGCGTCTTACTTTTTGCGGGGGCGCGGCTTGTTGGAGGAGGGAGCCAGCTTTGCTCTTTGGCTACGTCGTTGCATGGAAGCGGGCGCGGGAGCCATGCCGGTGATGGCCAAACGAAACATTCTCGCGAGGCGGCGAAGGCCCGCTTCCAGGCTGGACGGGTCGGTTGCAAGCCAGTGTCTTAGTTCGACTTGATAGATGCAAAACAACATCCAGCCGACGACCTGCGTCGACTCGGACGTTTTTATGGATCTCGAATCTTTAGCATACTGGACGGCTTGAGCCATCATGGCGATGACGTCCTCCCGGGTCGTCTTGAACCGATCGGCCTGCTGGCCCGAATCGTAGAACAGCATCTCCCGCAGCATCAGTTTGGAGAGATCCGGCTGAAGCCGAAAATATTCATAATGGCAGCGCGCTATGCCGAGAAGATTGCCGATGAGGGAGGTCTTTTCCGAGACGCTTGCGCTTGCGCGGCGCGTGACCTGTTCCAGGTCTTCGTTTGCGATCAGAAACAGCAGGTCGCGCTTATTGGCAGCATAAATGAATACCGTGCCCATCCCTACGCCGGCGCGAAGGGCAATCTCGCGCGTCGTCGTGTCGTCATATCCGCGGTAAACGAAAAGGTGACGGGCCGCTGCTTTGATCCGCAGGAGCTTATCGATCTTGTTGCGTTGTCGCCTGCCGAAGACCGGCCTTAAGCCGTGGGTTACTGGGTTGATGGAGGTATCGGAGCGCATAACATTCTCTACGACGACGTGTGGGCTCGCTGCAAGTAGCCCAGATCATCGTCTAGAATTGCGTGCCTGTCACTGCTCATGCGTTCGCTCGGAGGCAACGGAAGTATTTCCGTTTACCCGGTGAGGAATGAGATTTCACGGAGTTCACTGCGCGAGCTACAGTGCAGCGCGTAGCAGTGTCTCGAAATCTTCGGCCGATGGTCGACGCGGCGTGGTCGCGTTGGAATGGTCTGCCATTGCGCGCGTAACCGTCGCGGCGATGTGCTCCTGTCGAAACCCCATCTCGCCGAGCGTCATCGGTAGGTTCAGACTCTTGAGCAAGCCTTCCACGACCGCGGCGAGATCGGCGTCCTTGTCGAGCGAGAACAGATCCCGCAAGACGGCGTATTTTTCGCGGACATAACCATCGTTGAAGCGCAGGACGTGCGGAAGCAATACGCCGTTCAGCATGCCGTGATGCAGCGTCGGCGAGCGCAACGCGCCGGCCGCGTGAGAGAGCGAATGCACCGCGCCGAGCCCTTTCTGGAATGTTAGGCCGCCTTCCAGCGCCGCCATCATCATTTCCCAGCGCGCCTCGCGATCGTGGCCGTTGTTCACAGCACGCTCGATAAAGCGCCATACGCGCCGCGCGCCATCGAGCGCGATCGCTTCTGCCGGCGGATTGACCAGCGGGGACAGGTAGGTCTCGATGCAATGAGTGAGCGCATCGATGCCGGTCGCGGCCGTCAACAACGGCGGAAGTCCCAGAGTGAGCTCAGGATCGCAGATCGCCCGTTTCGGAAACAGATGCGGGCTGATCAACGCCAGCTTTGAGCCGTTGGTCAGATTCAGCAAGGCACCGCGGCCGACTTCGCTGCCGGTTCCTGCCGTAGTGGGAATTGCGATCACCGGCGCGACCTTCGCCGTGATCCTGCCAACGCCGCCATGGATCGCTGCATAATGCTCGAGCGGTCCTTCATGCGTGACCGCCAACGCTACGCCCTTGGCAAGATCAATTGGTGAACCGCCGCCGAGCGCAATGACGCCGTCGCAGCCGCCGTCGCGGTAAGCTGTGGCGCCTTCGCGCACCGCTTCCTCGGTCGGATTTGGCGGTGTGTCTGCAAATGTCACGACGTTGTTCAGGTTGAGTTGACTCAGCACCTTCGCTGCGATGCCGGCATTCTGTACGCCAGTGTCCGTGACGAGCAACGGCCGGCGAATGCCAAGCGCCTCCAACTCGGTCGGCAGAGTCTTGATGGCTCCGAAATCGAAGAGCGTCGTTGTCAGGTAACCGATGGTCGCCATGGCTCCTCCCCTTGCGACCAGCATTGTGCATCGCAATGACTTTATTATTCATCGTATGTTTAACATCCGATGATTGCGTAGGCAACAGGACCGGTGTTAGGCTTGCGAAGCCAGCCAGCCATCAGAGCCGGCGACCGGGAGCGAGACGGATCCATGCGTACCAAGCGCGTCAAATCCGAAAAGCGTTTGAAGCCAGGCCGTATTCACGCGGTGCTGACGACACTTGGCCGCGAGATTGCTCAGGAAACCATTCCGGCTGGCGCTGTCCTTCCATCCGAACATGATCTCGAAGTTCGCTTCGGCGTTGGCCGCGGCGTGGTTCGCGAAGCGATCAAGACTCTATCTGGGAAAGGACTGGTCAGCGTACGGCCGCGCCACGGCACCAAGGTTTTGCCGAGGCGAGATTGGAGCTTGCTCGATCGAGACGTGCTGAATTGGCTGGTCGGTCCCGACAAACCCGATCGCGAATTGCTGCTGGCGGTGCAGGAAGTCCGCCTGATCATCGAGCCCGCCGCGGCCGCACTCGCCGCGACCCGCTCTACCAAGCAGGATCGTCAGCGGATCAATGCAGCGCTGGAGGCGATGCAGGCCGCTGACAATCAGGACACGCGAACCGCTGCGGACAAGGCGTTTCACCTCGCCATTCTGGACGCCACACACAATCCAGTATTGCAAGGCTTTCGAAGCGCGATCGACACGATTCTAAGCACGGTATTCGTGGTCGCCGTCGACAGCGTTGATGGCTGGTACGAGGAGAATCTCCCGAACCATGCCGCGACCGCTCGTGCGATCGAGGAAGGCGACGCCCAAAAAGCCCGCCGCGCCATGGAGCAGGTGCTCGGCTACACCCAAACTAAATTGTCGCGTCGAAAAGTCGGTGCCAATCACCGGGATCGCCGTCCGAGCCGCCTTCGCAATGCGAGGCAAACGCAATGAGGCGGCACTGGCTCTCCTCCGCACTTTGGTTCTGCGCGCCTTTTGCAGTGCTGATCGTGCTCTGGGCGCTTCTGATCCCGTACTTCAACGTCAGCCCTCGCTTATTTCCGCACCTCACCTCTGTGGTGCAGGCCGGTATCGAGGGAATACAGGACGGCAGCCTCATTCATCACATCAGTGCAAGCCTGCTGCGCGTCCTGGTCGGCACATTACTCGCGCTTTTGGTCGCCATCCCCCTGGGCGTCGCCATGGGCGTCAGCCCGGTCGTTTCCAGTTTCCTGACACCGCCCTTCCGGTTCTTCTCGGTGCTAGCTGGCATCGCGTGGATCCCCATAGCGACGCTGTGGTTCGGCTACGGCTTCGGCGCCATCACCTTCGTGATCTTCAATGCCGTATTCTTCATCGTCACGTACAACACCCTGCTTGGCGTATCGACGATTCCCCTGCACGTGCGCAATGCGGCCGCATCGCTCGGTGCGGGGCCTTGGGCGATGTTGACCGAGGTGTTGCTGCCGGGCGCTCTTCCCAACATCGTCACGGGTGTACGCACCGGGCTTGGCTTCGCTTGGCGCGGGCTCATTGCAGCCGAGATGATCGCGACCAATGTCGGCCTCGGTTACATGCTGTTCGTGGCGCGGGACTTCTACAAGACCGAAGTGATCGTGCTCGGCATGATCGTGATCGGCGTGCTGTGGCTGCTGCTCGATCGGCTGTTCCTCGCACCGATCGAGCGCGCCACCATCGAACGCTGGGGCATGGTGCAGCCGGCATGAAATCATTTCTGCTCAAGATATGGGGTCATTACGTGCGCCTGACGGCGCGCTGGCCGTCGATCGGTTCGATCGCGCCGTTCATTCCCCTGATCGCGGCGTGGTGGATCGTCACCGCGCTGCAGATATTCCCAAGAGTGTTCCTGCCAGGGCCGGTGGAAGTGGCGCGCTCGTTCGGTAACCTCGTTTATACGGGCGTCCTGCCGGAGTATCTGCAGGACAGCATGGTACGCCTTGCCGTCGGCGCGTTCTGGGGGATCGCGCTCGGCATTCCGCTCGGTATCCTGGTCGGCCTCAGCCCGCGCGCGCATACGGCACTTTGGCCGCCGCTCCTCTTCTTCCAGGCGATCGGCGACATCGCCTGGCTGCCGATTCTGGTCATCTGGTTCGGATACGGCCTGACGACCATGACTGTCATCATCGTCTACACGGTGATCTTCCCGGTCGTTCTCAATACTGTGCTGGGTGTTCGTTCGATTCCCATCAACATGCATCGGGCCGCGCTCAGCCTCGGCGCATCGCGCGCGCGCCTGCTTTGGGAAGTGGTGTTGCCGGGCGCACTCCCCAACATCATAACGGGTTTGCGCAACGGACTTGGCTATGGTTGGCGCGCGCTGATCGCGACCGAGATCATCGTTGGCACCAGCGGCATAGGCTTTCTCATGTTCGACGCGCGGCGCGCTGGGTCGGTCGTTGAGATACTGCTCGGCATGATCATCCTCGGCATTCTCTGGTACATCGTCGACGGCTGGATCCTTGCGCCTATCGAGCGGGCCACCGGACAACGTTGGGGGCTGGTGACGCGGTGAAAAATCTGGTCATCCGCAATCTGTCGAAGACATACTTCGACCTCTATGCCGGCACCAACGTCACCGCCGTGCACAATGTATCGCTGGACGTGCAGCAGGGCGAATTCGTCTCTATCGTTGGACCGTCGGGGTGCGGCAAGACCACGATCCTCAACATGATCGCGGGTTTCATACCCCACACGGGCGGCGAGATCCTGCTCGATGGGCGCCCGGTGAATGGTCCGGGGCCCGACCGCGGCGTGGTGTTTCAATCCTTCGCGCTGTTTCCATGGCGAACCGTTCTGGAGAACGTCGCCTTTGGCCCAAAGATGCGCGGCGTCGGCAAAGTCCAGCGCGAGAAGATTGCGCATGAATATCTGGCACTCGCCAAGCTAACCGAGGCGGCAGGGCGCTATCCCGCAGAGCTCTCAGGCGGCATGCAGCAGCGTGTCGGTGTGGTCCGCGCGCTGGCGAACGAACCGGACGTGCTGCTGATGGACGAGCCTTTTGCCAGCGTCGACGCGCAGACGCGCATGACGCTGCAGGAAGAACTGACCCGCATCTGGCAGGAGAAGCGTCCGACCGTCCTTTTCATCACCCATGACGTTGCGGAAGCGGTCTTTCTTGCCAACCGGGTGGTGGCGCTGTCCAAGGGACGCGTACTCGAAGAGATTGAAGTGGACTTGCCGCGACCGCGCTCGTGGGAGGCGCTAAACGATGATGCACGGTTCAAGGAACTGACGGGCCGGGTCCTTCAACTCGTGCGGTCGGCCTGACCATGCTCCGCAATGCGCTCAGATCGCGAAAGGCACGCATTCTGCTGGCGGGCGTGGGCTGCTACATCGCCTGGCAGCTTTGGCTGACCATCGCTGCACCATACAAGCTTGTAAACTTTGCCGACGCTCCGGAGAAGGTGAACATCGTCGTCACCCTCCCGTTTCCACCGGAGCGATTTCACGTCCAAATGTTCCAGACCTACGGCAGGGTCTCTGGGACACAAGAAAATGCCGTTGAAGTCCGGGGAGTGAAACGAGCGGACCTGACGAGCGTCGCCCGCCCTTACTGGGTCACGCGCGTCGAGCCGCTTCAACCAGGAGGATGATGAATGCGACGAACTATGTTGCAACTCTGCGCCTTGCTGCTGCTGCCGTCACTTGCACTGGCACAGACAAAAGATCCCATAAAACTCAAGGTCGGCATGGTGAATGCCGTCGACATGCTGGCGTTGCCGATTGCAGTCGAGCGCGGCTTCTTCGAAAAATACGGGCTCGATGTGACGATCGCGCGTCCCTACGCCACCGGCATCGATGCACTCAATGCGTTGCAGGCAGGCGAAACCGACATGGTGCAGGCAGGCGTGCCGGCCATCGGCGCCATCCTGCGCGGCATGGACTTGGTGTTCTTCGGCAATTTCAGCGGTAATGCCACCAAGCTTGGCTCCGACGCGACCCTCGCGCTGATCGCAGGCAAGGACTCCGGCATCGTCAAGGGAGACCTCAAGAGCCTTAAGGGCAAGAAGATCGCGACCTCGTTCGGCACGATCAACCATCTCTACATCCTCGGCTTGCTTGAGAAGGCCGGCCTCGCGCCGACCGACGTGACGCTGATCAACACCCCGCCTCCGGAGATGAGCGTGGCGCTGCTGACCAAGGGCGTGGACGCCTTTGTGTCCTGGGACCCGGCGCCGGTGATCGCCATGAAGGACGTGCCGGGTGCGATCGAAGTGATCCGCGGCGGCGATGTCATCTCCTATCTAGGCTTCAACATTGCACTCCGGCCATGGGTCGAGAAGAACGGACCGACGATCGAGAAATTCCTCGCGGCGGTGTCGGAGGCCGACCAGTGGATGCGCAAGAATCCCAAGCAGGCCGCTGCGATTGGGACGCGCTGGATTCCCGGCCTCAAGCTCGACGTTGCCGAGACCGCGATGCAATACAACGTCCAGCAAGTCGATCGCCGGATTTCCGCTCACAACTATCGTGCGCTATGGAAGGCGCAGGATACCCTGCAACGGCTGGGCGTGATCAAGACTGTGTTTGATGTCAACAAGCATATCGAGCCAAAATTCATCCTCAGTGTAATGACCACGTACCCGGAACTGTTCTCCGACCTGCCGCCCATCCCGGCGGATGTGGCGATCAAACCGGGCTTCGCGTTCAAGCCTTGAGTGTCGATTGCCGCGCATCCTGTTGAAGGGGTGCGCGGCAATTCTTTTCTATGGCTTACTCGGGCATCAGCGCGGCGGATGCGGCTCAAACGCGTATTGACCTCATTGTCATTGGGTTGGGTTTTTCGTGCTAGGCTGATGTAATCCTTCAGGCTTCGGTGCGTATTGGCTGGCAGATCCAAGACGCCACGCCCATTACATCGGCAGATCCCACTCGACGAAGTTGGCGGTTCTCCGAACTGCGCAGTCGGCGTGGCCGTCGCCACGCGGTGAAGCTCCGCGGCGCGAATAAGGAGTCATTTGCACACGCCACTGCCGGTGATTACTAAGCGTTGGACGATTCATATCAGTGTATTTAGCATCGCATCCCCGCGAGTGAGCGAGCACGAGGCACGGCTCGTCGCTTCTGAATAATCGAGGAGCCGTATTCGATGCCGCAGATGACCGGTGGGCAAGCCATTGTTTCCGAGCTGATTCTCAATGGGACTGAGGTGGTGTTCGGTCTGCCGGGCGCGCAGATTTACGGTCTCTTCGACGCGCTCCTTGAGCATGACGTGCGGGTGATCGGAGCGCGGCATGAGCAGGGTTGCGCCTATATGGCGCTTGGTTATGCCCGCGCCAGCGGCCGTCCGGGCGTCTATGCCGTAGTTCCGGGCCCTGGAATGCTCAATGCATCTGCGGCTCTTTTGACCGCGTATGGTTGCAATGCCCCGGTCCTGTGCCTGACCGGGCAAGTGCCCAGCGCTTTCTTTGGACGTGGTCGCGGGCATCTGCACGAGATGCGCGATCAATTGTCCACCCTGCGCCAGATCACGAAGTGGGCCGAGCGCATAGAACACGCGGCGGCGGCACCAAGCCTCGTTGCACAAGCCTTTCAGCAGATGCGCTCCGGGCGGCCCGGGCCCGCCGCGCTGGAAATGTTCTGGGACCAATTCTCCGAGGTCGCCGAAGTCAGCCCCGTCGGACCTTTGCCGGATCTGCCGCAATCTCCGCTCGATCCGCAGCGCATCGATCAGGCCGTCGCCATGATCAGGGACGCACGCGCACCGATGATCATGGTCGGAGGAGGAGCGGTCGACGCCGGCGGCCACGTTCTCAAACTTGCAGAAATGCTCGATGCGCCGGTGGTCGCGCTGCGTAACGGACGCGGTGTCGTCACCGAAGCGCATGATCTTTCGCTCAATATCGCATCGGGCTTTCACCTGTGGCCCGACACCGATCTCGTCATTGCAATCGGCACGCGACTGGAGCTCGTCGAGTGGCGCTGGAAGCAAAGGCCCAGGAATCTAAAGACGATCCGGATAGACATCGATCCCGCGGAAATGCGCCGTTACCCATCCGACGTGTCGATTATCGCGGACTCGGTCGCTGCGACAGCCGCCTTGGCAGAGGCGATGCGCAAGCGCGGCGTTCAGTCCTCGCGGCGGCGCGAACTCACTCGCATGGCCAAGGAAAAAGCGGTCCGTGAGATTGAGAGCGTGCAGCCGCAGATCGGTTATCTTCAGGTCATTCGTGACGTGCTGCCCGATGATGGCATCTTCGTGGACGATCTCTCTCAGGTCGGCTTCGCCTCGTGGTTCGGTTTTCCCGTGTACCACACACGCACCTACATTACCTCCGGATATCAGGGGACGCTCGGCAGCGGCCTCGGCACGGCGCTTGGAGTCAAGGTCGCCAAGCCGGATAAGCCGGTGGTTTCGGTCTGTGGTGACGGCGGATTCATGTTCGCCGTCCAGGAACTTGCGACGGCTGTGCAGTACAAGATCAACTGCGTGGTCATTGTCATCAATAACGGCTCCTACGCGAATGTGTTGCGTGATCAGCAGACGCGCTTCCGTGGCCGAGTCGTCGGCGCGGAATTGCACAATCCGGATTTCGTCAAATTGGCGGAGTCCTTTGGTGTCGAGGCGAGGCGGGTGACATCGCCGTCTGAGCTACGAGCGCCTCTTGAATATGCGCTGGCGCAGGATGCGCCGTTCCTGATTGAGATCGTGGTGGGCCGTGGTGAAGAAGCGAGCCCCTGGACGTTCATCCACCCGGAGCCAAAACGCGGCTAGAGACTTTCGTCTCATAGTGTTGCTCTACCACGCACGGGACCCATGCGCGTCCGAACGCACGCGCGCCGGCAAAAACAGGCTGCAAGGACCTATACAGGCTCAAGTCAATGCGCCTGGGAGCATGATACAGCGCTCAAGGCCGGCCTTGAGGAAATTGGTCGGCGCAAATAAGGATGTGGTCAAACACGCCGAATGCAACGCGATCAAGAGCATCAACGCAATGCGTAAAGTGAAAGCGGGAAATGAGCGAAGACGCGCGACCGAGCCCGGCCCCGTCACAGAGGTGTTTCTGACCTACAAGATCGGACGGCTGCGCAAGATCTTTGACCGGCAATACGCGCCTCAGCTCGCGGAAAAATTCGGTCTGACCTTGGCGGATTGGCGTGTCCTTTCCCTGCTCTATACGAGTTCGCCTGCGACGGCGAGTCGTCTGCGGCAGCGGCTTTTCGTGGATCGGGCCGAAATCAGCCGGGCGCTTCAGCGGCTGGCCGACCGCGGTTTGATCCGCCGTGTCCCCGACGAGAACGATCGCAGAAGCGTGGGGTTGATGATCACTGCCAAGGGAAAATCACTGCACGACAAGGTGCTGCCCCTGCGTGAGGCGGTGCAGGTTCAAGTTGCGTACTGCCTGAGCCAGACCGAATTGAAGAATTTACATTCCGCACTGGATAAGCTCCTTGATTTCCATGACAGAAAGGCGAGCGAGGCATCGTCTTCTTCCAGGCGTAAGCGTGCGCTTGACAGAGATAGTTGATTCCTCAACAATTACACGGACATGTGGCGCGCCTGTCTGGCGCGAGGCCGGATTGGAGAACTCAAGTGAACGGTGATGATCTCGTCACATATGAATTGCGCGGAGAGATCGCGCTGATCGGATTGAACAGGCCGGACAAGCGAAACGCTCTGAGCCCCGAGCTCATGAAGCAGATGATGCAGGCGGTCCTGCGCGCCGGTGAAGAGGCCAAGTGCGGGGTATTGTTCGGCCATGGCGAGAATTTCTGTGCCGGGCTTGACCTTGCGTGGGCTGCAAAGAACTGGACCGATTCTGAGATCCGGAAGCTGCCATTTCCGTTTTCGCGCGGCACCTTTCAGGAGTTGATCGCGCGCGGCAACATCCCCTTTGTCGCTGCGCTGCATGGGGCGACGCTGGGCGGTGGCTTCGAAACGGCCTCCGCGGCGCATGTCCGCGTGGCGGACGAGAGTACGTATTTCGGATTGCCGGAGGGAACGCGCGGCATCTACATCGGGGGAGGCGGC
>CAZIKZ010000003.1:0-31217 GCA_964539845.1 uncultured Hyphomicrobiales bacterium
GAGGATTAGGGTGTGTCTGGAAGAACTAATAGAAATGATGGCTTCGGAACATGCTCGAGGAGGACGAATATTGCTCTGCAAGCGTCTTCACACAGAATTGGCGTCCAATTAAAGTAAATCTGTCAGCTTCAAGACCACATCGTTTACCTCAGCGAAAGCCAAGCAGGGCGCGCAACCCTAAACTAACATCCCAACCGGACCACTCGATCGGGGCAGGCCAGACGCGGCACGTTTGGACAGGCGAAATGGCTGTTACCTACTACGTTGCGCTCCCTTTTTTTGAAACGCCTGACGGGCCTGCGGCAGGTCAGGCGCAGGAGTGCCAGAGCGAGTACGCTGCAGTTCACGCGGCTGAGTTCCTGGCGCGCAAGCCGGAATTTGTTGGAGCGCTTGCTTTTAAGCGGAGCGGAGATCCCGATACCGGCGATTTCGCGCCTGCCGAAGTTATTAAGTCATTCGGAAAGGTGCCTGACGATTTGAGTGAACTTTAGCCGACATTTCACTTGGTTAGAAAATGACCAAAATCGGATGTTTGCTCAAGGATCACGTTATCCAGCGCAGAATCATAATCGAGATTTCAGGAGACGCATTCAGCGCCGACTTTGCCAGACAAGGAAATCGGTTGCAGCTCCGGCTGCTCCCAGGCAGCGAAATGTCCGTCCTTTGCGGGCGACTGTAATGGATGAACCGGCACAGGCGACGGCTCGCCAAGCACGCATTTCGGCCTCACGCCGCTACTCGCCGTCAAAATGCTGATCCCGTGCCGGATTTGGCAGCTACCGGACCAAGAACAAAACACTCTCTGCATCTACGCCCGGGATCGGCCTTGGAGTGGCCCCGATCTGCCGGCTTTCGGTCAGCTCGACATTTTTGTCGTTCAACTATAGTGTCTATTATCAGACTATAACGACGATTGAGGCGCTAAAAGCATGTCACGTACCGAGGCGACTGCCGGCTTCCGCAATGCCAGTTGGACTATGACCGGGCTACCGGCGGACGTGGCAGTCAGCGTGCACCCGCTGCAAACGCAGGACGGCGCCGCGGTCAATGGCTTCCTTTATGCCAAACAATTCGCCGACACAGTGCTCTGCATTATGCATCCGCGCGAATTTCTGGCGACGCATTATCTCGTGCCGGACCTCGTCTCCGCGGGCTACGCAGTGTTTACGCAGACCGCGCGTTCGGTCGGCAACGATATGCGGCTCGAACACGAGATCGCCTTGCTCGATGTCGCCGCTGGTCTGAATTTTTTGAAAGAGGCGGGTTTCAAGCGGATCATCCTGATTGGCAACTCGGGCGGTGCGAGTCTCTATGCCTTCTACAATCAGCAGTCACTTCTGGATGCGGGCAAACGCCTGGAAAAGACCCCGGGTGGACGGCCAAGCGGATTGATGGAAGTTTCTATGCCGACCGCTGACGGCATCGTGTTCGTCTCGCCGCATCCGGGGCAGGGGCAGATTTTGTTGAGATGTATCGACCCATCCGTGGCAAATGAACGCGATGCGCTGTCGGTCGAGCCCAGGTTCGATCTTCTCGATCCGAAGAATGGCTATCGCGAGGGGCCGGAGGGATCGAGATATTTGCCGGACTTCATTGCGCGGTTTCGTGAGGCTCAGTCCGACCGTGTCGCGCGACTCGACGGGACCGCGCGCTCGATGATCGAGGAGCGCTTGTCGGCGCGCAAACTCGCCAAGATCTCGGGCTCCGCCACCGATCGACGTAGGGGCGCGCATACGTCGGTGATGACGATTTGGCGCACCGACGCAGATTTGCGCTGCTGGGATCCTACGCTCGATCCGTCCGACCGCAAGCTTGGCTCGGTCTGGGGAAAGGACCCGTTCGCGACCAATTATGGTGCGGTCGGCTTTGCCCGCTTTTGTACGCCGGAAGCTTGGCTCTCGACTTGGTCGGGTCATTCATCGCGGGCCAATTTGTTTGAGACCGCAAAGGCCGTGCAACAGCCGTGCTTGTTGATCGACTACACCGGCGACAACACGGTATTTCCGGCCGATTGCGCGGCGATCTTCGATACGATCGCGTCGGCTCAGAAAATCCGTCAACGCTTCCGCGGTGATCATCACGGTCGTGCGCTCGAAAAAGGCGAGGAGCCGGGACGGGTCGGTGCGGCGAAGGCGATCGTGGAATGGGTGAAAGCGACGTTTGCGGGATAAGGCCTCAGCCCCGGGTGTCGTGTACGCCCAGCACCGGCTCGTTGGTCGGCGCTAACTTGATGGCCTGTGATGTGAAGCTTGCAATCTTGCCGTTCAGTCCGCCAGTCAGACAGCCGAACCACACCGCTTCGCCAAGCCCTGTCGAATCTCGCGAAATCTCGATTTCGCCGTCGAACTCGACATAGCGATAGCCGGCGACCGGCGGATGCACGCGGCAATCCTTGTGCGTTTCGGCAGCACGAATGAGCGGATCGAATTCCGCAACATCAAGAACATAAAAGCCGCTCATGATGCCGCCCGCGTCTCCGCCTCACGCTGACGCTTTCGCACGAAGTCAGCTTTCGCGCGCCATAATTGCTCGATGTTGGTCCAACCTTTGGAATCTTCCAGTGTGAGCGCAGCGGCAATCGTCATTTCGGCATCGACCGCATCGAGCGCTTCCATGTCGCGCAGCGAGCGGGTGATTTCCAGTGGATAGAAATTCGGATCGCGGAAATAGATCGATTCGAGGATTTCGTGTTTCACGAACTGGCTGACACGCACGCCTTTTTCTTCCAGCCGCTTCTGCCACACGAGCAATTGGTCTTCTGTCTCGACGCGCCAGGCGGTGTGGTTCGCCATCGCCATATAGCCCTTTGGCACGACGAGTTCAGGCGGTTGTTGTGTGCCGATGTAATAGAAGAAGGCGATGCAGCTCTCGTTGCCGCTATCGAAGAAGAAGTGGATGAAATCGGCGTGCTCTTCCCTCTCGCGACCCCAGCCTTTGGCGGTAATTGCATGAACGAGAGGAAGGCCGAGAATGTCGCGATAGAATTCCACGGTTTCGCGCAGCTTCCAGGTCGGGCGCGCGGTGTGATCGACGCCATGCAGCGCCATTCGTCCGGCTAGCGAGGGGGTCTCGGTCATCTCTCTGGTCCTCCCGGGCCTCTCTAATTGGCAACAATATCGGGCGCTTTGACATAAATGTCAATTCACTGACACTTTTGACGAAACATATAGTCAACCGGCGCCGCGGTCGATCAGCCCCAGGATATCGCGGATTTCGTCAGTCAGGGTGCGAATATCGCCTGACTTTCCATTGCTGCCGCGCGCGCGCTTCACACTGTGGATCGCAAGGTCGGCCATACGCTCGGCGACGGCAGAGGCGGGCAGTTCTCCGTCCGGCGCAAACCACCAGGCCGTCCAGTTGCACATGCCGATGATAGAGAACGCAACGATGCGGCTATCGACGGCGCGCGCTTCTCCCGCGGCAATGGCTTCGTCTATCAGCCGCGTCATGCCGGACAGAACGCGGCGTTTGGCGTCGTTATGGCGGGCGAGGATTGCCGGCGGCAACTCGTTCTCGCTGCGGTCAATGGCGATGAAATGCAGCCGGCGGTCAGTGACCCACATGACGAGCGCGTTGGCGGCTGCGCCGATCTTATCGATCGGTGAAAGATCGTTGCGTTTTTCAACGTTCTCGAGGATGCGCGCGGCGGAAACTGTGACGCCGGCGAGCAATTCCTCCAGAAGCGCATCCTTACTTGGGAAATAATAATAGATTGCGGGCCGGCTCAGGCCGACTGCATCGGCCACGTCCTTGAGGCTCGTTCCGGCAAAGCCGCGTTCGGCGAACAGCCCGACGGCGCGATCCAGCACCTCAGACGAGAGCACGTCCTTGCGAACGCCTGATTTGCGGCCCGGTTGCGGAGACGTGCCGCGCGGTACTTTCACCGGACCCGTCTTCACCGATGCCTTTTTGCGAGGAGACGTAGCCATGTGTATTTCCGATCAGACCGTCAGCATACGTTCGACGTTTACGCGCTCCGAAGCAAGTTCGGCGCCGCTGCCGCGCCAGACCGTACGGCCGCGTTCCAGCACATAGCATGAGTCAGCGATCCTGCTGAGCGCCCGCAAATTCTTGTCGACCACGAGTAGCGACAGGCCTTCGGTTTTGAGCCGGTCCAAGGTTTGCCAGATCTGCTGGCGGATCAGAGGCGCGAGGCCCTCGGTCGCCTCGTCCAGGATCAGAAGCTTCGGATTGATCATGAGTGCGCGCGCGATGGCGACCATCTGTTGTTCACCGCCCGAAGTCTGCCAGGCCGGGCGGTCGAGCATTTCGTTCAGGCGCGGGAACAGCTCGAGCGCCCGGGCGAGTGTCCAGGGTTTGGCTACGGATGATGCGCTCACGCGGGCCATTACCTCAAGATTTTCGCGCACGGAAAGGCTCGGGAAAAGCTGGCGGCCTTCCGGCACGAGCCCGATACCGAGCCGTGCAATCTTGTGCGGTGGCAGGCCGACGATCGAGCGCCCGGCAAAACGGATATCGCCGCCGCGATGGGCCAACGCGCCGAGGATGGCGCGGATGGTGGAGGTCTTTCCCATACCATTGCGTCCGCAGAGTGCGACCACCTCGCCTTCGGCGATCGACAGATCCACGTCGAACAGTACGTCGATTGCGCCGTAGCCGCCGGCAAGCGATTTCAATTCGAGCAGCGGTTCAGGCATCCGTGTCCTCCCCGAGATAGGAGGCGCGTACGATAGGGTCGCTGCGGATCGCTTCCGGCTTGCCTGAAGCGATCACCCGGCCATGCGCCAGCACGGTTACGGTGTCGGCGAGCGAGAACACGGCGTCCATGTCATGCTCGACCATCAGGATGGCGGCGTCGCCCTTCAGCGTTTTCAGAAGCGCCGACATGCGAAGCGATTCGTCGCGGCCGAGCCCGGCCATCGGCTCGTCGAGCAGCAGCAAGCGCGGCCTGCCGGCAAGGGCGGTGGCGATTTCAAGGAGCCGCCGGTCGCCATGCGAAAGGGTTTCGGATGATGCCGCCGCGCGTTCGGACAGCGCGACCGCGCCGAGCGCGTCGCCAGCTTCGCTCGACAGGCCGGCCCTTGCGCGAAGGGGTGTCCAGAGCCCGAACAGACCGGCCGCCCGCCCTAGTGCGCCGAGTGCCGGATTGTCGATGGCCGCGAAGCTTCCGAAGATGCGCGGCACCTGGAAGGTGCGCCCGATGCCAAGCCGGGTGCGCTGCTCGACCGGTAAGGTGGTGACGTCGATACCGTCGAACACGATAGTTCCGGCATTGGGAATGAGCTGGCCACCGATCTGGTTGAGGAGCGTCGTCTTGCCGGCTCCGTTCGGGCCGATGATGGCGTGCAATTCGCGCGGCATGACGTCAAGCGAGACATTCTCCGAGACCACCAGCCCGCCGAAGCGCTTGGTCACACCGCGGGTGGTGAGGAGGGGTGCGCTCATAGGGCGAGCCTCTGTTGAAGCTTCGCCAGTAATCCGTCGCGCACCAACAGCACGCGCGCGATCACCGCGATGCCGACATAGAACGCCCAGAAATCGGTGTAATGCGAAATAGTCTCAATCAGCAGCAGGAACAGGGCGGCGCCGACCACCGCGCCATAAAGTGTGCCGGTCATGCCGAGGATCACCATCACCAGAAATTCGGCGGAGAGATGCCAGCTCAAGGTCGAGGACGGGGCTATATAAAGGGTTAGATTGGCGGACAGCACACCGGCAAGGCCGGCAATCGCACCCGATACGGCGAAAGCCACGAGCCGCAGCCGATAGGAGCCGATGCCGGACGCCGCCGCGCGCGTCTCGTCGTCGCGCGCGGCACGCAACGCGGAGCCGAAGGCAGCGCCCGCGGCGCGGCGCGCAAATAGCAGAATGGCGGCGAGGATCAGGACGCAGACGAGAAAGAAGATGCGCGGGTCGTCGATCGACAATCCCGCTAAGGTCGAGCGCGCCGGCAACCGGAAGCCGTCGGCGCCGCCGAGGCCTGGCACCGCATTGGCGCCGTAGAAGAACATCTGCGCAAAAGCGAGCGTGATCATGATGAAATAGACGCCGCTGGTTCGCAGCGCGAGCGCGCCGATGATGAGTGCCGCGAGCGTCGCGGCAGCGATCGCAACCGGCCACACCAGCAAAGCTTCCTTATAGCCTGCGAGCGCCAGCGCGCCGGTGACATAAGCGCTGATCCCGAAAAAGGCGGCATGCCCCATGCTGACGAGGCCTGCATAGCCCAGCACGATATCGACCGCGACAGCGGCAAGCGCGTAGATCGCAACGCGGCTGGCGAAACGCAGCGTCGTCTGGTCGCCGAAAACCACCAGAGCGGCCACCAGCACGGCAGAGGCGAGGACGATCAGGATGCGATTTCGGAGCGCGGTGTCGGTCATCGGGCTTTCCCGAAAATACCGAGCGGCCGCCAGACCAGCGTCACCGCCATCAACAGATAGATCGACATATTGGCGAGCGCAAAGCCTGTGGTATTGCCGAAGGCGAGTGGCAGATAGGTGCGGCCGAACACATCGACGAAGGCGACCAGCAGCGCGCCGATCAGCGCACCCTGGATCGAGCCGAGCCCGCCGATAATCACCACCACCAGCGACTGGATCAGCACGGCGTCGCCCATGCCGGAAGTGACCGCGATCAGCGGCGCGGTCATGATACCGGCGATGCCAGCGAGCAACGCTACCAGAGCGAACACGCCAGCGCCGAGCGTGTCGACATTGGCGCCCAGAGCCTGCACCACCGCACGGTTGTCGGCCGAGGCGCGAATGAGCCCGCCGGTGCGCGTGCGCGCAACTAGGTACCAGAGCGCAAGGCCGATCGCGATCGCGACCGCGGTGATGATCAGGCGATAGGTCGGATAGGCGATATCGCCCAGCATAACGTGGCCGGACAGAAAATCGGGCAGGGGAGTATAGAGTGGATCGCGGCCCCAGATCATCATTACTGCATCGTTGAAGATGAGGATCAGTCCGAAGGTCGCGAGCACTTGCTCCAGATGGTCGCGCAGATAGAGCGGGCGTATGACGATGCGCTCGATCGCGAACGCGACGATTGCCAGCAGAAGCAGCGCGCCGATGCCGGCGGCAAGGCCGCTATCGGTCGAGCCGATGATCCATGCGTAGAAATATGCCCCCAGCATAAAAAAGGAACCATGCGCCAGATTGATCAGGCGCATGGTTCCAAAGGCGAGCGTGACGCCGACCGCCATCAGGAAAAGCATCAGCCCGAGTTGCAGAGCGTTGAAGGATTGCTCCGCAAGGAAGGCGGTCGACATGGTGGCCTGCCGCGCTTGCTGGATTGCGCTCAGCCTTTGAGCGGGCAGGATCCGTGATGGGGATCTTTCACGTCTTTCTTGATGACTTCGAGGAATTTCACGTCAAATTTCCCATCATCGGTCTTCTCGACCCGCTGCAGGATGATGTCCTGGATCGGGAAATTGTTGTTGTTGAACTTGAAATTTCCGCGCAGCGATTTGAAGTCGGCCTTTTTCAAAGCGGCGCGGAACTTGTCCGGATTTTCCGGGCCTGCTTCCTTCAGCGCGGCGTCGAGCAAGAGGATGGCGTCATATTGGAACATCGCGAATTGCGTCGGATTGCGGTTATGTTTTTTCCGGAAGTCGGTGACGAAGCGCTCGTTGCCCGGCGTCTTCATTTCCGGATTCCAGCTATAGGCCGTCTCGAGCCCGAGCGCGGCTTCGCCGATCGCTGGCAGCAGCATGGAATCGGCGATGGCGCCCATCGAATAGAGCTTCACGGTCTTGTCGAGGCCGGATTGTTTCCACTGCTTCATGAAGGGCACCGCGGCGCCGCCGACATAGAAGGCATAGATGGCATCGGGCTTTGCGGCGCGCACCTGTGTGAACACGGAGGAAAAGTCCAGTTGCGTCAGCGGGGTATAGATCTCGCCGAGATTTTCCCCCTTGAAGTTCTTAGCGACCGACTTCGCATGGTCCCAGCCGGCCTGATAGTCCATGCCGAGGAACATCATGCGCTTCACGCCCGTTCGATTCAGATAATCGGCAAGGCCGGTTCCCCATTGTTCGTTCGCGAAGGCCACGACGAACAGGTTCTGGTTGCACTTCTCGCCGGCAAGCTGCGAGGGCCCGGCATTGGCTCCGACCACGAACACATTGTTTTTCAGGAGCGGATCGATGGCGGCCAGCATCGAGTTGGAGACCACGAGCCCGGTCACCACTTGAACCTTGTCGCGCTCGACCAGCTTGTTGGCGAGATCGGCGGCCTCGACCGGGTTGGACTTGTCGTCGACCTCGATCAGCGTTATCGGACGGCCGCCGAGCTTGTTGCCGAGATGTTCGAGCGCGAGATCGAGACCGCGCTTCTGTTCGGCGCCAAGCACGCCGAAAGTGCCGCTCAGCGACGATAGGAATCCGAGACGCACCGGCTCCTGCGCATGAGCGCCCAGTGTCAACAGGGCGGAAAAAGCCAGCCCAGCAAAGATCGAAGTTGTCGTCCTCATTTCGCATCCTCCCATAGCTTCGCAGCGTTTCGTCGCTATCGTTGAATAACTGACAATATCGTTCCGGGCAGCGAATGTCGATGGCTTTGGTTGCCGCAGGCTGTTATCCGGAAGCAATTTTTGAGGGAGGGCGAGAGTTGGATTTCAAGGATCTGGACTATTCGGAGAAGATAATCTCGATCTTGCCGGTTACGGTCCGGCGGCGAGTGAAATTCGGCGAATGCGATCCGGCGGGCGTGGTCTATACGCCAGTCTTCTCCGAATATTCGCTGTCGGCCTATCAGTGGTTTTTGCAAGCGATGCTGGGCGGCCCGATGTTTCAGGAAATGAAACGGGTCGGCTTCGATTCTCCGATCAAGGCGCTGACCTTCGAATTCCGTAACATGCTGGTGACCGAGCAGGTCTTCGACATGATCTGCCGCGTGACCGATATCCGCACGCGAACCTTCGACGTCGAGATCACCGGCCGGTCCACGACCGAGACGCCGCACGACATCTATGTCTCAAAGCTTACGCCGATCATGCTGTCGCGCAGCGAACACCGCTCAATCGAAATCCCCGTCGAATTGCGACAGAAGCTCGAGGTTTATCGCTCTGCGGTTAATTAGGCCGCACCGGTGCGGGACGCGGCCTCTACTTCGTAGGCAGCGAGGAAGTCCGGATCGATCCGGCGAAGCCGCTCCAGATTCACCTTGCCGGTTCGCATCATGTAGCTGAACGCAAATTCGAGCGGCGTTAGGTGCTGGCGCGTGTCGGCGGTCTCGTACCAGAGGATCGAGCGCATGGCAGCGTCCTGAAAGCCATCGGCTGAGGGCCGTCGCGCCCGCTCGAATTCGGTCAGGCTAGCTGCGACATCGCCGCCGCTTTCATTTACTGCTTTGGCGAGCGCCACCGCGTCCTCAAAGGCCATTCGGGTGCCGGAGCCGATCGAGGGGTGCACAGTTTTCAGCGCGTCGCCGATCAACACCACGTTGCTGGAGAACCATCGCTTCGAGGTCACGAAACTCGGATTGAACCAGAGCGAGCGGTTGGAGATCAGTTCCTCGCCGTCGAGATATCTCGCGAAAATCTCGCCGCAGAAGCGACGGCTTTCGTCGTCGCTTTTCGCGTCAAGGCCGGCACGCTTCCAAGTGTCGGGATGGCATTCGATCACGAAGGTGCCGTGGTCCGGCGCATAGCGGTAGCTATGCGCAATGAAGATGCCGAACGGGGTCTGCTCAAAGATCAGCTCAACGCTGTCGAAGCGGTGGCGGGTGCCATACCAGGCCCATTTGTTGACACGTGGCTCGACGACCGCCTGGAATTCGTGCTGCAGGGCGTTGCGGATCGTGCTGTTGACACCGTCGGCGCCGACGGTCAGGTCGTAGCCAGAGAGGTCGTCGAGGCTGTCAAGTCGCTTCGAATAGACGATGTTGACGCCTTCGCCAGCCGCATGCGCCTGCATGATATTGAGAAGACGCACGCGCGGGATGCCGAGAAACACATTGCCGCGGATCGGCACAGCGGTGCGGCGATGATAGAGGGTGATCGTGTCCTGTTTCTCGGCGGTTTCGATCAGGTCGGCATGTAGCTTCGGATCGACCGAGTTTAGAAAGTCGAGCGCCACGTCAGCGAGCACGATGCCAAAGCCATACGTAGCGCTTGAGGGGTTCTGCTCGAATACATCGATGCGGTAACCTGGATGCTGGCTCACGACGAGCTTTGCAAACAGCAGGCCCGCGGGCCCGCCGCCAACCACCGCGATCTTGAGCGGCTTGCTCATGCCTCTTTCCGCTCTCGTGGCGGTGTCAGCGCTTCCTCGTCGGCCAGTTTCTTCGCGATATCAGCGCGCATCGCAGCTTTGTCGACCTTGCCGACGCGGGTTACCGGGAAGGCGGCGATAGTTTCGATTCGCTCTGGCAGCTTATATTTGGCGATGCCGGCCTTAAGCAGGAATTCGCCGAGAGATTTCACGTTCGGCACGGTACAGCCCGGCTTTGGCACGACATAGGCGCAGACTTTCTCGCCATAGATTTTGTCGGGCATCGCGACGACGCGAGAATCGAGCACGTCGGGATGCGCGGCGATCAGATTTTCCAACTCCTCGGCGCCGATCTTTTCGCCGCCACGGTTGATATTGTCCTTGATCCGGCCTTCGAACGTATAGCCGACGACGCCGTTCACCTCGAAAGCGCGAAGCAGATCGCCGGTACGAAAGAAGCCATCTGAGGTGAAGGCAGCTTCGTTTGCTTTCGGGTCAGCGAAATAGCCGACCAGCGTGCTCGGGCCGCGGAAGGCCAGTTCGCCGACTTCGCCGAAAGCGACTTGTTCCTCCGACTCCGGTTTGAGCAGCCGGATCTCATCGCCCGGAGAGGTCGCTCGTCCGCAGCCACGGTGCCGAGCCTCTTGCGGGTCGCTCGGAGCGGAGGCTGTCAGAAGCCCCTCGGTGATACCGAACATGTTGCCGGAGACGATGCCGACGTGCGCCTCCAGTGCGTCGGCGCGCGATAGCGTGAAGAACTGCCGAAGCGAGGAAAGGTCGTGATCGTCGATGTGAGCGTACTCCATAACGCGTGGCGCAACCGGGCCGATGCTTCCGGTGAAAGTCACCTTGTGGCGCGGAATAGCGGCAAGGAATTTTTCCACGTCGAACGAGCCGAGTATGACATTGGTCCGCCGCGATACCGCGGTCGGAATCACGATGAAAAGCATGCCGGCATTGTGGATGAGAGGCAGCGCCCACATCCCGATATCGTTTTCGTCAAGCTCGTATGCCTTTGCGAGCCAGAGCGCCGAGCCGAGATATTCGGAATGGAAGCGAGGGATGATTTTTGGCAAGCCTGTCGAGCCACCGGAGAGCTGAAACATGATTACGTCGTCGGGCGAGGGGTCGTGCGGGCGCACGATCTCGCGCGCGGTTTCGGCGTCGTATTTCCGCGCGAGCGCCTCGATCGAAAGCGCGTCCGCCGCGTCGCCGCGCGTTACTAACAGATGCTTGACCAACGGCATCGCCTGCACCATCGCCCGCGCGAAGCCCAATTGATTGAAGCTTGCCGAAACGTCGCCCTGCACGAAATAGGCGTTGGCGCCAGAGCGCTCCCCGAGTGACTTGATTTCGATCTCGCGGTATTGCGGCAGCGTGCAAAGCGGTACGATGCCGGCCTTGAAGCAGGCGAACAGCGCAACGAACAATTCCTTTACCGCGCCGATCTGAAAGACTGCCCGGTCCCCTGGGCGAAGGCCGGCCTCGATCAGACCGGCCGCGAGCGATTCCGTTAAGGTGTTGAGTTCGCTGAAGCTGTAAATGCCGTCTTCGGCGATGACGGCGGGTTTGTCCGGAACTTCGCGTGCGGCTTCACGCAGCGAATCACCTGCGGTGATCGGCAGCCAGGCACCGCTCTGGAGATGGCGTTGTCGTTCTTCTCCGGAACGATAGTTCACGCCGGCGATCGGAAATCGCGGGGTCATGTTTTCTCCCTATGGCCAAAGATTAACGCGCGTTGACGTGTGCGTCAATATACAGACGGAGTCGTCGATGTCGTCGCAAAACATCCCGCATATCCGATCCCACGAAGCGGCGACTGCTTGACGTGATTGGTAACGCGAGCCATGAACCCCGGGTCGTTTGAGGCTGACACTCTCGCAACTGCGATTGGTGCTCTATGCCGATCCGCGCCCCGATACCGGCTACAATGCACCCCGACTTGAACGCGCCTAGAAATTCTGACCAGCCATCTTTAGCCAGCTTCTGAGGCAGAGTATCGAAACGACTTTTCCCGAAAATGCAAATCGCATCACGGCTTCAATTCGTGCCTTCGCGCGAGCAGCTTTCGACGATTTGCCTTCGTGCTTCTCTCCCAAGGCTACTTGTTTTTTTAAATGATTGAGGGGCGATCAGGGTGTTACAAGGCGCGCAACGTCCTCTGTCCGCCTAGCGAACAGTAAAAAATGAGGGAGGCGCGGTTGAGAGAAAGGGTGAATTCCCGATCGTCCGGGGATGTCAGGAGCGTCGTTCGCGCGCTGACTGTTCTAAGGCAGCTGAACGTAGAGAACGGTGCGACGATACGTGAACTGCACCGCTCGACCGGCATTTCACGAGCTGCCTTATACCGCATTCTGAGAACGCTACAAACTGAGGGTTATATCTCAAATGATTCCGAGATTGAGTCCTACCGTTTGACGCCTATGGTCCGGCATCTCAGCGAGGGATTCCAGGAAGATTCGTGGATTTCCGACGTTGCCGGGCCGCTGCTAGACGAACTTCAGAAGAAGGTGATCTGGCCCACAGATCTATTCGCGTTTTTCGATGACACCATGATTATGCGAAGGACCACACGTCGGCTAAGTCCCTGGACCATTGACCGAGCGCTGGTCGGCCTTCGTATCCCAATGCTGATCACGGCCTGCGGACGCGCTTACCTGGCGCACCAGCCAGACAATGTCGTCGATGGCGTGATCCTGCGGTTGAAACGAAGCAAACATCCGGATGACAACATCGCCCGTGAGCCGAAAGCCGTCCACCAACTTCTCAACAAGGTTCGTGAGGCGGGCTATGCGTTGCGAGAGCGGGGGTTCATGCCGGAGACCGGGAGTATCGCCGTCCCCGTGCTCGTCGCAGGCACGGCGCGCTGCGCGATTGCGATCACCTATATTTCCTCCGCCATGGCGGCCCAGGACGTCGTCACCAAGTATGCGCCGATGCTGAAAGCGACCGCGGCAAAGATAGCCGAAGGAATTGCAAAAACCACGACAGCCTAGTGGACAAGTGTCGTCATCTCTCCGAGATGCGTGACCGTACTCTTCAGCACATCGCCGGTGTGGACAGGGCCGACGCCTTCCGGGGTTCCGGTCATGATTACGTCGCCCGGATAGAGTCGGTATCCATGGGACGCATATGAGATCAGCTTCGGAATGTTGAAAATCAACGCGCTCGTGTTAGATGCCTGTCGGCGTTCGCCGTTGACTTCGATCGACAGGTCGAGATTGGCCGGGTCCTGGACCTCGTCGGCGGTGACAAGGCAGGGCCCGAGTATGGTGAACGTGTCGTAGGATTTGCGCCAACTCCGGTCCTCGGTTCCACGCACGGACATGTCAAGGCCGATGCAATAGCCGAACACATGCTCCATCGCCCGGTCTTCGCCGACGCAATGACACTCATCTCCGATGATGACGCAGACCTCAACCTCGTGATCAATTCGCCTGTCGAGCGGCGGCAATCGGATGCCTTCGTCCGTCCCGCTCACCGAGGTCGTGGACTTCAGGAATAGCCCGTAGTGATCGATGGTTTTGATCTCGCTTCCGAAGTTCACGCCCTTGTCGGCGCGAGCCTCGGCGAGATGGGCGGCGTAATTGACCGGCGCAGCAATGATTTTGGAGGGGTTGGCCACCGGGCTGAGCAGTCGGGCCTCGGCTAGCGGTACCCTTTGGCCAGCTTTGGCCTCGGCCCGTATCCGATCGCGAACGGCGCCAAAGTTGCGGATCAGATGATCGCCATGAGGAGCTGGCCAGGAGAGCGGTGGAAGGCTCGACACTGCTGCGGTGACGTCAGCGATGTGTCCGTTTTCGATCAAACCCAGGCGATTGTCGTCGAACCGGCAAAGCTTCATGTCTCGCTTCCATTGTTTGGCAGAAGAAATTCCTCCAGAGTTTGGAGACGCTTGTTCGGTCTCATAATGCGAGCAGCCGGTTCCCGATGGATCATATGCTTATCGCAGAGGAAAGCGCGCGCGGTTCGGTCCGCCATGGACCAGAGCTGCTCGCGAAAGGCTACTTCACATAAGCGGGCGCGGTGAACAGCCAAGCCAAACGCTCATAATACTCCTGTGCGGTGCGGCCCTCAAAGATCGAATTCCGTGCCAGCCGCTCGACGCCTTTGACGTGGTAAATGCGGTCGAGCATAATCGACGAGAGCTGGACGCGCGCAGTCCGAACAATGCGAGTTGTCTGGTATGCAGCCAAGGCTTTCGGCATGTCGGTCTCGTGCTGCGATATTTCCTCGGCGAGGCAGATCGCGTCCTCCAGTGCCATCGCTGCGCCTTGCGCGATATACTGTACCATCGGATGCGCTGCATCTCCGAGCAGGGTGACTCCGCCGTCCGTCCAATTGTCGATCGGATCCCGATGTCGGATTACGTAGCGCTGGAAACTTTTCTGCGCCGCGACAAGCTCAGTCACCTGCGCTGACCACCCTTGCAACGCGGCAAGGGGCTGCTCGTTCGTCGTCTCGCCTTCCCAAATGTCGTCGACCGGCGCGTTGACCGTGACCCCGAAATTGAAGACCGACCAGTCGCGCACGGGATAGTAGATCGCATGTGCGTTGGGCCCGACCCAAAGGGTCGGATAGGGCCTCTGCTGAGCAGGCGGCATGACCGCGCGGGGAACCAGCGCGCGGTAGATTACCGCGCCGGCGGGTTTGGGATCGCCGTCACCAATCATCTGCTGGCGCACGCGGGAGCGCACGCCGTCAGCGCCGATCAGGGCCACGCCCGAGATCGTCTCGCCGCTGTCCAAGGTCAGGTCTACCTTGCCCGCCCGGTTACGGTAGCTGGCCACGCGACTCTTAGTGCGCAGGGTGATCAAGGTGCTTTGCATGCAGGCATCGAATAGAGCACCATGGATGTCGGCACGGTGCGCCACTGCATAAGGATTGCCGAAACGCGCGACGAAGTCCGGCCCGCAGGGGATATCGCATATATCGCGGCCGTCGATTGCGTCGACCATCAGCATCCGTTCGATCAGAAGCGCGTCCCGCTTCGCGTGCGAGCCAACTCCGAGCGCGTCCAGCACCGACAGCGCATTGGGCGCGACCTGGAGTCCAACCCCGACCTGACCGAATTCCGGCGCCTGCTCGCAGACAAGAACATCGAATCCACGCTTTGCGAGAGCCAGCGAGCAAGCGAGCCCGCCAATTCCACCACCGGCGACCACAATCGGAAGCTTGTTGCGAGCGGCCATGCCCTGTTCCTATGCAGTCGGCGCGCGCACAGCCGCTGCAAAACGCTGATCATCCTCCGGAATCGCGATCCGATATCCGGGTCTTGCCTTTGTGCGCTTGATCCAGTCCCGAATGGCGGGGTGGCCATCCCAGAGTCCGGTGAGGTTCAGTTCCTCCAATCGATCAATGAAGGGGGCGGCGGCGATGTCAGCGAGCGAGAAGCGATCTCCGCCAAGCCAGGCTACTTCAGCGAGCCGACGCTCCATCCGCTTCAACGCCGACACGATCGTATTCGTGGCGGCTTCGACCTTTGCGGGATCGACCGTTTCGCGTGCAGCCTTACGATATTCTTCCGCACGCTTTTTGTTCGGATGTTTAGCAACGAGTTCGTCAAGTTCAGCATCCGATCGCCCGGCAAGTTCGGGACTCATCATCAAAGCAAAAGTTGCAGGTCTGATGGCTGGGTGCAGCACATCGTCTTCAAATTTCACCCAAAATCGCGCGCGCGCTCGATCCACCGGGTCTTGCGGCATCAGCGCCGGCTCGGGAAAAACCTCGTCGAGATATTCGTTGATCAGTGTGCTTTCGTGAATCGGCACACCGTCATGCACAAGGGTTGGCACGACCCCGTTCGGATTGAGCGCCAGGTAATCCGGGGTGGTGTGCTCGAGCTTCATCAAATCGACGACGCGGCTCTCCCACGTGAGGCCCTTCTCGGCCATACAGAGGCGCACCTTGATGGAACAGAACGAACGCCAGTCGTGATAGAGCTCAAGCATTGCACAATCTCCGAAGACGGACGCTAAGCACCACTAACGTGGGCCGTCATTCAAGCACATTTGCCACCCTGTCCGCCTAGCGAACAGGAGCTGCGAATTTGGATGCGCGCGAGACGCTGACCTGCTTGAAGTGAAATACAAAATCAAAAAAAGCGTCGCAGTTGCGCAATTGCACAGGGGAAGCGAAATGCTCTATCCAACCAAACTCACGCGTTCCGCCGCGCTCGCGGTCACGATTTTCTCGGTGGTTGCGACAACTCACGCGACCGCACAGGAGTGGCCGCAACGTGCGGTCAGACTCATTCTTCCGTTTGGCCCGGCGAGCGCGACCGACCTTGCCGCAAGGCTAATTAGCGATGAGTTGTCTTCACGCTGGCGCCAGCCGGTGATAGTCGAGAATCGTGCTGGGGGCGACAACCTCATCGCAATCAATGCCTTCCTGAGCGCGAAGGATGACCATACCTTGTTTTTCACGTCGACTGCGGCGTTCCTCGCTCATCCTTATGTACACAAGAAGTTGGATTATGTGTTTGAACGGGATTTTGCTCCAATCGCCAAGGTAGCCGATACCATACTTGTTGTAGCAGTTCCCGAAGCGCTCGGTGTGAAGTCAGTCTCGCAATTCATAGAGAAAGCGCGCGCAAATCCTGCGGCGGTCAATCTCGCTGGAGCCACCGGGCTGCCCGAATTCGCAATCGATGCGCTCATTCGAAAGGAAAAGCTGAAAAGCGTAAGGGTACCTTACAAAGATTTAGGTGCCGCCGCACGTGATCTTTCGGAGAACCGAATCCAGTTATTGCTGACGTCATATGCGTCAGTGCGGCCATTCGTCGAAAGCGGCAAAGTAAGAGTTATTGCGGCCGGCAGCCGCGGTCGCTCGCCGGCGATCCACGATGTGCCCTCCATTCCGGAGTCAGGTTATTCAGTTTTGGCAATGGAGACGAGCGTCACGATCTTTGGACATCAGAATATGCCACTTGAGGTGCGCAAAAAAATTGCCAAAGACGTGCAGGATGTGCTTACGGATCCCAAGATCAGGCGGCGCATCGAACTTACGGGACAAGATGTCGCTCCGGCCGGGCCTGAAGAACTTGCCGAAGTACTGAAGCGGCAATTCACGTATGCGTCGTCGATCGCGAAGGAACTGGGGCTTGAGCCGGAGAGGCAATAGCACCTGGCCTGCACACGGTCTCGTTGACACGCACTTAAGCCAATCCGGCCTTTCGTTCGAACTCCATAGGGCCCAGATATCCGATCGTTGAATGTCGGTGTTTTCGATTGTAGAAGCGTTCGACGTAATCGAACATATCAGCCTTCGCTTCGTCTCGCGTTCGATAGAGTCTACGTGTTGTGCTTTCAACAGCGGGTGGTTTCGTCATATCAGCACAAGCCTCATAAGGCGGCGATGACTCGTCCGCACCAATTTACAATGGAAAAGTTGAGCCAGGAACGCGCGAACCTCACAAAAGTTCTGGTTTGAGTGGACGCCACGATTGGCGGCTCCAATCGACCCTGACTGCCGGAACGGTAGTGATCGTTTACACGAGTGCAGGAAACGGTGCTCTAATCTTCACGGCTTCTCTTTTAATAGCGCACGCAAGAGTTTCAACGGATCAGCATCGAGCGCCTGTGTGCCGTTGATGAATTCAATGACATCGAGGCGACGTTCACCCCTTTCGATCTTGGCGACGAAAGACTGAGGCCGTCCTAGTTTCTTTGCGACGGAATGTTGGGTTCTTGCGAGCCTTGATCAAAAGGTCGCAGAATGCCTCGTATTCAGGCGAGTAAAGCGATTTTGTGAGCCCGCGCGCTTTCTTTGCCATGCGGCGCGGGAATCTGATCCCAGATTCGGAGTACCCCAAAAAAGGATAAGCTCGCGGCAGTCGTGGCAAACGCGTTCCACGTCATCTTTTTTCTATTCGAAGCGTCTCGAGATAATCAGAAACGCCAGCGGCAATGTCGTATTGGGGGACGAAACCTAATTCTGCTTTTGCGCGCGAGACGTCGTACACGCCATGTGGCGGATAAGGCATGCCAAGAAAATTCAGCCCCGGACCGACGCTGATATCGGCATCGGGAATATGCTTTCGCAAGGCGCGCTCGAAGTCCCGCAAAGTAGATCCTATGCCGCTGCCGATATTGTAAACGCGGCTCTTCGGATTGTCGGCGATCGTGGCAAGGTAGATTCCGAGTGCGGAGTCCTTGTTGTAAATAAAATCGTCCTTCTCGTCGCCGCCTTGGGCGATATGAAAGGGTTTGCCCCCGGCGGGCGCCTCCACAATCTGGCTGGTCACGCCCATCTTTCCGTGACGCGCGGTCTTGCCCGGGCCGTAGGTCGTCGCGAAGCGCAGCACGACGCTGTCCACTCCCATCGCTTCGTTGTAATAGAGGCAGAGGTGCTCGCCCATCTGCTTCGCTGCATCGTATATGCGCTTTGGATTTTTCGGCATGTCCTCGGGGATCGGCCTGTAGGTTGGAAAGCCATAATCCCCCGTCAGTGGCCCATAGACGCCCTTGGCACTGGTGAAGACCACGCGACGGATATTGAACATGCGCGCGGCCTCCAGCACATTCACAGTGCCCCCGACATTCACAGTGATACTTAGCGGCGGGTTCGCCTGCGACACTGCGCCGACGAAAGCCGCGGCGTGGACGATATGGGTAATGCCATTGCGCTCAACGACGTCCATCAGGCGCGGGAGGTCGGTCACGTCACCGAGCTCGATGTCGACTTTGCCGGCGAGATCAGCGATCAGGTTGTCATCGCGATGGCGAGCGAACAGGACAGGGCGGTGCCCTTCCTTCACAAATTTTCGGCTGGCCTCCGAGCCGATCACGCCCATGCCGCCGGTGATCAACACCTTCATCGGGCTTTGTCCATAATGCCGTAGTCTCTTGCCGCACGATTCGTGCCACAGTCACGCCAGAGGCCAGACGTCGGTTTACCCACGCTTGGCCTTGCCAGACCGCAGCGTTAGTTTGGCTGGATATTCAGTTCCTTCATGACCTCGGCCCAGGTCCTGATATCAGCGTCAATCGCCTTGGCGTAGTCCTCGGGCGTGCTCGCGACCGGCGTGAAGCTCACGGTCTCGAGCGCCTTCTTCACGTCGGGCAGCTTGATGATCTCGCTGATTTCCCTCTGCAACAGCGAGACGATCTCCTTTGGCGTGTTGGCGGGTGCCACCATGCCGATCTGCAGCTCTGACTCCTGGCTTGGGAAGCCCTGCTCGGTCAGGGTCTGGATATTCGGAAAAGCGGCGGTCCGTGTAGGGCTGGTGACAGCAAGTGGCCGCAGCTTTTCCGAGCTGATATGCGGCGCCACCGGCGGCAGGCCCATATAGATGATTGGCGTCTGTCCCGACAGCGTCGAAGTGACGGCCGGCGCCGCACCGTTGAACGGAATGCGGGATAGCTTGTCCTGCTTCAGCCCAAGCTTGAACAGGCGCTCGGCCGACAACGCTCCGAAGCCGATACCGAGCGCAGCGTAGTTGTACTTTTCTGGATTGGCACTGATTAGTGCCACCAGCTCCTTGATGGTCTTCGCGGGAACCGATGGGTTGACCGCGATCACCTGCGGCGACGAGGCAACGATGGTGACCGGGGTGAAATTCTTGACGGGGTCGTAGGGTAGCCCTTTGTTCGTCACCGACGCGACTGCGAAGTCGTTGGTGACCACCAGAAGGTTCTCGCCGTCGGGCGCTGACTTCGCCACCTGACCGGCACCAACCGCTCCGCTCGCGCCTGCGACATTTTCTACATAGAAGGTTTGGCCCAGCCGCTCGCCGAGCTTTTGCGCGAGCAGGCGCGCAATCATGTCGGTCGGCCCGCCCGCCGGATAGGGGACGACGATCCTCACTTGTTTGGTCGGATAGGCCGGTTTGGGCTGCTGGCCATGTGCCGCCCCGGACACGATTACTAGCGCGGCTACCGTACTGAAGATCAGTCCTGTTCTCATCTTGCGTTTCCTCCGAGGTGTTTCGATTGTTTTTGTGATCGTCTCGGCGCCATCAGGCGTTCTGTTGTCTATGCACCACCCTCAACATGGTTCCGGCGATGCCATCCTGGACGATTTCCGACCGATCGTTGATCAGCGACAGCGACCGCTCGATGATCGCGCGCTTCCCGTCCGAGGTCATGCGCTTGCTGACGATCTTTGTTCTGACATGGATCGTGTCGCCAACAAACAGCGGCAGCCGATAGCTCCAGTCCCGCAATCCGGTGGCGCCGATCACTTCGTCGCTGAAATGTGGCAGCGTGGTAGCAAGCCCGGTCGCCACGAGGATTCCGAACGACCCCTGAAATAGCCGTCCGCGCAGCCCGCGGCTCTTTGCATAGGTCTCGTCGGCATGAATCGGATGCCAGTCGCCGCTCACCATGCAGGCAATTGAGAGGTCGGTTTCCGTCAGTGTGCGTCCGCGACCGACAAACTCAGCGCCTGGGACCAGTTCGTCGAAATACACAGTGATCTCCACGTGACCGGAGGCCGCTTCGAGAAACGCGGTCCTGCATCGCACGAGTGCGCGCGTCTATTGGGCGATTATCGTTCACACGTGCTATTATTGATATTCGCGTCCGCGCGCGGCACTGTCAACCGCCGGGCGGTGCGAGTAGTAGTTGAGACCGCACTCCTCGAACTGGCGTCAACGGGCGCGATCTGTTGACGCTTGTCCGGGCACCTTCCTATAATTGGTTATCGACCGACCGTGCGATTATCGCGCGCCTTGCCTTGTTCGGGTATTTTTCCAGCACAAAGCTCAGGAACGGCCTGAATGTCACTGACTTGCGGTGATCTGATCAAAAGAGGCGCGGGGCTCTATGGCGATCAGCCTGCCATCCTCTTCGAGGGTCGCACTTTCACCTTTGCCGAACAGGCGTCCCGCATGTACCGGTTCGCCAATGCGCTGCTGGAGATGGGTGTGCGCAAGCAGGAACGCGTCGCGATTCTCGCGCGCAACTGTAGCGAATATATTGAGGTGTTCGGCGCGGGCGAGGTGGGCGGTTTCATCACCGTCAATCTCAATTGCCGGCTCTCCACTAAGGAACTCGCCGCCATTTGTCAGGACTGCCAGCCGAGCGCTCTGATCTTCGCCGACGAATTTGCCGCATCAGCAGGCGAGGTCGCATCCCAAGTGTCAAGTATTCGCGTTCGCATCGCGCTGCAGGGCGGCTCTTCCGGCATGACGAATTACGATGATGTGCTCGCAACCGCCTCCGCTGAAATCCCCGCGGTTCAGTCTAAGCCCTCCGATATCGCCTACATCATGTATACGAGCGGTACGACCGGCGGCTCGAAAGGCGTGATGATCAACCATGCAGCGATGGTCGAAGCCACGCGGATGCTATCGCACGAATGCGGCGTGCTGTCCTCCGACAGGGCGCTGATAGTGATGCCGCTTTTTCATCTTGGCGGCAAAATCGAGCAGATGAATTTCAGCCTGATGGGCGCTCAGATCGTTCTGAAAGCAAATTTCGAGCCGGTTGACATCGTTGAAACCATAGCGCGCGAGAAAATAACCGCCGCGCATTTCGCCCCAGTAATGATTCAGCGCGTTCTCGACGAGCTTGATACCAAGCCGTACGACTTCAGCGCGCTGCGTTGCGTCCACTACGCGTCTGCGCCGATGCCTGTGCCGCTGCTGCAGCGCGCGATCGCGCGTCTCGGCACCATTTTCACGCAGGTCTACGGGATGACCGAGTGCTTGGCCTGCACAGTATTGAAGGCGCATTGTCATAAACTGGATGGCTCTGACGACGACCGCCGGCGGCTCGGTTCGGCGGGTCAGCCGCTGCTCGGTAACCAGATATGCATTCTTCATGATGACGGCACGGAATGCGCGGCGGGAGAGATCGGCGAAATCGTCATTCATTCGCCCACGTTGATGAACGGCTACTGGAACAGGAGTACGCTCACCGCCGAGATCGTGCGCGATGGCTGGATGTACAGCCAAGATCTCGGTTTTGTCGACGACGGCGGGTATGTCTATGTCGTCGATCGCAAGAAAGACATGATCATCTCCGGGGGCGAAAACATCTATTCCTGGGAGGTGGAAGAGGTACTGCGCGGCCACCCCGAAGTGGCTGAGGTGGCGGTCATTGCCGTGCCCGATCTCCAGTGGGGCGAGTCGGTGAAGGCCTGCGTGCAACTGCGGCCCGGCAACCAGGCGACCGACGCGGCGCTGATCGAATACACCCGCGAGCGGATCGCGAGCTACAAGAAGCCGCGCAGCATCGATTTTCTCGACGCGCTGCCGCGACTGTTCAACGGCAAGATCGACAAAAAGGCGCTGCGGGCGCCGTACTGGGCCAACCGCGACCGTCAGGTGTCGTGAAAGCGTGAGAGCGCAGCGCGGCGGCGCGGGGACTCCGATGCAATATCAGAAATTCCGAACCGATAACCCACCGCCGCAACCGGCGCTGCCGCCGGGAAGCTGGGACTGTCAGTTGCACGTCTTCGGCGATCCGGCGCGTTATCCGCCGAGGTCTGGCTCGGCCTATGTGCCGTTCCCGGAGGCGACCTTTGATGTCGCGCTCGAGATGCACCGCGCCATCGGCTTCGCGCATGGCGTCATCGTGCAGTCGACGGTGTATGGCAAGGATCATAGCGCGCTGCTTGATGCACTCGCCAAGGCCGGCCCGGCATATCGCGGCGTTGCGATCGTCGACGACGATGTGGACGACCGCGAATTGCAGCGTCTGCATGACGGCGGCGTGCGTGCGGCGCGGTTCAATTTTTGGAAGAAGCTCAACATGGCACCGACGCCGGACAGCTTCCGGCGTTCGGTCCGCAGGATTCGCGATCTCGGCTGGGTCGCGAAGGTCCACGCCGCCGGCGACGAATGGCTTGGGCTGTTTCCGCTGCTGCGGGAGGTCGAGATTCCGCTGGTGATCGATCACTTCGGGCATCTCGACATCAGTCGTGGACTGGACCAGCCAGTCTGCAGGCTGTTCCTCGATCACCTGCGCGGCGAGAACTGGTGGATCATGATCTCCGGCGGCGACCGGGTCTCCGCGATGACCGAAGGCTGGGACGACGCGGCGCGCTTCATCGCCGCGATTGCCTCCGCCGCGCCCGAGCGCACCATCTGGAGCACCGACTGGCCGCACGTCCAGTATACCAAGCCGATGCCGACCGACACGCAACTCCTGGAGCTGCTCTACAGGGCGACACCGGATCCGGAGATCCGGCGCAACACGCTGTGCCGCAACCCGGCGGCGTTGTTCGGCGCCTGTGAGCCTAGCCCTTCGGCGCCCTCAGTTTGATGTGGATGTTCTTTTCCTGCGTGAAGGCGAACATCTCCTCGATGCATTCTTCGCGGCCAATGCCGGACTGCTTGAATCCACCGAACGGCGTGCCGATGAAATGCTTGCTGACCTCGTTCACCCAGATGAAACCGGCTTCGACATTCATGGCGGTGCGGTGTGCGGCATTGAGGTCGTTGGTCCAGATCGAGCAGGTGAGCCCGTATTCCACCGCGTTGACCTGCTCGATCATCTTCGCTTCGTCGGACCACTTGAAGATCGAAAGCACCGGGCCGAATATCTCCTCTCGCGCGATCCGCATATCGGGCGTGCAATCGGCGTAGATGCTGGGTTCGACGAAGAAGCCCTTGGCAAGTTTCGGGTCGGACGGCCGCGCGCCGCCATGGATCAGCCGCGCGCCGTCGCTCTTTGCGGATTCGAGATAAGATAGCACGCGGTCATATTGCAGCTTCGAGACAATCGCGCCCATCGTGGTGGCGGGATCGGTCGGGATGCCTGGCTTGTAGTAGGCCGCCTTCTTCTTCACGGCCTCAAGCACGGCGTCGTAAATTTTCTCGTGTACGAAGGCGCGGCTGGTCGAGCCGCATGATTGCCCGCACCAGGTGAAGTTCATGCCGCCGACCACGCCGCCTGCAACCTCGTCGGGATCGGCATCCGGATAGGCGATCAGCGCATTCTTGCCGCCGAGTTCGAGCAGCACCGGCTTTACCGTGTCGGCCGCCGCCTTCATCACCGCGCGCCCGGTCGGCACGCTGCCGACCAGCGCCACCATCGCAATGTCGGGATGCGCGGAGAGACGCGCACCCGCATCCCGGCCGCCGGGCACGACGTTGAACACGCCCGGAGGAAACAGACCATCGCACAATTCGGCGAGCCGCAGCGACGACATCGGCGCCTGCTCCGGCGGTTTCACCACGATGGTGTTGCCGGTCGCCAGCGCCGCGGCGGATTTGCCGGCGCAGAACATGAAGGGATGATTGAACGGGATGATGCGCCCGACCACTCCGCGCGGCTCGCGCACCGAGAAATTCACGATATCGGAGCCCATCGGGATCGAGGCGCCCTTCACCTCGGTGACCAGCCCCGCGAAAAACTCGATCTGCGCGGCTGCGATCTGCGCGTCGGCAAGCATCTCCTTAACAGGATTGCCGCAATCCGCCGCATCGATCATGGCGAGTTCGCCGGCATTGTCGCGCAGGATCTGCGCGACGCGTTTGAGGATGCGCGCGCGTTCGAGCGGCGGCACCCGTCGCCATTCGCGGAACGCGGCCTTCGCCGAAGCGATCGCGGCGTCCATGTCGGATCCGCCGCAATCGGCGACCTTGCCGAGCGATTCACCGGTGCCGGGATTGATGGTGTCGACATAGCGGCCGTCCTTCGGCGCATGCCACTGGCCGCCGTAGTAAGCGTCGCGATGCTCGGGCAGTGTGACCTTGCTCGGAATCGCTGGTTGCGGCGGGGTTATGGTGTTCATGTCGTCTCCTCTCGGATCGATGCGCGTCTGAGGGGCCGTGTCTCGCGCCGTTTCTTGCGCCGTTACGGAGGATATTGACAAGGTGGCGGGTGCAAAGACAAGGTTAGAACGGTAAATGATCGTAAGGGCGTTAATCGCCCAGTTGCGCCGGGCCAGGGACAGGGAACGCCAATGACAAGTCGTCATGCGATAATTCGTATTGCGATTGCGGCGCTGGTTGCGCTGGTTGCGGCTGATGTGCCGAATGCGGTTTCGGCACAGGCGCAAACGCCGCCCCAGGCCTGGCCGACCCGGCCGATCAACATGATCGTATCGTTCGGTGCGGGCGGGACTGCCGATATTTTGGCGCGCATGATCGGCGAGGAGTTGTCGACCGCGCTTGGTCAGCCTGTGGTGATCGAGAACCGGCCCGGTGCCGGCGGCAATCTCGGCGCGCAGGCGGTGGCGCGCGCGGAGCCCGACGGCTATACGCTGCTGGTGAGCGGAAGCCCGACGCATTCGGTTGGTCCGCATCTGTTCAAAAATCTCTCCTACGACCCGATGAAGGATGTACCGCCGGTCGCCATGATCGCGATCGCGCCCAATCTGCTGGTGGTGAATGCGGAACTGCCGGCCAAGTCGGTGAAGGAATTGGTGCAGCTCGCGCGCGACAAGCCTGGGCAGATCACCTTCTCCTCCGCTGGGATCGCCACGTCCGGCTATCTTGCCGCGGAAATGCTGAAGAAGACCGCCAATCTCGACATGGCGCATGTGCCCTATAAGAGCGGACCGGAGGCAGTGACCGGCGTGCTCGCTGGCAATGTCAGCTTCATCTTCTTCACGGTGCCGGCGCTGCTGCCGCAGGTGACGGCCGGGAAATTGCGCGCGCTCGCCATCACCGGTGCCGAGCGCAGTACGCTCGTGCCCGACGTCCCGACCGTGGCGGAAGCGGGTTTCTCCGATTACGAGGTGCTGGCCTGGTTTGCGGTATTCGCGCCGCGCGGCACGCCGGAGCCCATCGTGCAGCGGCTCGCCACCGAGATCGAGAAGATCGTGAAGCGGCCCGATATCCGCGAGAAGATGGCCAAGCTCGGCGCCGAGCCGCGCTTCATGAATCCGAAGCAGCTCACCGACTTCGTCACAGTCGAGTCCGCGAAATTCGGCGCGCTGCTGAAGGACGCCAAGCCGGAATAGGGCGGTGCGGCTCGCCGATCATTCGCTCCATGCCTATGCGCTGCCTTATGCGCGGCCGGTGGTGTGGAGCGATATCGTCGAGGACGCCGCTCCCTTCGTGTTGCTGTGCCTGACCGCCGACAGCGGCGAGCAGGGGGTCGCCGAAGTCACGGTAAAGCCGACCTGGGGCGGCGTCACGGCGCGCAGCCTGATCGCCACCATCGAAGACATTTTTATCCCGCTGATCCGGACGCTCGATCTGTCCGATCCGCATGCGGTGCGGCGCGCGCTCGACCGCATCCCGGAAAACCTCGCGGCCAAGTGCCTAATCGACAACGCCTGCTGGGACTTGAAGGCCGCGCAATTGCGGCGCCCGCTCTGGCAGACATGGCACGGCAGCCGGCGGGTGGAGCTGTCCTGGGCCGTCACCCGGCAAGCCCCGCAGGCTATGGCCGATGAGGCCGTCGACATGTGCGCGCGCCACGGCTTTCGCACCCTCAAGGTCAAGGGCGGTCAGGGCCTCGCGACCGATATCGAGGGCATCCGCACCATCGGGAAGGCGGTCGGTGACGGTGTCACACTCGCGGTCGATTGCAATGGCGCCTACAGGTCGGACGAGGCGCTCGACTATGCGCGCGCGATTGCGGATGCGGGTGCGCGCGTGATCGAGGATCCATGCCCGCTGGTGCCGGATGCGGCCTTTGCGGCTTTGCGCGCGCAGTCTCCGATCCCGGTGCTGGTCGATTTCGGTTCATGGGCGCTGCGGGATGCGATGCTGTTTCTGGCGCAGGGCGCCCAGGGCCTCAGCGCCAAGCCCGGGCGGTTCGGCCTGTCCGACTGCCGGCTCATGTACGAAGCCGCGCGGGTAGCAGGGGCCGGCATCGTCGCGGGCTTGATGGGGGAGAGCGCGCTCGGCACACTCGCGGCGCTGCAATTCGCCGCGGCCGTGCCCAATCCCATGCTGCCGGCTGAACTGACCTGGTATCTCGCGATGACCGAGCAGGTGAGCACATATGTGCCGGCGATTGTCGATGGTTGCGTGGACCTGCCGGACACGCCATCACTCGCATCGCTGGTCGATAGGGCGGCGGTCAGGCGCTTCGCACTCTAGTTCAGCGATTGCCGATGGTCTTGCGGCCTGCGCCCCGCCGCGTCGTCGTTGCGGAAAATCTATCGACACCGCCCGACTGCCCGCGCGCCTGCAGCATGCGTTCGAGGTTGGCGGCGGCTTCGAGCAGCAGCGGCACATGATCCTTCACAAGCTTCGGGTTGCCGGACCCGTAATTGGCGATATTGATGGCGCCCATCAGCGTGCCGTCCGGATAGCGGATTGGAGCCGCGATGCCGACGATCCCGTTAGTCAGGATGTTCGAGACCAGCACCCAGCCCTGCTTGCGTGCCTTTTCGAGTGAAGCCTTCAGATCGCGAACGCCGATCGGCATCTTGTCCGCGTGCCCTTTCAGCGACTTTAGATAACGATCGAATTCTTCGTCTGGCAGCCCGGACAGCAGCGCGTGGCCGAGCGAAGTCGCGTAGGCGGGTACGCGGCCGCCGATACTGACCGATATCTGCAGAATCTGAGTTTTTTCCGGAGACGAACGCGCGATGAACAATACTTCGTCGTTTTCCAGTACGGCGAAGCTCGACGATTCACGCGTGTGTGCTGAGAGGTCGTTCAGGAATGGCTGGACCAGCCGGTCGATCTGCATCGATGAGATATAGGCATAGCCAAGGTCCAGCACTTTCGGCTGCAGATAGAAGCGCTCGTCGTCGGAACCGAGGTAGCCGAGGTCCTGCAGCGTCAGCATGTAGCGACGCGCCGCCGCCCGATTGAGCCCGGTGCGCTTGGCAACATCGGTCGGGCGTAAACGCTGTGCGCTCGCGTCGAAGGCGCGGATGACCAGAAGGCCGCGGGCCAGCGATTCCGAAAACCAGCTTGGCGGTTTCACTTTATCGGTCATGGTCCTGCAGATGGTTTGCGGGCGCAGAAGCCCGATACAGCGCAGCATTGACAAGGCGGGAGGCCTTGGCCATCCTAGAGCGATAAAAATACACAAGCGCGATATTCGCACAAGTGTTGCGGAATAAATGTCGCAGGTGAGGGCGCGTTGAGACCTGAGGACGAAGCGTGGGGCCGTCCGGTTCGGACACCCGGGCACTCCGATGCGCGGATGCGTATGCGGCCATGACCCAGCCCCTCGACGGCATTCTGGTGATCGAACTTGGCACCATGATCACGGCGCCGCTCGCTGGGATGATGCTCGCCGACCTCGGCGCGCGCGTGATCAAGGTCGAGCATCCGAAGGGTGGCGATCCGTTCCGCGCCTATCGCGGCGATCTCTACAGCCCGCATTTTTCCGCCTATAATCGCAACAAGGAGAGTATTCAGCTCGACCTGCGGGGCGAGGCCGGGCAGGACAAGCTGCATCGTCTCCTTCGCCAGGCCGACGTGCTTCTGGATAATTACCGGCCGGGCGTACTCGACCGACTGCGCCTCGACGACCAGACGCTTGAGCAGCTCAACCCGGGTCTTGTGCGCTGCTCCATCACCGGCTTCGGCGACAGCGGGCCCTATCGCGACCGGCCCGCCTATGACTCGGTCGGAATCGCGATGAGCGGGCTGGCAAGTTTGCTGGTTGACCCGGAAGAGCCGAACGCGGCGGGCCCGACAATCGCCGACAATGTGACTGGCATGTATGCCTGTTACGGCATTCTCGGCGCGCTGGTGAGCCGGGGCAAGTCCGGCAAGGGCGCGCGCATCTCCACCAACATGCTGGAATCGACCATCGCATTCATCCCGGACACGTTCGCGACCTTCACGCGGCTGGGCATCGTGAGCGCGCCGCAGACGCGCGTTTCGACATCGCAATCCTACGTGTTCGCATGCTCAGACGGACGCATGGTGGCCTTGCACCTCTCGACACCCGACAAGTTCTGGAAGGGTCTGCTGGCCGCGATCGAACGTCCGGTTCTTGCCGAAGACGAGCGCTTCCGCACCCGCGATGCGCGCGTCATGCATTACGATGCCCTGAAAGCGGAACTTGCCGACGCCTTTCGCGCACAGCCGCGCGCGGAATGGTGCCGCCGCCTCGAAGCGCAGGACGTTCCGCATGCACCGGTCTGGTCGGTCGACGAAGTGATCGGCGACCCGCAGGTCCGCCATCTCGAGACCTTCTACGATATGCAGCATCCTAAGGAAGGCGCGATGACCGGCATCCAGCGGCCAGTCCTGATCGACGGCGAGCGCGGACCGAACCGGATGGCGGCGCCGTCGCTCGGCGAGCACAGCGCGGCGATTGCAAAAGAATTCAATCTGGATTGATGACGCGCAGCATCCACGCAGGCACCGCATGATCACGATCGGAGACCTTTACCGCAGAAACGCCCGGCACAATCCGCATGGCATTGCGGTGATTCACGGCGAACAGCGCGTGACGCACGCGGAGATGCTGACGCGGATCGAGACCGCGTCGCGCCGGCTGACGGCGATGAAGCTTCACCACCAGGACCGCTTTGCCATCCTGTCCAAGAATTCGCTGGAATATCTGGAGCTGTACGGCGCCGCGGAAAGCACGGGCTTCATCGCGGTCGCGATCAACTTCCGCCTCGCCGCCGAGGAGATGGCCTATATCGTCAACGATTCCGCGCCGAAGGTGCTGTTCTTCGAGGAGGAGTTTACGCCCGTCGTCGACCAGTTCAGGACGAAGATTGCCGGTGATATCCGCCTGGTCTGCATCGGTCAGACACCGGCATGGG
Source organism: uncultured Hyphomicrobiales bacterium (assembly GCA_964539845.1). Lineage (GTDB taxonomy): Bacteria > Pseudomonadota > Alphaproteobacteria > Rhizobiales > Xanthobacteraceae > Pseudorhodoplanes. The sequence goes on from CAZIKZ010000003.1 coordinate 29,768, forward strand.
CGGCGGCCTACGACGCGCTGCCGCTTGCGGACGCGGAAACCGTGCCGCGTGCGGAGCTCGGCGATCTGGTTTATCTGATTTATACCAGTGGGACGTCGGGCCGGCCCAAGGGCGCGATGCTGGATCAGAAGGGTCAGCTCGAATTCGGCCGCTGTGTTGCGGAAGAGATGGCGCTGATCGAGGACGACATCTCCTTCATCGTGATGCCGCTCTATCACGTCGGCGCGAAATGCAATCAGCTCGCGGCCCTGTATCGCGGGTGCACGCTTGTGATGATGCGCGACTACAATCCGCGCAAGGTCGCCGAGACGCTCGCGCGCGAGAAGGCGACGGTCGCCCATCTCGCCCCGCTGATGGTCAACGACCTGATCAACCTTGCGAGCGAGGAAACGTTCGACCACAGCCGGCTTCGGCTCGTACAATATGCATCGGGGCCGATGCCGGTCGCACAACTGCGCAAGGCCGTGACCCTTTACGGGCCGATCTTCATGCAGGTCTACGGGATGACCGAGGCCGGCTCGATCACCTGTCTCTATGCGCACCAGCATGTGCTGGAGGGAGAGGAACATGTGGTGCGGCGGCTCGCCTCCGCAGGCGTGCCGCCGCCCTCGGCCGCGATCCGCATCGCGGACGACGCGGGACGCGACTGCGCGACCGGCGTTGCAGGCGAGGTCGTCGCGCATACGCCCAGTCTCCTGCGCGGCTACTGGAACAATTCGACGGCGACCGCGGATGCGCTCGACCGCGGCTGGATCAAGACCGGCGACGTCGGTTGGTGCGATGAAGACGGCTTCCTGTTCATCGTCGATCGCAAGAAGGAAGTGATCATCTCGGGCGGCGAGAACATCTATCCGCGCGAGGTGGAGGAAGCGCTGCATTTCCACCCCGAGGTGGAAGAGGTGGCGGTGATCGGCGTGCCGGACGAGAAATGGGGCGAGGCCGTGATGGCGTTCGCGGTCACGGTGCCGAACCGCACCGTGTCGGAAGACGATCTGATCGCGTACTGCAAGACCAGGATCGCGAGCTACAAGAAGCCGAAAAGCATCGCATTCGTTGAGCTGTTGCCGCGGCTCGCCAACCATAAGATCGACAAGAAGGCGCTGCGCGAGCCGTATTGGCGCGGGCGCACGCGCGGCGTGTAAGGGCCCAGGTTGTCAGCAGGCAGGCCCGCTGATAGATTGGGCGAATATGGATTGTATGTGCGATAATCGCACGAACATCGCAGCCCGGACGATCCGGACCGCGATATAATATGGAGCGGGTTATGACCTACGAAACGCTACTCATCGATATCGCGGACGGCGTCGCCACCATCACGCTGAACCGCCCCAATAAAAGAAACGCGATGAGCCCGAAGCTCCACGAAGATATGACGCGTGCGCTGGAGGCGCTGCGCTACGACGATGCGGCGCGCGTGATCGTCATTACCGGCGCCGGCACTTCGTTCTGC
>CAZIKZ010000003.1:31227-37259 GCA_964539845.1 uncultured Hyphomicrobiales bacterium
TCTGCGCCGGCATGGACCTGAAGGAATTCTTCACCGAGCTCAAGGACAAGCCCGGCGAATACGACCGGATCACCCGCCTTGCGGTGGAATGGCGCGGCCGGACGCTGCGTTATTATCCCAAGCCGACGATCGCGATGATTAACGGCTTCTGCTTCGGCGGCGCGTTCTCGATCGTGGAAGGCTGCGATCTCGCGATCGCCGCCGACGAGGCGACGTTCGGGCTGTCGGAGGTCAACTTCAAGCTGTTCCCGGGCGGCAGTGTCTCGAAGTCGCTCGCCAACCTGATGCGGCCCCGCGATGCGCTCTGGTACGGCATGACCGGGCGCCCGTTCGGCGGCAAGGTCGCGGCCGATATCGGCTTCATCAATCTTTCGGTGCCGCTCGCGAAGCTGCGCGAGGAGACCATGACGGTCGCGAAGGAAATCGCGGCGAAGGATCCGTGGGCGCTGAAAGCAACCAAGGACGGCTATCGCTACTCGCTGGAAATGAGCTGGGAGGCGTCGATGAGCTACACGTCCGCCAAGGAGGCCGAACTGGTCGCGCGCCAGAATGATGCGTGGCGTACCGAGGGCATCGGCGACTTCCTGAAGGGCGAATACAAGCCGGGCCTCGAATCGCACGACCGCAAGCGCGCCTGATGCTGACGCCGCCGACCGATCGCGGCGCATTACTGCCGACACGCGCGGAACTCGATGAGTTCCGCGCGAATCTACGGCGGTTCATCGAGCGGGAGGTGATGCCGTTCGAGCGGCGGGTGATGAGCGAGGCCGAGCGGCAGGCGATTCAGGACAAGGCCAAGGCTGCCGGGTTCTGGCTGCTAAACGTGCCGGAGGAGCTTGGCGGGCAGGGGCTCGGCTATCTGGCCATGGCGGTGTTCTGGCATGAGGTGTCGCGCACCATCGCGATCCCATCGCGCGATCATTCGCTGTTCGGGCCGACCGTAGGTCCGATCCTGATGGCGCTGAGGGGTGAGCAGCGCGCGCGCTATCTCGACCCGGTGCTTTCGGGGGAGAAGACCGCCTGCTTTGCCCAGACCGAGCCAGATGCCGGCTCCGACCCGGCGGCAATGCGCACCCGCGCGGTGCGGCGCGGCAACCGCTATGTCATCAACGGCACCAAGCGGTTCATCACCCATGCCGAGAAGGCGGATTTCGCGCAGGTCATCGCCTGCACCGACCCGGCCAAGGGCGCGCGCGGCGGCATCTCCTGTTTCCTGGTCGATATGGATATGCCCGGTCTGACGATTGCGGCGCGGCACCCGACGATGATGGGCGACGCCCCCTGCGAACTGGCGTTCGAGAATGTCGAGGTAGTGGAAGAAAATCGCGTCGGCGATGAAGGCGAGGGTTTTGCGATCGCGCAGAGCTGGCTGAATGAGGGGCGCATCCGGCATGGCGCGCGCGCCTGCGGGGTCGCGGAGCGCTGTCTCGAACTGACGCTGGATTATGTGAAGCAACGCAGCACATTCGGTGAGCCGCTGTCCGAACGGCAGGGCGTGCAGTGGATGCTCGCCGATTGCGCGACCGAGCTGCATGCGACACGGCTAATGGTGGACGATGCCGCGGCGAAGCTCGACCGGGGCGAAGACGCGCGCACCGAGACATTCATGGTCAAGGTCCATGGCGACGAAATGGGCTTCCGGGTCGCTGACCGCTGCCTGCAGCTGCATGGAGGGATCGGTCTCACCACCGAACTGCCGATCGAGAAATTCTGGCGCGATCAGCGCAGCTTCATGATCACCGAAGGGCCGACCGAAGTGCTGCGCACGGCGCTGGCGCGGCAGATTTTGCGGGGAGGCCTGTGATGAAGGAACGCAAGAAACTCAAATCCGGCATGGGCTGGAGCACCCGCGACAGCATTACCGTGCGTGGATTCGATCTGACCAATGGTCTGCTCGGCAAGATCGATCTCGGGTCGATGGCGTTTCTGGAGATCAGGGGCCGGCTGCCAACCGCGCAGGAAGCCGAAATGTTCAACGCGCTACTGATCACGCTCGTCGAGCACGGCATGACGCCGCAGGCGATGGCGGCGCGCCTCGTCAATCTCGCGGCACCCGAGGCGCTGCAGGCCGCGGTTGCGGCCGGGCTTTGCGGCGTCGGTAGCGTGTTCGCCGGCGGCTCGGAGCAGATCGCGAAGGTGCTGCAGGAGGCATTCAACAACCGGAAGGACGACGCGCCGATCGCCGGGATGGCTGCTGCGATCGTTGCGGATTTTGGCGCGCGGAAACAGCCGATCCCCGGCATTGGCCATCCGCTGCACAAGCCGATCGATCCACGCACGCCGGTGCTGTTCGCCATCGCCGAGCGCAACGGGTTTCGCGGCCAGTATGTGGCGCTGCTGGAGGAGATTTCGAAACAGGCGGAGGCGCGCCTCAAGCGCGAATTACCGATCAACGCCACCGGCGCGATCGGCGCGATCCTTTGCGAGCTCGACTTTCCTTGGCGCATCTGCCGCGGCATCGCGGTGATCTCGCGTGCGGTCGGTCTCGTTGGGCATCTCGCCGAGGAGATGCGAAATCCGCTGGCGCGTGAAATCTGGGAAAGGGCCGAACAGGAAGTCTTCGACAACCGCGATCAGTAACCGCGATCCGTGATCGGACGCATTCACGAACAACAAGGTCGGAACGGCCGCTACCCAAGGGAGGTTCGCTTGATCAAACGCTTCGTATTCGGGGCCGCGGCATTGCTGCTGGCATCCATCACCGCATCCGCGCAGAACTGGCCGACCCAGCCGATCCGCTGGATCGTGCCGTATCCGGCCGGCGGCGGCACCGATCTGATGGCGCGCACCCTCGGCGTGCATCTCGAAAAATCGCTTGGACAGCCGATCGTGGTCGAAAACAAGCCGGGCGCTTCGACGGTCACGGGGACGGCCGCACTGACACAGGCGGCGCCTGACGGCCATACGGTGGGCATGCTGTTCGATTCGCTTGCGATCAACGCTGCCTTCGGTATGCAGCTGCCATACGATTCCGAGAAGGACATCGTGCCGGTGATCAATCTGGCGCGTGTGCCGCTGGTGCTGATCGTCAATTCCAGCCTAGTGCCGATGAAGACGCTGCCGGAGCTGATCGCCTATGCCAAGGCCAATCCCGGCTGGTTCACCTTCGGATCGCTCGGCCCGGGCAGTCCGCACGAGATCGGCTTCGCCTGGCTCAAGACCATGAGCAAGATGGACGCGCTGATCGTGCCCTATCGCGGGGTCAATCCGGCGCTGCAGGATCTCATCGCCGGCAACATCAAGGGTATGTTCCTCGGGGTGGCGGTCGCCGACGAATTCATCCGGCAGGGCAAACTGCATCCGATCGGGGTGTCGTCGAAGAGCCGGCTCAAGAGCGCGCCGAATCTTCCGACCATTGCCGAGCAGGGCTATCCGGAATTCGATTTTGTGACCTTCTACGGTCTCGGCGCCCCGAAGGGCACGCCGGCTCCAATCGTGCAGAAACTCAATCAAGCGATCAACGCGGCGCTCCAACTGCCCGAAGTCCGGGCCAGAATAGATCCGACCGGCGCGGAGATCGTCGGCGGCACGTCCGAGGAATTCGGCGCGATGCTGAACGCCAATATGGGCAAGCTGAAGCGGATCGTCACGGAAGCCGGGATCAAGCCGCAGAAATAGATTATTGCTCGTCCGTGGGGGCGCTTCGCGATGGCGCGCGCTGCGTGTGATGGATAGCGTCGCGGTATCAGTCGTTTGGCGGTAAATAACGCCCGTGTTTCGCGAAGGTCGAACGGCATTCGTTGTTTGTACCGAAATTATCGCCGGCTCTAGATGTTTAATCCCAGTATTTGCTGGAGCGGATTTATTCTGAAGTGTTCGGGGTGTGCAAGTAATGGCGCAAGCACTACAACACCTGCCGTCCGCACCCTTTACTGGGCTATCACTCGGGGTGAGGGTGCGCCTCGAAGAGGCGGGTGTTGACGAAATTATCGGGATCGACACCGGTGTTTGAAAAGTGGGTGGCCGCACGGTTGAGAAAGCCTCCGACGGATCTTACGGTTTGCAGGAAGGTCGGCACGCTGAGGTCGTAGAGTGATGTCCGCATTGCCTTCCTCTCTCGAGCAATTTTATAGTGAGCATGTGGCGTGTTGGCCACTACCGACTTCGAGTGGCGCGTTATCGAGCGGCTGCTGCCCAACAAGCCGCGAGGCGTGCCGCGCGTCGATGACCGCCGCGTCGCTACCCGCTACGACAAGCTCGCCGCCAACTTCCTCGCCATGATCCGACTCGCCTTGATGCCGTTGTGGCTCCGAGCTTATGAGTCTACGGCCTAACCGATCCGTTTCAGGAAAGTTCGAAGCAGCCTGATCGGGTCTCTTTCGAATGCGGGTCATGAAGGTGTCGAAGCGACAGGCTCCGGACAAAATTGAATAGCAACTTTCTGATCGCCGGGAGACGCGGATCCTACGACATTCAACCATCGCCACCAGCGCATTGTCGACCTAACCATCTATCTGACGACCACGACGGTAATCTCACAGTCATCTCTAGCGATGGCTTATAGTGCCGGCGGAGACTAGCTATGACCGCCTTGATCTTAAGGTGATGCTGTGTGGCTACCTGTCCTGTGGGCGGGCAGGGAGCAGTCTGGAGGGCGTCTACGTTCGTGCCAAGCGATTCATCAAACTCGTGGCGTTCAGTAGCGTGTTGACCTCATAGGTAAGTTGCTCGACATCGAGTACGATCTCGACGGCCTTGGCGATGTTGCCGGATTTCCCGCAGGCCTCCGCCGCTTGCCCAAGACTTGCTGCCTAATCCAGGCGCTCGCGCATCAAGGTGAGCTGGGTCATTAGGACGGCATCAAGGGCTGCACGTTCCATGAGCGGTTCCTTTCGGGAACGACTGACGCTCTGTCGCGCGCCGAAGTCCAGCGAAACCTGAGCATCATCTGGCTCATTTCTGGGCGTAGCACCCGAAACGCGGTCGAGGCCGGCTAACGCGCCACCTTTTGCACAGCACGCAGGATAGCGGCCGGTTCGGCGTCCAGTGCCTCGATAATCTCAATCAGTTCGAAGATATCGATACGCCGCTCGCCGCCCTCGTATTTGGCAACAAACGATTGCGGGCGTTTCAAGCGCTTTGCAACGGCCTGCTGCGTCAGCCCCGCCTTCTGCCGGGCTGCGATCAAAAGCTCACAGAAGGCCCGGTATTCGGGCCGCTGAAGGGTTTTGGTGAGTCCGCGCGCCTTCCTTGCCATAAGGCGCGAGAACATGATCCTGGATTCGGATTATCCCATAAAAGGATAGTGTCGCGAAATGACGTTATTACGGGGTGGTTGAGACCGACAGATCGAGGCCCGAAATGTCATTCAAGCGATACTTGACCGTTGTAATTGGTCTTGTTTTCATCTTTGCGATGTTTCGTTCGCCTCTGGGAGGCGAACACATGTTCGGCGAGCCGCGCCTGCAGCGGCTCCAGCCACCAGACCGCTCCGCCGACCCAGTTGACCCGTGTCGAGCGCTCCAACTCCACACCCTGCCGCGCGAAGATCTGCTCTGTCGATACAGTGGAAGATGGTCGACAATGCTGGTTGGCTTACCACGTAGCTGCCGTCTTATTATTTCGTAGACTTGCGATTTGCAAAAGTGGCGCGCCCATCCGAACGCGCGCCAAGTCCATATCCTGCGGCATGACGGCTCGAGTCCAGAATCCCCGATGCACGCGGCACGTGAATTGCGACTCCGAGGACACCCCGGTCAAGTTGTCAGTCAAGGGGGTGAACGCTAGGGCATGCCCAGACGATTCGCGTCGATCACAACAAGCTGCGCCGGAAGCTTTCTCCGTGTGCAATAGATTGTGGCAACACGAGGTGTCCGCGTCTCACGGTCCTCAGTTGCTAACGTTGTCAAGATGCACGGTGCGGCGGAGCATTTCTCAGAGCGGGTCCACGGACGCCGAACGTGCGAGCTTTTCTCGGCGTATTGAAGTCCGACCGTGTCAGCATCAGGTCGGCGAGCGTGTATCGATCCAGTGTCGATATGAAGCTATTGAGAGCCTCATTCAGCATTGTGGGCAACTTGCAGCAGCCTGTG
>CAZIKZ010000004.1:0-3528 GCA_964539845.1 uncultured Hyphomicrobiales bacterium
GAGCGGACCTTTTTCTTGTCCGAACGATCAGCCTTTCGGCATCTTCTCGTCGATGTTGTTGCTGTCGATGATGACGTGCTTGATGAAGACCTGCGGCTTCACCTTGTCGCCCTTCAGATATTCGGCGAGCACATCGACGCCCATGCGGCCCCACAGCACCGGGTTGAGCTCGATGGTCATTCCCAGATTGCCATCCTTCAGCGAGCGCAGGGCTGGCGGAACCCCATTCATGCCGGTGACAATGGTCTGTCCCTTGCGGTTCGCAGCCAGAACGGCCTGCGTCGCGCCAAGAGCAACGTCATCATTGGCGGTGTAGATCGCGGCGAGATCCGGATTTGCGACCAGCGCATCTTCGGTGTTCTTCAGGCCGCGCTCGCGCGTCAGCGGACCATCGGTCTTGAACACGATCTTGATGTCCGGATACTTGGCCATGACCTCGTTGTAACCTTCGGCGAGGTTGCGGAAGGTCGGTGCGCCGGACGGCCCGAGCAGCATGGCAACCTTGCCCTTGCCGCCGATTTTCTTGGCGGTCCATTCGGCAATGTCGCGGCCGATCTGCTTTTCGTCCATCGCCACGTGCAGCGTCTGGTTCGGCGAGGTCGAGCCGCGCGCCACCGACACGATCGGCACCTTTCCTGCTGCGGCGGCGTCGTAAGCCGCGTTCACGCCGGTCGCGTCGATCGGCGAGATCAGGATGCCCTTCACGCCGCGGGCGACCAGATCCTGGACGCCGTTGATCTGCTTCAGCTTGTCCTCGTTGGAGGACACCGAGACGACATTCCAGCCAAGTTCTGCCGCACGGGCGCGAACGCCGCGCAGCATCGCGATGTAGAAGGGATTATCGTCCTGCGGGAACGCAACGCCGACAGTGATTTTTTCCTGAGCCTGAACCGGCGTAACCGGGGCAGACACGAAGCCGGCGGTGGCAATCGCAGCAGCAAGAACTACGCTTAGCTTTTTCATTGTCCCTCTCCGTTAACGTCTGAATTTCAGCCTACGCTTGTTCAACCTAACGTTTGGATCGCAAACTATCCGCCGCCGCCGCAGCGATGATGACGGCACCGATGGCAACGCGCTGCCAGTAGGAATCGACATTCAGCAGGTTCAGGCTGTTGCCGAGGATGATCATGATGAACACGCCAATCACGCTCTTGTAGAGGGTGCCTTCGCCGCCATGCAGAGCGGCACCGCCGAGCACGACAGCGGCGATCGCCGTAAGCTCGTAGAATTCGCCGGCCGTCGGCTGGCCGGATTGCAGGCGCGCCGCCAGCATGACGCCGGCCACGCCTGCGAGCGCGCCGCAGATCACATAGGTCGATGCCGTGATGCGCGCGGTCGGAACGCCGGACAGATAGGCCGCTTCTCGGCCGCCGCCGGTGGCATAAATCTGCCGGCCAAACGGGGTCGCATGCATGACCCAGGACAATACGACGAGCAGGATGATCGGTACCCACACGAGCGCGTGAAGGCCTAGAATGCGGGTCGAACCGAAGGCAACGAAACTCGACGGCAGGCCTTCCGGTCCTTCCACCGGCGCGCCGCCGGTGATGAGGAATACCACACCGCGGAAGAGCACCATAGTGCCGAGCGTGGTGATGAAGGGATTGACCTTCAGGTAGGCGATGATGACACCATTAACGAGGCCGACAAAGGCGCCGACGAGAATGCCGGCGAGTACGCCCGCCGTAATACCCAGTTCCAGCATGACCATGGCGGCGACGCAGGCAGATAACGCCGCCGTCGAGCCGACCGACAGATCGAACCCGCCACCGATGATGACAAATGTCATGCCCATGGCGATCACCGCCATGATCGATGACTGAACGAGGATGTTGTTCAGGTTGATCGGCGACAGGAAGCGGTCGGTCATGAGCGTGGTAAAGACGCACAGCAACACGAGCGTTATGAGCGGAATCTGCCCGAGCAGACGTGACGATGTCGTTCCGGACAGAGCCATGGTCAGTGTGTTCCCCCGATGGACGCGCGCAAGCTGCCTTCGTCCATGCCATCGTTTCGTTCGATGCGGTTTACGATACGGCGGTTGTGCACGGCCAGCACCGAGTCGCAGATGCGCGCCAACTCAGCAAGGTCGCTTGAGCTGACAAGGACGCCGCCACCATCCATCGTGAATTTCCGGATCAGTGAATGGACGTGCATCTTGGCGGCAATGTCGATGCCGTGCGTCGGCTCATCGAGCAGCAGCACCGAAACACGGCGCGCGAGCCATTTGGCGATGATGACCTTTTGCTGATTGCCGCCGGAAAGAGATCCCACCCGCAAGTCAGCACGTCGCGGACGGATGTCCAGCAAGTCCATGAGTTCGTGGACAATCGCATCGCCCTTGCTGCGGTTGATCCAGAACGGGCTGTTGTCGCGTGTAACGCTCGGCAGCAGGATGTTGTCACGCACGGACTGGTTCATGACGAGACCCAGCGCGCGCTCGCCCGGAACGAAGCCGATATCGGCGGATATGGCATCGACGGGCCGCGTGAAGCGAGCTTCACGGCCATCGCCGAGCCTGACCTGCGTGCGCTCGCGGCCGACACCGAACAGACGCCGAATGATCTGATCGGTGCCGCTGCCGAGCAGGCCGGCTAGGCCGACGACTTCGTTGGCCCGCACCGATATGCGGTCGCTGCGATCTTCCGTTTCCTCGATCAGCACTTTGCCCGGTTCGGGTGACGCACCCGGATCCTCGTGCGCCATTCTGCCGGTCATGCCTTCGATCAAATCGGTTGTGGTGAAGCCGCCGCGCTGTTTAACTGCGACGAGCTTGCCATCGCGCAGAATCGTGCAGCGGTCGGCGAGCGTCACGATCTCCTCCAGCCGATGCGAGATGTAGATGATCGCAGTACCCTGCTGTTTCATCCGCTCCAGCACTTCGAACAGGCGGACGATTTCGCGATCTTCCAGAGCGGCGGTCGGCTCGTCGAGAATGAACACCCGGCATTTCAGCCGGAGAGCCTTCGCGATTGCTACAAGTTGCCGTTCGGCAAAGCTGAGCGATTGGACGGGACGATCGAGATCGGCCTTGAAATTGAGCTGATCGAGATAACCTTGCGCCTCTTCACGCATGCGCCTGCGATCGATGCCGGGCAGGATGCCGAGCAGACGCCGCGTCGGCAGGCTGCCGAGCGCGATATTCTCGGCAATCGAAAGTGCCGGCACCATCCGCAATTCCTGCGGAATCGTGACAACACCTGAAAGGATGGCATCGCGCGGGTTGGCAAAGCTGCGCTGTTCGCCGGCGATTTCGATCGTGCCGCTATCGGCGCGATAGACGCCACCCAGGATCTTGATCAGCGTCGACTTGCCGGCACCGTTCTCGCCAACGAGCGCATGCGTTTCGCCTGCATCGAGCGTGAAGTCGACATGGTCGAGCGCTCGTGTGGCTCCGAATGCCTTGCTCAGTCCGCTGACGTTGACGGCGGTTTGCGGCATCAATGCTCCCGCATCCAACGTGTTGCGGCCTTTATCCAGGCTCCATCCGGATTGCCGCTCTCGTAGCTCGCGGCGAGATGGTCACAG
>CAZIKZ010000004.1:3628-14523 GCA_964539845.1 uncultured Hyphomicrobiales bacterium
GCCGCCAGCGCGGCGAGATGGCCGCCGGCCGAATGCCCGCCGATAAAGATGCGTTTCGGGTCCCCGCCATGCTTGCCGATCTCGCGATGAACAAGCGCGACGGCATCGAGAACGTCGTGGTAACCTTCGGGGAACACATGCTGCGGTGCGAGCCGATAGCCCGCGCTGACGAATGTCACGCCGAGCGCCGTCAATGCCGGCGCCATGAACAGCATCCATTCCTTGTAGCCATTGGTCCAGCCGCCGCCATGCAGCGCAATGAACACATCGCCGTTTGGATGTTCGGCGGGAATGATGGTCAGCGCCTGATAGGGATCGTCACCATAGGACCGATCAACGCCCGAAATGCCGCGCCCAAGGCGCAGCACCTCGTCGTGATACTTTGCGCCGATCGCCGTGAAAGGCTCCTGCGCCGGATACTCGTTCGGTAGCACGCAACCCCTCGTTGGCAGTCCGGCATATTCCCGCACGCCGGCAGCATAGAGCAGCGGTCGCTGCAATCAGATGCGAACCCGTTCGACCTTCATTTTCGGATCGACCACGCGGCCCTTGTCGATGATCACCTCATTGTCGAGCATCACCGTGCAATCGCGCATCGGCACGTCATAATGACCGCGCGTCGTGCGCTTGCCGCCGCCCTGCGAATTCGGACCTGTGGAAAACAGGAAATTGCCCGCGAACACGCGCGCGCCGGCGCGATGGCGCTCAGGGCTCTCACCATTCATGGCGAGCGAGTACCAGCGCGCTTGCGGGTTCAGGCCCCAACCAAGATGCGAGAGCGCGTATGGGTCGCGATCGTTTTCGTCCGTTTTCCCGTCGTCGAGCCAGTCGCGCATCAGCTTGGCATCAAGACCGCCTTCGAGCTTGGTGATGAAGCCATCCTCGATCTCGAGGTGGATCGGATCCTGCACATAACGGCAATAGGGAAGGATAACGATATCGCCCGGCTGGATGACCACCTTGCCGCGCGCAGAACCTTCATTCGGGAAGGTGTGGATATGGCCGCCGCCCCAATGATCGAAATGACCCGGCTCGTCGGCATAGCCCCATTGGGTCATCACCGGGTATCCGCCGCAGGAATAGGTGAGGTCGGTGCCGGCGTCAGATGTCACGCGCACTTCACGCGTCTTCACGTAGCGCTGCTCGGCATATTTGAGCGCCTCTTTCAATCCGGGAGGCGACATGAGCTGTTCGAGATCGTCCGGCGCGTCGATGATCATCAGAACGCGCGTGCCGCCATCCATGACTTCCTTCAGCCACTTGGTGAAAAGCGGCACGTGGAAGATGACGACGAGATCCGCAGCCTTCACAGCTTCAAGCGTTCCCTTGCATTGGCCGATGGTCGGAACGCCAACCTTGGTCCATGACGGGATCGAATTGACCCGCAAGTCGTAAACGTCGGCGCCGAGCTGTTCGGCCGCAGCAAAGGCTGACTCGATATATTCGATGCGCGTTGCAAGATCGCTGACCAGCGCGATGGTTTCGCCGGCCTTGACCTTCGACATCTCGAATTGCTTCTTGAACAGGTAGGTCAGCTTGCCGGGATTGATTTCTGTCGATCGTATCGCTGACGCAATCATGTCCGTCTCCACACGCAAAGCCCGACCGTCGTCTCGGTCTTTTTAAATATTCCAACGCGGACGGGACATCTGTCAATAGCGAATGGTATTCATTTATCGGACAAAGGCTGCCTTCGTGCTGCACTGCCGCGTCCTGCGCTCCGGCTTCTTGCTGCGGCCTTTGCTTTTCCCAGGCGTGCTTTCTCCGGCGGATCCACCGGCTTGCCGGCCATCAGGAATTTCATGATTTCGACGATTTCACCCATGTCCGGCCGTGTTCCGCCGACATGATGCCGCACGACGAAGCCATCAAACGCCATCAGAATGATGTGTGCCAGTCGGTCGTTTTCCACGAGAGCTTGCCGCCTGGCGGGCAAAGCGCGCCGCAGCAAATCCGACAACGCCGTCTCCGAGCGCGACAACAGGTCGCTGCGAAACGGCTCGTCCTTGTCGGTCGTCGAAACTGCCTGCATCAGGTTATTGGCGAAGCCATTATCCTCGACCGGCAGATCGATCCATATCGTTCGTACGATATGAAGCAGCCTTTTGTCGGCGCGTTCGATGCTGGCCAGTTCGCGCTCCAGTCGCGCCAGCCTCCGGTTCAGCCACGGCTCATAGACCGCGTAGAAGATCTCGAACTTGGAGTTGAAATAGACATACACATTGGAGGGTGCGATGCCGGCCGCGCGACCGATATCGGCCACCGATGTGCCGAGATAGCTCTGCTTGCGGAAAAGCGTATACGCGCTTTCAACAATCGCGTCGCGAACTCGCGCCTTCTTGACCTGGGCCATTGTTCAGAGATGTCGGTGTGAAGCTGCAGTCGGGAGCATGGAGACCGTGTGCCGTGCGCACCATTACTGATCGGATCGGCCATCGGCGTCAATGACTGTGGCAGGAGGTTCGCTCGGCCACGCAGATACTCGTAGAGACAAAGAAGGGCGCTATCGGCAGGTGGGGCAAGGTGGCGGAACGCGCCGTGGACGAGGTGGCAGGCCCATTTGAACCGGCGCGTACCAAGGGAGCTTCAAAGCCTCAGGATATCGTTGCAGGCCGCACAGGGTCAGATTGGGCCGCTTCCTGCTTCATGGCATGATCGCGAAACAGGTGCCCGCGATTCGCGCAGGCTGGTCGTATCGATTTAGCTTTTCCCAGGTGGCTTGATGAATGTTTTTCAAGGCAGTCTCCGCTTGCCTGTCCGTCACCTGATGCGCGGGCTTGCGGTATGTGCGGCCGCGACCTTCGCGCTGTCCGTTTTTGACGCGTCCTTTGCTCAGGCCCAGCGCAAATCCAACCCTGCCGTCCGATCCGAGTTTCGCGAACCGGTGACGCTCGCCAGCAAGAACGGCGTTCTCGAGGTCCGGTTCACCGCGCGTCAGGGGGAGGCTGTCCTCGATACGGTTGCTGCTCCGGTCAAGAATTTCCTTCTGTTCGACTATGAGGTGATCCGCGGCACAGCGTCGGATGGACGGGTGTCGGGCGGCAAACTCTATCCCGCTCCGACCTTGCAGGTGTTTCCCGGCGAGACGTTGATTGTCCATCTTGAAAACGGTCTGTCCGGCCTGACCATCCGGGATTACTTCAGCCCGCAATACACGCCGAAGGGTGAGGACGTTCCAATCTACCCGGAACAGATGACATCATCGCCGCTGAACCTTCACGTCCACGGCCTTCACGTCAGCCCGAAGGGGAATTCCGACAACGTCCTGCTGCACATCCCGGACGGCATGGCGAACACCTACACGTACAACATTCCGAAAAGCCAGCCGCAGGGCGCGTATTGGTATCACAGCCATCTTCACGGCCTCACCGCGGCACAAGTTTATTCAGGTCTCGTCGGTTTGCTGGCCGTTGGGCGCACCGACGGCAATCTTCCGGTGGTCACGCAGAATCGCATCCCGATCCGAAACATGGTTCTGCAATACAATTTCGTATTCGACCGCGCCGGTGGCCGTGCGCAGCTCAACAATCCGAACTGGCCGCAATATGTCAGTTCGATCAAGCCGCCCCAGGGTGACGAACTCGCGGCGGGTACGTACCGGCCGCTGCTTGCGCCGGTCAACTTCAACCAGTCCAAAGCCGGTGAGAAGTACTTCACGGTCTGGTATGCGGGGCCGCTCTCCATCCACAACAACCGCGGACTGATGCAATTCATTCCGAGCAATCTGCAGCGGTTCACATCTCATGATGGCAAGGCCGATGTGCCGGCAAACCCTGCGCTGCCGGACTATCGGCGCGACGTGCAGTTCACCGTCAACGGCCAATTCCAGCCAACCATTAAAAGTAAGCCGGGCCAGACCGAAATCTGGGTGCTCGCGAATGTGAGCGATTTTGCCTACATCAATGTGCAATTGACCGAGACTGCAACGGGGCACCATCCGAAGTTTGCGATCGTCGGCCAGGATGGAAATCCTTATCCCGCGGTCCATCATCCCGTGACCGAGAACGGCACCCGGCTTCTCATCCCGCCTGCAAGCCGGTTCGCAATCGCGGTGACCATGCCCGCTAAAGGCGAGCTTATCCTGGAGATGCCGCCGCGCGGCGGCGGCGCGAAGACAATCACGGCGCCCGGCGTGCTCTACACCAATAACGGTACCGACAATCCGCCGGCTGTACTCGGAAGCCTGAGCGCGGCACCCTCCGCGGTCAGCTACGCAGATGGCTTCTTTATATTTCCCACGCAGGTGTTGGCGAAGGCTGTGCCTGCGCAGGGCAGGGGCGTCACCACACCGTTCGTCGAAGGGCAGGCGCTACGCGCCTACACGCCGTTCGTCGATCTTTCCCGCGGGACTCCGGACGTCAAGCGGGAGATCGTGATATCGGGCGGGTTCCTCAATAACCTTGCGAGCACATCGGACCCGAAGGCGTTCGTCTACGCATTCGATGGTGGCGCGTTTCCGAACGTGCCGCTGATCCAGCCCCGGCTCAACTCGGTGGAGGAATGGAGGTTCGTCAACAACAACAACGACGAGCATCCCATTCATGTTCACGTCAACGACTTCCAGGTGACGGAATATTACGATCCCACGACCGGCCTTCGGACCCCCCCGGACAAGTGGAGCGTGGACAATGCTAACGCACCCGCTCCAACCATGCAGATCGATGAAAGCGTGATCGAGCCAGGGATCCTTGCGATCCGGACGCGGTTCGACGACTACACCGGCATCTTCGTGATGCATTGCCATCGGCTGAACCACGAAGACAACGGGCTGATGATGCTCGTCAACGTCATCCCGGCAATCTCGAGCTACGCAGTGGCTGTACCGGGCGGGTCCGGGAAGTCGACGGAAGTGCGCGTTCATGACGGCAACGGCGACAAGCTCCTGGCGACCGTTGTGCCGTTTCCCGGCTTTGAAGGCAGCGTCAGCGTTGCCATGGGCGACGTCGACGCCGACGGCGTTTACGACCTGATTGTCGGCTCAGGTCCGGATCGTGCCTCCGAAGTCGTCGTCTATTCGGGAAAGTCCGGTAAAGGAAAGCGTGCGTTTGCAACGGAGTTGTCGCGCTTCCAACCCTTTACGGCCGACGCGCGCGGCGGCATCAGCGTCGCCGCAGCACAGATTGACGGATCGAGCGCCGACAACATCATCGTCGGGTCGGGCCCGGGCATCCCGAGCGAGGTGCGAATTTATGGCTCCAGGCTTCCGGCCGCGAGGGGCATGGCGCCGGTGCTGTTCTCCACGTTCAGTCCCTATGCCGACAGCCGGTCAGGGTTGAGCCTTACCACCGGCTTTGTCGACTATTCGACCGGCCGCTTCAGCATCGTGACTGCGCCGGGCGCCGGAGACACGACCGAAGTGAAGGTGTTCACCTTCCCGCTGTTGAAGCCGATGAAGGGCAAAGGCACCAGCCAGAGCCACGCCGGATATCACGGCCATGCGGCGGAGCCAAACCAGCCGGTCAACACCGCGGCGTTCAAGCCGTTCGGTGACGCCTACCGGGGCGGCGTCTCGCTTGCCACGGGTTGGCTCGCAGGTTCCCTCGGCGGTGCCGAACGGATCGTCGTTAGCCAGCTCGCGGATGCAGGCACTGTGAAAGTCTTTTCCAGCGGTTCAGCGCTCGATTCTGGGCCGGCCATGTATCTGCACAGCCCGTCTGACCACGGCCGTCACCCTACGTTTCGCGAAATCGCAAGCTTCAATCCGTTCGATGGCATATCCGGAACCCGGGTTGCCACGACGAGCACCACCACTGGAGCAAATCTTCTGGTCAGCGGCGTCACCGCGCAAGGCGCGGGGGCAAGCGTGCTGAAATACGACTTCGTCAGGCCGGACGATAAGGCGACGACACTTGCCGCGAAGCCTCTTGGCGAGATCCATTCCGGCGTGGGTGCGCAGCCGGCGATCCTCGGCGGCGATTGATCCCGCGGCGGCTTTCGCGACAATGAAAACGACGGCGGCAGCAGCAATCTTCCGCCGCCGATCAATCTGGCGATGAGGCGTTTGCGCAAAACCCGGAACGCGAAATGGACTGTTAATGGTCTGGAGCCGATTATACCATTTCGACTGCAGGATAGAGTCGCATTTCGCTTTCATCAGACATGTGAATGTTGGGACCGCGCGATCCCGCTGCTGAAAGACGAAAAGCCGCCACGGCACGCCGACGAGAAGGTGAATGATGCGACCCTCGCGGCGCGAGTTCCTCAAGTGGGTCACGGCGAGCGGAATCGCCCTCAGTCTGAGCCGGCTGGCAATAGCCGAGCAACCCACCTTCGCATCGCGCGAAACGATGCCAGGATCGCAAAAGTGGAATCCGGCTGTCAACGGTGCCGGCCGGATTGACGGCGTCGCCAAGGCCACCGGAGCAAAGCTCTATGCGTCGGATTTTCGCGCCGCGGATCTTCCGGGCTGGCCGGCACAGACCTCACACGCCTTGCTCATCCGCGTTCCCGACGCGACCCGCATTTATTCCGGGATCGACCTCGCGGGCCTGACCGGCACAATGGAGCCGTCGGTGGTCGTGACGGCTGCCGATATCGAGAAGATCGGCGCTCGCGTTCCCGAGTTTTATGCAGGCGACCTGTTCTGTCCGGTCGGGCGGACGCCGCTCTATATGGGGCAGGCTGTTGCGCTGCTGATTTTCGAGACCTTCGACGCATTCGATCAGGCGCGTCTCGCGCTGCGCGATAGCAATGTTGTCAGGTTCGGCGCAGAGACCGGGCCGATCATCATGCCGAATTACGGCGCGTACCGGTTCACGCGTGTGGCCGGCGCAACGCCCAACGCGCCGGACATTTATTCACCGATCATGGCCGGCTGGGTCACGCCGGTTCAATCGCGAAACTCGGGGCTGCCGATCTGGTCGCCACTCGAAAAAGACAATTCGGCGGCCTACGACAAAGCCGCGATTTTCGGCGAGCGGATTCGCGCGGAACTGGCGGCGAAAAATCCGGGGCTTCTGGTTCTCGACCGTGAGTTCGAAACCCAATCCGTCGATCCGATGTTTCTGGAGCCTGAATGCGGTCTTGCCTGGTACGACGAGCAGGGTAAGGCGCTCGAGCTTGTCCTCGGCGTGCAGTCTCCATATGAGGCTGCCGAGGCGATCGCTTATCTGCTCGACGAGACGAGCCCGGCGTTCAAGCCCGCGCGAATTGACGCTCAGTTCGCTCACGTCGGAGGGGGCTTCGGTGGACGCGATCACACACCGTTCCCGCTCTATGTTGCGCTGGCTGCGATGTTCTTCCCGGGCCGCCCCGTACGTCTGGCGCATGATCGCTATCAGCAGTTTCAGGCCGGCATCAAACGCCATCCCATCAAGATGCGTTCGCAGATCGGAATCGATCGCGCGACCGGAAAGATCCAGGCCTTTGCGGCCGATCATGTTCTGGACGGCGGCGGGCTCGCCAATCTCTCCGCCACGGTAGCGACTGTCGCCGCCACCGCCGCGATCGGAATCTATGACGTTCCTAAGGTCGACGTCACGACAGTCGCGGTTCATTCGCGCGGCGTCACCTCGGGCTCGATGCGCGGCTATGGGACGCTGCAGACAATGACGGCGCTGGAGGTACTGATCGACGAAGCGGCGAGGGCCTTGCCGCTCGATCCGATCGAGTTCCGGCGGCGCAACGCGCTCAAGCCAAATGGCCGCACCATGACGGGCAATCCGTACAGTGTTTCGGTCCGTACGGCGGAGGTGCTGGACAAACTCGAGAAACACGCGATCTGGCAGCGGCGCGCGCAGGAGAAATCCGGCGCGAAGAACGGCTTTCTCGTCGGCACGGGACTGGCCTGCGTCACAAAGGATTACGGCACCGGCGCGGACTGTTCGCTGGGGCGCGTGGAAATCGCTCCCGACGGCCGGATCGCGATCTATTGCGATCATGTCGAGATGGGCAACGGGATCGGCACCGCGCTCGCCAATCGCGTGGCCGGGCATCTGGGCGCTATTGCCAGCGAAGTGTCGGTGGCGCGCATCGACAGCTACGACGTGCTGGGACTGGCTACGTCCGGCGATCCCTACACCATGGATCAAAAGACCCAGAATGCGGCGCAGAAGAATTCGCGCTGGGTGCCATCCATTAGCACTGCGACCAGCGCATCGATCGGCGCGCATGTCGGAACCCATGCTCCCGCCGAGGCGGCGCGCGTGATCTTCCGTTACGGCTTGTGGCCGGCGGCACTTGAATTGTGGCGCATCGCGCCCGCCGACCCGCTCCGAAAGGACTGGGCCAAGGCGCAGTGGAAAGACGGACGGCTCGCGATGCCTGGCCTTCCGCCGCTGACCTTGCAGTCGCTCGCCGCGACAGCGCACGCGCGCAAATTCGTGACAGGGGCGATCACGCACAGCTTTTCCCGCTGGGAATGGTCGCGTGCCGACTTCCGGATTGCCGGAGAGCGATACACCGCCGACATCGATGCGCTGGCTGTGCGCAACGGCAGTGGCAAGTTCGAGCGTCTCAACCGCGTCAGTGTCCGGTTTCCGCCGACCACCAACAACCGGATCGGAACCGTCTACACGTCAATGTGTGGAACGCTGGTCCGCGTCGAGATTGAACGCGCGACCGGCGCGTTGCGCATCGCGAAGGCGTACAGCGTGTTCGAATGCGGGCAAGCGCTGGTGCCGGAGGTCGTGCTTGGGCAGGCGCAGGGCGGCTTTGCGATGGGCGTGGGATATACGCTGCTCGAAACCCTGCCGCCCTACGAGGGCGGGCCCGGCAACGGGCAGTGGAATCTGGGACAATATCTCGTCGCCCGCGGTTCGGACTTGCCGCTGCGCGACCTCGAAATCGAGATGCTGCCGCCGCTGACAACCAATGAACCGCCGAAGGGCATGGCGGAGGTCGTGATGATCCCGGTGGTGCCAGCCATTCTGAATGCCATTTTCGACGCAACAGGCCGCCGCTTCCAGTCGCTGCCTGTGACGCAAGCCATCCTCAAGGGAGCGCTCGGGTGACCGCACTCGCCATCACCATTAACGGCCGCGAATATCCGCGAACCGAAGTCCGCGATGACCTGACGATGAATGATTTTCTGCGCGAACATCTCGGGATGACCGGCACGAAGTTCGGCTGCGGTGCCGCGCAATGCCTGAGCTGCGCTGTCATCGTTGATGACCCCGATGGTACCAGCCATACGACTCCGACTTGTGTGGTCTCTGCGGCTAGCTTCAACGGCAAGTCGATCCGTACGGTCGAAGGGCACGCGCGGAACGGCGAACTCTCTCCGCTGCAAAAGGCCTTTGTCGAACATTTCTCCTTCCAGTGCGGATACTGCACGGCGGGGTTTCTGAACGAAGGCCAGGTTTTGCTCGAACGGCTTGCCAGGCAACCGGTGTCGCGTGGCGAACTTGAGACAACGATCGCGGAGGCGCTCGATGGCCATATTTGCCGCTGTACGGGCTACATCAAATATCACGAGGCTGTACGCGACGTGATCCTCGCCGATGCGCCGCGTTATCTCGCCGCGAACAAGTAAATGTCCTCGGACAAGTCGATGATGACAATGCAGAAGGGCGGGCGGTTGTTCGGCGCAGCCGTGTTGCTCGCGACGAGCTTTGTCGCGGGTTATGCATTCTCGCAGACCGCGGCGACCCTGCTGGCCGCGCCCGAGAGTTTTTCGGCGATCAACGACACCGATGCGCGCTCGGCGGCCCTGTTCACCGAACTCGGCAAGGTGTTGACGCATCCGCGTTGCGTGAACTGCCACCCGGTTGGCGATCGGCCGCGGCAAGGAGATGAAGGTCGACTCCACCAGCCGCCAGTCGCGCGCGGCGCCGACGGTCATGGGATCGCGACCATGCGGTGTTCGACCTGTCACAAGGACGCCAATTTCGATCCTGGCCGCGTTCCGGGGCATGCGGAATGGCACCTCGCACCGGCCGAGATGGCGTGGGAAGGCAAGACACTTTCCGAAATTTGCACGCAGATCAAAGACCCGGCACGCAACGGCAATCGCAAGCTTGAAGAGATTGTCGCCCATATCGGCACTGACACGTTGGTCGGCTGGGCCTGGGCGCCAGGCTTCGGACGGACGCCGGCCCCCGGTACGCAAAAGCAGGCGGGCGCGCTGGCTGAGGCATGGGTCACCACCGGCGCGGCGTGCCCGCCGCGCTGAGCGCGCATTTGTCTTTTCGCCACGAGGCTTCAGATCTGATTGTTCCGCGTGGCCGTTAGAGTCTGTTGACGCGTCACAGATATGACAGCAGCAGATAGGCCGTCAGCATGACGGTGGTCCAGAATGCCATGCTGCCAGTCTGCCGGGTGGCAGCGAGGATTCCGGTCGGGCCGCAATAGCGCCGAAGCTGGTCTGCCAGCGCGGATGCGGAGGTCGCAGCTGCGGACATGGATGCTGTCCAGGCGGATTCGGCGGCGCGGCCGGTACTATCCGCCAGCCTCCGGCCGACACGGCGGTAGAGCCAGTCAAAGTCGAGGTTGGTCGAGGGCTCTTCGTGCGGATGCAGGCCGGTACGCATCATCACCGTGAAAGCGAGCACGGCGAACATCAGAAGTTGAAGCTGGGTGACGACGTGCTCGAGCGTATAGGGCACGAAGCTGGTCTGGTGCGGCAGCAGCGCATAAAGCGGCTGCGGGAAAACACCGATCAGGATGCAGAGCGCCGCCGTGATCCCCATTGCAACCAGCATGTTGGAGGGCGCCTCGGCGCAGCGCTTTCCGGAATCGTGGGCGAAAAAGGCAAAGAAGGGAATCTTGATCCCGGCGTGATGCAGCACGCCCGCGCTCGCGAACAGCAGGACCAGCCAGGTCCAGAAATAGCCTTCGTTCATCGCGGCGGTGATGATCATGGATTTGGTCACGAAAGCGCTGAACAGCGGGAAGGCCGAGATCGACATCGCGCCAACGATGCAGAAGCCTGCGGTCCACGGCATCGATTTGTACAG
>CAZIKZ010000004.1:14623-33068 GCA_964539845.1 uncultured Hyphomicrobiales bacterium
ACCAGAATCTCGGTCCCCGCATAACCGCGCGCCAGCGCATAGACGGCCATCTTGGTGGTGAAGCCGGAGAGAAAAACGGCGCCGGTGACTGTCGCCTCGGGATAGGCGTCCTGCAGCCAGTTATGCAACAGCGGGAATGCGCACTTGATGCCGAACCCGAGAAAGATGAGCTGACCGGCGAGAGAGTCGATGCCGATATGGTCAAAGGCGATCGAACCGGCCGACCGGTAGTGGATGATGATCCCTGCGAGCAGCAGCAGGCCTGAGCCTGCCTGCATCACGAGGTAACGCATTCCGGCACGATAGGCGCGCTCGCTGCGGCTCGCCCAGATGAGGAATACCGAGGCGAATGCGGCGCCTTCCCAGAAGATGAACAGCGTCATGAGGTCGCCGGCGAAGACCGCGCCGATCGCGCTACCGGCATAGACCAGAGCCGCAACCTGCTGCACCGTGTCTTTGATATGCAGCGCGTAGATGACGCCGAGAAACGCGGCAATCAGAAAGATCAGGCCAAAGACGAAGCTCAGCTTGTCGATCCGCAGCGTGGTGAGCGTCAGGTCGAAGAGTTGCACCTCGCCGAAGCTGCCATAGGGTAGGCCGATGAGATGCCAGGCGGCCGCGATCGGCAATGCCAGCATGAACACGTTGCGCGCGTGTCCGCGCAGGAACGGCACCAGAAGCGCGCCGAGTATCAGGATCAGGCCCGGAGAGACCTCAGTCATAATAGTTCTCCGGCCGCATTACGACGGCGCGCAGTCCCTCCGCGATGATCACCAGCGCGATATAGGCGATGAACCCGAAAGCCGGGTAAAATCCGAACAGGTGCTCGACCTCGAACGGGCCGTGCTTGGGTACAAAGACGTCGATCGCGAGAAGCACCGCGCAGACGCCATAGACGGAATAGGCGATGCGATCGACATTGCGCGGATTGTCGAGCCAGTAACGGTGCTCGCTGTCTGCCGGGGTGCTGTCGTGATCGGCCGGGGTCTGGTCGGTCATGGCAGGGCTCCGGCGAGCAGCGACCTTATCGAATCGATCCCGAAGAAGAGTGCGACGCAGGCGAGCGCGGTCAGACAGAGCGGAACCACGCACAGAAGCGGCGCCTCGCGGATGCCGGCAATGGCGGCGTCACCGTCGCGCGGCGGGAGGAAGAAGGCGCGGCCGACAATCGACAGAAGATAGCCGACATTCAGCACAGAACTTAGCAAGAGAATGCAGAGCACGACGAGATGGTCTGTCTCGAAGGCTGTTATCCCGAGATACCACTTGCTCCAGAATCCGGCGAGCGGGGGGATTCCAATGATGCTGAGCGAGCCGAGCAGGAACGCAAACATCGTATACGGCATCGCGCGGCCGATCCCGTCGAGCTCGCTCACGTTGGTCTTGTGGGTGGCGACATAAATCGCCCCTGCGCAGAAGAACAGGGTGATTTTCCCGGCCGCATGCGCGGCGATGTGCACGGCGCTGCCGAGCAAGCCGGTTGTGGTGGCGAAGGCTGCGCCGAGGACCACATAGGCGAGCTGACTGATGGTAGAATAAGCGAGCCGCGCCTTCAGATTGTCCTGGGCGAGCGCGATCAGCGAGGCCAGGAGGATGACGCCGGCCGCAAGATAGATCAGCCAGGTATTGGCGCCGCTCGCGGCGAGCGTATCGAGACCGAAAATATAGAGCACGATTTTGGCGATGCAGAAGACGCCCGCCTTGACCACCGCCACCGCGTGCAGCAGCGCGCTGACCGGCGTCGGAGCGACCATGGCAGCCGGCAGCCAGAAGTGCACGGGCATCAGCGCAGCCTTGCCAATACCAAACACGAAAAGCGCGAGCAGGAGCCCGATCGTCACCGCACTCGCCTTGCCGGCCAGCACGCCACCGGAGGTGAAGTCGAGCGTGCCGGCTATTGCCCAGGTGGCCAGTATCGCGGGCAGGAAGAGCACGAGCGATGTGCCGAGCAAGAGCAGGAGGTAGATGCGGCCGGCGCGCATCGCCGCTTCCCCTCGCTTGTGTGTGACAAGCGTGTAGGTCGAAAGCGTGAGCGCCTCGTAGCACAGGAACAGCGTGAAGAGATTTTTGGCGAAGGCGACCCCGATGGTGCTGCCCAGCGCGAGCGCGAAACAGACATAGAAGCCGGTCTGACGCGGCTCCTGCTCGGCGCGCATATAGCCGATCGCGTAGACCGAGTTCACGATCCACAGCGACGACGCGACGAGCGCGAACAGCATTCCGAGCGGTTCGACCTTGAACGCGAGCGAGAGCCCCGGTGCTATATTCGCCAGATGCAGTTCGGGACGCGCGCCATCGGCAACCGGCCCCAACAACCCGATCACGAAAGCAAGGAGAGCGCCGGCGGCCGAGAGCGTTACCGTCTCGCGCAGGTTCGGCCGGTTGCGAAACAGCGGGATCAGCAGCGCCCCGGCAAATGGCGCAAGCAGTGCGAGCAGAACCAGCGTCTCCGGTGCAACCGTCATCGCAGGCCACCGAGCAGAGTCTTGGCGGTGGTGCTGGCGAGACCCACGGTCCAATCGGTGTCGAAGCCGAACCAGATGGTGGCGGCGGCCATGGCGATGATCGGAATGAGCATGGAGAGCGGGGGGTCCCGTGCCTCCGACAAAGCTGACGATGGCTCGTGCAGCCAGGCGGTCTCGAGCACCTTGCCCACATAGATGAGGGCGATCAACGAAGAGGCGACGATCGCGAAGACCAGCGGCCACCAGCCTGCCTCGATCGCGCCGAGCGCCAGATACCATTTCGAGACGAAGCCCGCAGTGCCGGGAACACCGACAAGGCCGAGCCCCCCGATCGCAAAAGCCGTCATGGTCAGCGGCATTTTGCGACCAATGCCGGCGAGATCGGCCAGCTTGACCGGGCAGGCGCGATAGACGATCGCGCCGACTGCCAGGAACAGCGCGGTCTTCATAATCGCATGGTTGACGATGTGGACGAGGCCGCCGGTGAGCCCGGCTTGGTTGGCGAGACCGATGCCGAGCGTGATGTATCCGATTTGCGCGACTGAGGAGAAAGCCAGCATGCGCTTGATGTTGGTCTCGAACACCGCAACGACGGACGCCACGAACATCGCGGCGACCGAAAGCACGATGATGAATTCGCCGATCGGCAGGGATTGGATGTCGATAGCCGGACCAAAAACCGAGAAAAAATAGCGCACCAGCAGATAGATGGCGACCTTGGTCGCGGTCGCTGCAAGGAAAATGGTTGCCCATGACGGCGCATACGCATAGGCATTCGGCAGCCAGACATGCAGCGGAAACAGCGCCAGCTTCAGGCTGATGCCGACGGTGATAAAGGCCAGTGCAATGAACACCGCGCGCATCTGCGCGGGGTCGACGGATGCGAGCCGGACTGCGAGGTCGGCCATGTTGAGCGTGCCGGTGAGCACATAGAGAAAGCCAATCCCGATAACGTAGAAGGTAGCGCCGATCGTGCCCATGATCAGATACTGGAACGCGGCCAGCAGCGCCCGCCGGTCACGGCCGAGCGCAATCAGTACATAAGTCGAAAGCGAAGATATTTCGAGGAATACGAAAGCGTTGAAGGCGTCGCCGGTAATCGCCACACCGAGCAACCCGGTGAGGCAGAGAAGATACATGCAGTAGAACCACGCCTGCTGGTCCGGTTCGATCTCGAAAGCGACCGACCGGTATGCAAACGGGGCGATGACGGCGGCGATAGCCGATACCAGCATAAGGATCGGCGCATTGAGAATGTCGATGCGGTATTCAATGCCAATGGGCGGCAACCAGCCGCCCAGCGCGTAGGAGATCGGCCCAACCGTCAGCACATGCCATAACAAGCTGCCGGCCACGAACGGCAGCGCGAGGCTCACCGTGAGCATGATAGCAAACGCGAAGATACCGCGGCGCATCAGTGCGGCCAGCACCGCACCAAACAACGGAATAATGATCTGCAAGACAGGAAGCTGCGGCCAGACCGCGGTCATCAATCGCGGTCCCTCTCGAATATTTCGTCTTCTTCGACGGTGCCGTAAGCCTCGTTGATGCGCACGACCAGCGCCAATCCGAGCGCGGTGGTTGCCATCCCGACCACGATTGCGGTGAGGATAAGGACATGCGGCAGCGGATTGGAATAGAGCGTGTGATCCGGGTGAAGGGTCGGTGGGGTACCGCCGAGAATCTTTCCGGGCTCGATGTAGAGCAGGTAGACCGAGGTCTGGAAAATCCCGAGACCTATGAGCTTCTTCACCATGTTGCTGCGCGCGGCCACGATGTAGAGACCGGTCATCATCAGGAAGACGGTCACCACATAATTGTAATGCTCGATGAATGTGGTGAGCGCATCCATCAGCGGCCCCGCTCGACGAAAGCGTAGAACAGGGAGACCATTGTCCCCGCGACCGTCACGAAGACGCCAAGCTCGACAAGGATGATTCCAATCTCGCGCGCATGCGCCGGATCGCCGGGAAAGTAGGAATAATCCAGATAATTCCTGCCTGTCAGAAGCGAGGCCATTCCGACGCCCATGAAGATCAGGACGCCAGCCGGGATCATCCACTCCACCATCGCCTGCGGGGCGATCTGCTTTGCGATCGCGAGCCCGAAGGTGATCGCAACCAGGATCACCATTCCGGCGGCGATAACGCCTGCCGGGAAGCCGCCGCCCGGTCCGTAATCGCTGTGAAACTGCACATACAGCGCGAACATCAGGACGAAAGGCACGATCATCTTCGTGCCGACGCGCAGGATCAGGTCGATGTTCATGCCGCGTCTACCCGATCGGGTTGCGGCCGGCTGCGGCGGCGGCGCAGCAGCAGCATGACGCCAATGCCGGCCGTCAGAATCACGGTGACTTCGCCGAGGGTGTCAAAGCTTCGGTAATCGGCCAGCACCGCCGAGACTACGTTAGCGATGTTGGTCTCACGCTGCGCATTCTCAAGGTAATACGGCGCCACATGCTGATGGATCGGACTGTCGGCGCGCCCGAACGGCGGCAGGATCATTACGCCCCAGGTCAGGACCGCACCGGTCACGACCGCCAGTAGCAGCGGCATCAATTTGGGTTTGGCCGACCGCATTTCCACGGTCTTGATCAGGTGCAGCGTGGCCAGAAAGATTACGGTGGAGACACCGGCGCCGACGGACGCCTCGACCATGGCGACGTCGACGGCGTCCAATACCATCATGACGCTGGCCATCAGGAAGCTGTAGGTGCTGAACAGGATCACGGCGCCAAACAGGCTGCGCTGGCGGACGATAGCCATCGTCACAACCGCCAGCAATGTCAGCAGCACCATGTTGATGATCAGTTCGATGGCTGCCTCCCCTGATCCGGATTGCTCCGGCGGCGCTTGCGGCGCTGCAGATCGCGGCGATCTTCCACGAGAAGCGGCTGAACGCCTTCATGCAGACAGACCTGAGCGAGCGCGTGTGTCACGACCGGCACGGTGAAGAACAGCAGCACCAGCAGGACAATAAGCTTGAGTGTCACCAGAGTGAACCCGGCCTGAAGGATCATGCCGCCGATCAGGAGGCCGGCTCCGAGCGGATCGATGAGGCCGGCTACATGCATGCGCGTGAATTCGTCAGGCATGCGCAGGAGGCCGAGGGCGCCCACGATCGTGAAAAACGATCCGGCGAGGATCAGCGCCCAGCTAGCAACGTCGAGGACGATGGTCATGGCTTCGGGTCTCCGATCAGGTCGGAGACATCGAGTTCGACGGCATCATTGGGATCGGGGTCGTCGGCCAGATCGCCATGACGGAAGAACTTGAGCACGGCCAGGGTGGAGATCAGGTTGAGCACGCCGTATGTCAGTCCGACCTCCAGGAATTCGGGACGTCCGGTGAGGAAACCGAGGACGGCGAGCAGCAGGATGGCCAGGGTGCCGACCGTGTTGCCCGCCAGCAGGCGATCGAACACGCTCGGGCCCTTGATGGCGCGGGCGATGGCCAGAGCAAGCGCGACGAGGATGGCGAGGGTGGCGACCGCGAACATCAGACGCCACCCTCGATCCGGCGGACGCGCAGGTCCATTTCATGACCTTCGAGTTCTAGCGCGCTGTCCCTGTCGAGTGTGTAGATGACGAATTCCTCGCCTTCGATCTCTCCGACGATCGAACCGGCCGTCAGCATGATCGAGTTGGCATAGGTCGCTAGACCCGCCGTTGTCTTCTGGCTCGGATGAACGCTGGTCAGGGTGGGCGAGATCGGCCGCTTCCGGTGCAGGACGATTAACGCGACTTTCCAGCCCGAGCGGAGGATTTCCCAGAAGAGCCAAGGATAGTAGAGGAGCGCGCGGGGCAACAGCTCGATCGGATGGCCTTCCCGGTCGACGATCCGGATGCGGGCGGCCGCATACACGCAGAGCAACGCGCTGAGGGCGCCAAACGCGACGAGCAGGGGGGTATAGTGACCGGACAGGGCCAGCCAGAAGCCGAACAGAAATATAGCCAGGCTGACGTAACGAAATCCCATCCGACCCCCGTACGAGACTGCCGTGCCCCGCAATTTCCAACTATAACAATGCGATAGGCCCCCAGGAATATGACGCAGGGTCGCGCCGGCCCCAAGCCATTGTGCACACGCGAAATGACCTCTCGAATCGGAGAGGAGCCGACTGTTTGCCTCAGGGAATGCCCGCCTGCAATTGAAGGCGAGCTAGCGGTTCTGGCTGGCAAAGGCTTGCGCCGGCACAATGCCGGGCTAAGCCCGGCGGTTGGTGCCCGGCGTCTTCCTCGCCAGAGGCGGTGCAGGTTTTTTTCGGGGCCTCTGACTGCCGTTGGAGATGCCACTTACGAAGATCTGGCAATATTCGTCGATCAGCGCGTCGATCGTCGCCTTGCGGGGCAGGGACCGTGCGCCGATGACGGAATTGCACAGGCCGAGTAGCGCGAGCATCGCAAGCTGAGGGTCGAGGCCAGGACGAAATTCGTTCCTTGCAACGCCTTCGGCAAACACCGTCTCGACCAGCGACTGAAATTCGCGCGCCAGTTCCACCATGTGTTTGCGGGCCGGCTCCGACAATTCGTGACGGTGACGCAGGAAGACGCGGACATAGTCGCCGTCTGGGTCCTTGCGAAGGGGCGATAGCTGGTTCGCGATCACGGCGCGAACCTTGTCGACCGCCGGCTTGTCACTCTCGATGATGTGGCGGAGATTATCGATGAAGGCCGTGATGCCGTGCTCGCACACGGCTGCCAGAGCGGCATCTTTCGATGGCAGGTAGTAATAGAGACTCGCTGCACGGATTCCGAGCCTATCGGCGATGTCTTTGGTGCTGGCGCCGAGATAGCCCTTTTCCGCAAAGGACCGCGCCGCGGCATCGCGAACCTCGCGATAGCGGCTCTCCCATTTAGCGGTCGGTTCCCACCGGCTCAGGCTTGCATCACTCGCCACGGTCTGCCTATAATTCTAACTATCATTAGATAGAACAAATAACAGACCGTTCAACGGCGTCTAGGGGGAAGCGTGCGATTCATGAGCCGAAGCCGCTGGCTTGTCCGGCCTTGTGCGCCGACTTCGTCGAGCGTGCGAGATTAGCGGTGGACACCACGATCGCGTTATTCCTGACGCAGGACGGCGTCATTAACGGCGCCGTTTATGCCATCGTCGCGATAGCGCTTGTCATGGTGTTTGCGGTCACGCGGGTCATCCTTGTGCCGCAAGGCGAGTTCGTCGCCTTCACCGCGATGACGATTGCAGCGCTCGAGGCCGGGCGCGTACCTCCGACCGGTTGGTTGCTGCTGGCGCTCGGCGTGTTGTCGACCATCGCGACCGTGATCCAGCAATTCCGGCTGCTGACGCTTTGGCGTGTCACAGGCATTCTGCTTTTCAACATCGCGTTGCCCGCACTTTTGCTGCTTGCAAGCCATACGCTTGCGCCGCTCAAGCTGGGCATGACTGCGAATATCGCGCTTGCCGTTGCGCTTACGATCCCGATGGGACCGATGATCTATCAGATCGCGTTTACGCCGCTCGCGAAGGCGAGCGTGCTCGTGCTTCTGATTGCGGCCTTCGGCGTGCATTTTGCTCTGCTGGGTATGGGCCTCGCATTCTTCGGCCCTGAAGGCATTGGCACAACGCCACTGATCTCGACGTCATTCGTGATTGGCGATCTGATGATCACCGGGCAAAGCGTGGCGGTCCTGATCACTGCGTTGCTGATGCTGGTCCTGTTTGCATTGTTCTTCGAGCGGACGCTGATCGGCAAGGCACTGCGGGCCTGTTCGTCCAATCGCCTCGGTGCCCGCCTGGTCGGCATTCCGACGGCGTTTGCCGGTCAGATAGCCTTCGGGCTGGCGGCCGGGCTCGGTGCGGTGTCGGGCGTTCTCATTGGGCCATTGCAGACGGTCTATTACGACAGCGGCTTCCTGATCGGCCTGAAGGCCTTTGTCGCGGCGATCCTTGGCGGCCTCGTAAGCTTCCCGCTGACGGTCGCAGCTTCGCTCATGGTCGGCATTGCCGAAGCCTTCTTTTCGTTCTGGGCCAGCAATTTCAAGGAGGTGCTGGTCTTCTCGCTGATCATTCCGGTGCTGGTCTGGCGCTCGCTGAATTCTCCCGCGCATGCGGAGGAAGAAGAATGACGCGCAGGCTCCGCAGCGCGCTGCCATTGATCGTCGCGTTTGCGACTCTGATCCTGCCGTTCACGGGGCTTGTGCCGCTCTATTGGGTGACGCTCCTCAACTATATCGGCATCGCCAGCCTGGTCGCGCTTGGCCTTGTGCTGCTGACCGGTGTCGGCGGCATGACGTCCTTCGGGCAGGCCGCGTTCGTCGGGATCGGCGCCTATACGACCGCGCTGCTCACCATCAATCTCGGTATCAATCCCTGGCTCTCGCTGTTTGGGTCGCTGCTCGCGACGATGGTCTGCGCGCTGTTCTTGGGCGCCATCACCGTGCGGCTGTCCGGACATTTCGTGCCGCTCGGAACGCTCGCCTGGGGCATCGCGATCTTCTACCTGTTCGGCAATCTGTCGATCCTCGGCGCGCATGACGGCATGCGGGGAATTCCGCCCCTCAAGGTGGGATCGCACGCCCTCATCGATGGGCGAGAGTTTTTCGTCGTCGTGTGGCTCGCAGTCGTGCTCGCTGTCCTGGCGATGCTCAATCTTCTGAGCGGCCGAATGGGACGGGCCATTCGCGCGTTGCGGCGCGGGGCTGCGGCGGCGGAAGCCTTCGGTGTCGGGCTCGCCTCCGCGAAGCTCAAGGTGTTTGTCCTGTCGGCGATGCTCGCCGGGTTGGCCGGCTGGCTCTACGCGCATTTCCAGCGTTCGGTCGCACCCGGTCCATTCGGCATCAATGCCGGTATCGAATATCTGCTCATGGCCGTGGTTGGCGGGGCCGGTCGCATCTACGGCGCGATCCTCGGTTCGGCCTCGGTGATTTTCCTGAAAGATCAACTCCAGGATGTGTTGCCGCTGATTATCGGCAGCGCCGGCAATTTTCAGACGGTGGTCTTCGGCGCGCTGCTCGTTCTCATCCTGCAGACCGCGCCGCAAGGTCTGTGGCCGGTGATGTTCGGGCCCCCACGGCCGGTCGTTCCGCCACGCGTGACGGGTGACGTGCGATTGTCGCGGCGTCCGGTGGCGGCCAAAGGCGAAGCCCTGATTGAGGTGTCGCAGCTCAGCAAGCGGTTCGGAGGGTTGCTTGCAGTCAACAACGTCGACTTCACCGTCAGGAGCGGAGAAATAGTCGGACTGATCGGGCCGAACGGCGCCGGCAAGAGCACGACGTTCAATCTCATCTGCGGCACGCTGCCATTGACGTCCGGAGACGTCACGTTTCGCGGCCGCACGATCGCCGGCGCGAGGCCGCAGCAGGTGGCAGACCATGGCATCGCGCGCACCTTCCAGCACGCCCACCTCGTCGGCGACATGAGTGTGCGCGAAAATGCTGCGCTTGGCGCGCACCTGCGCGGGCATGCCGGTATGCTTCGGGCCATCTTCCGGCGTGAGCGTACGGAGGAAGCGCTGCTCTTTGCCGAGGCCGATCGGCAATTGCAACGCGTCGGACTTGAAAGGGAGGCCGGGCAATTGGCCGGCAATCTCGCGCTCGGGCAACTTCGGCTTCTGGAGGTCGCCCGCGCGCTTGCGCTCGACCCCGTCCTGCTCCTGCTGGATGAGCCGGCGGCTGGCCTGCGCTATGGCGAGAAGCGCGAGCTTGCGAAGCTGCTGCGCCAGTTGCGCAGCGACGGTGTCGGCATCCTGCTGGTCGAGCACGACATGGACTTCGTGATGAGTCTTGCCGACCGCCTCGTCGTGCTCGATTTCGGCAACAAGATAGCGGAAGGATTGCCCGCCGAAATCCGTTCGAACCCGAAGGTCATCGAAGCCTATCTCGGAGGCGTCGCATGACCGGGATAAGCCTGCAGGTGGACGACTTCTGCGCCGGCTATGGCCGCACGCAGGTGCTGAATTCGGTTTCGGTGAAGGCCGAGGCCGGTTCGCTCGTCACCATCATTGGCGCGAACGGAGCAGGCAAGAGCACGCTGCTCAATGCGATCATGGGCATTCTGCCGTCGACTGGCCGTATCGCGATTGATCAGCGGCGCATCGACATGTTGCCACTCGAGCAGCGTGTGGTGAAAGGGATGTGCCTCGTCCCGGAGCGGCGCGAGTTGTTCAGCGATCTCACCGTCGAGGACAATCTCAGGCTCGGAGCCTTCCGCAGAAAGCGTGACGAGCGCCAGCCCGCTCTTGAAGCCGTGTTCGTGCAATTTCCACGGCTCAAGGAGCGCCGGCGGCAGATCGCGGGAACGCTGTCTGGCGGCGAGCGACAAATGCTTGCGATGGGTCGCGCGCTTATGGCGAACCCGCGGATCCTGATGCTCGACGAGCCGAGTCTCGGGCTGGCGCCGCTGATCGTGCGTGAGATCTTCCATACGCTGACCGCTCTGCGGCAAACCGGTGTGACCATCCTGCTGGTCGAGCAGAATGCGCGCGCCGCACTTCAGGTCGCGGACTACGCCTATGTGATGGAGCTTGGCGGGATCACGGCGCAAGGTGCGCCCTCCGAGATCGAAAAGAACAGCCGCCTGATCGAGAGCTATCTCGGTCTCGGCGGAAAGGATTACTGAGCGACCAAACAGCCGCGGGCGAAAATATCACGCCGAGCCCGCGGACTAATCAAGCTGGCGTGCCAATGAAGGGAGGTTTGTGATGACCATACTGAAATCACTGGCTGCAACGGCACTTTTGGCGGCAGCCGCAATTGTGCCGACCGGCGCATCCGCGCAAATCAAGGTCGGGATCACCGTCTCTGCCAGCGGGCCGGGCGCCGCGCTTGGCCAGCCTCAGATGCGGACGGTGCAGGCGCTGCCGAAGGAAATCGCCGGTCAGAAGGTGACCTATATCGCCCTCGACGACGAATCCGATCCGGCCAAGGCGGTGCAGAATGCGCGCAAGCTGATCACCGAAGAGAAAGTCGACGCCCTGATCGGCTCGTCGCTGACGCCGGTGAGCCTGCCGCTGATCGACATTGCGCATGAAACCAAGACGCCGCTGCTCACGCTCGCAGCTTCGCACGTGATGGTACAGCCGCTCGATGACAAGAAGAAGTGGGTCTACAAGGTCGTTCCCAACGACGATCTGATGGCCAAGGTCATTCTGACTCACATCGCCAAGAGCGGCGTGAAAAAGCTCGGCTATATCGGCGTCTCCGACGGCTATGGCGAAGGCTATTACAAGGAGTTGAGCCGTCTCGCCCCGACGATGGGCATCGAACTCACCACGCACGAGGTCTATGCGCGCAGCGACGCGAGCGTGACCGGTCAGGTGCTGAAGGTGATCGCCACCAAGCCTGACGCAGTGTTTATCGCGTCTGCCGGTACGCCGGCAGTCCTGCCGCAGCGCGCGCTGCGCGAGCGCGGCTACAAGGGGCCGATCTATCAGACCCACGGTATCGCCACCGAGGAATTCATCAAGCTCGGCGGCAAGGATGTCGAGGGCGCGGTATTCGCCGGCGAAGCCTTCACCGTCGCGCCCGACTTCGCGGCGAACGATCCCTTCAAGAAGCCGGCCGAGGAATACATCAATGCCTACAAGGCTGCGCATAACGGCCAGATGCCGAACTTGTTCGGCGCGCATGTGTGGGATGTCGTGCAGCTCCTCGGCCGCGCGACGCCGAATGCGCTGAAGGCAGGAAAGGCCGGGACGCCGGAATTCCGCGCGGCGCTGCGTGACGAACTTGAGAAGAGCAAGGACGTCTACCTCAACAACGGCCTCTCCAACATGACGGCCACCGACCACAATGGCTACGACGAGCGCTCCGCCTTCCTGATCAAGGTCGAAGGCGGTCAGTTCCGGCTGGTCAAGTAAAGACGCGATGCAGGGACGCGGCGCCGGGTCTGCCTGGCGCCGCGGCACAGATGGAGCCGGACGTGTCCGCTGCCAATATACGGAAATGCCGCGAAGGCATCTTCACCACAAGCGGGTGGGGGCGCGCGGAATATTCCGGCTGGATCGATGAAAGCCAGTCGTGGAAGACCAGTTGCTATATCGGCGACTGGTCCTTTCTCGACGAGTTTCACGTTCGCGGCCCGGACGCGCTCCGGCTGTTTTCTGATTTTGCGGTGAACAGTTTCGCGAAGTTCGCGATCGGCCAGGCCAAGCACGTCATCTGCTGCAACAGCGGCGGCAAGGTGATCGGCGAGGGCGTGCTTATGCGGCTCTCGGACGATGAGTTCGAGTTTCAGGCGCTCGGCCCGGTGACCGCCTGGCTCGAATACAACCTCCAGCGCGGCGGATACCGGGCTGAGGCGACCACCCAGGTCAGCAAGTTCAAGTACCAGGTCTCCGGACCGAAAGCGCTCTACGTGCTGGAGCGGCTGGTGTCCGGCGACTTGCGCGACATCGCCTTCATGCACCAGCGCTGCGTGCGGGTCGGCCCGCGCGATCTGACATTTTTGCGACAGGGCATGGCGGGCGAGATCGGTTTCGAGATTCAGGGGCCGAAGGCCGATGCGCGCGCGGTGATGAACGAAATTCTCGCCGCCGGGCGCGACTATGGGATTCGGCGTCTTGGTTCGCGCACGGCGATGACCAATCACCTCGAAGCGAGTTTCCCGACGGTCACTCACGACTATATCCCGGCGGTCTGCGCACTCGAGGAAAGCGAGTTTCTGCGCTATCAGCGTGCGCGCGAAGCGGGGGATTCCCATACGGGCCGTAGCTGGACGCTCGACGGCTGTCTCAAGATCAAAGGCAGCTTCGACTCCGATCACATCGGCGCCTGGTATCGCAGCCCGGTCGAACTCGGCTGGACGCGCAACATCAGGTTCGATCACGACTTTCATGGCCGCGCCGCTTTGGAGCGCGAGGTCGCCGACCCCAAGCGCAAGCTCGTGACGCTGGTCTGGAACGCGGACGACTGCGTCGATGTCCATGCTTCGCTATTCCGCGGCGATGAAGTGCCCTACGACTTCATGGATATGCCGCGCCAGCAGCAATTCTGCATGAACGCGCACACGGTGAGGATCGGAGACCGCGAGGTTGGTGTCGCGACCTCGCGCGGCTTCAGTTTCACGTTCCGGCAGATGCTGTCGCATTGCGTCATCGATATTGCGCATGCGGCGCCGGGGACGGGCGTCACGGTCATCTGGGGCGATCCCGGTACGCGTCAGAAAGAGATCCGCGCGACTGTCGCACCATCGCCCTACAAGACCGACAATCGCCGTGCGGACCTGTCCGCCATGCCGCTGCGGCTGGAGGCCACCGCGAAATGACCGCGCCGTACACAACGATGCTGTCAGGTCCGCGCCATGATGACGCTCAGCGTCGATGTGCCGGTCGCGACCACGACATCGTCTTGCTGCAGCAGCCTCGCGCGGGTGAAAATCAGAGAGCGGCCACGGCGCTCGATCTCCGCAATCGCACGCAGCTTTCCTGCCTTCGCGGCGCGCAGATAGGCGATGTTGAGATTGACGGTCGTGACCGATTGTCCGTCCTGCACGGCCGCGAGCGCCGCGAACGCCATGGCGAAATCGAGCATGGTCGCGGTGGCGCCGCCCTGGATAATCTGCTCGGCCTGAAAGAAAAACTCGTCGGGTTCGTACGACAACTCGATCCAGTTGTTGTTGGAATCGATCGCCGAAATATGGCCGCGCAGCGCATCCGCAAGCCGGCTCGACGCGATCGGCGCATGCGCGATCCGTTTGCTCTGAAAGTCGCGGATCAGGATCTGATCTTCGTTCATTGCGGGCTGTCGACCGGCAGACATGTCGTGCACGTGGATGCGCTCCCCTTGGTCCACTCTTTCTATCCCCCGTGCAGGTCAAGTCAAAGACCAACCGGAAGAACAGTGAAACAAAGAAACGTTCGTCGTTGAGGCTGTCATGTTTCTTACTCAAGGCTTGCGCCGTGCAGCGCAGATCCGTCCGCGCGCGAAGGCAGTCAAGGACGGTGACCGGCAATGGACCTGGACCGAGGTGCTGGATCGGGTTTCGCGTACGGCAGGTATGCTGAAAAATCTTGGGCTTGAGGCGGGCGATCGCGCCGCGGTTCTGTCGCTCAACAACGCGCAATATTTCAGCCTGCTGTTTGCCGTGCCCTGGGCCGGAGGTTCGGTGGTCCCGCTGAACACGCGGCTGATCCCGGCCGAGATCGATTACATTCTTGAGGATTCAGGCGCGAAAATCCTGTTCGTCGACAACACATTCGCGCCGCTTCTGGCGTCGCTGAAGTCGGCCGGGCAGATGCGCGCGGTGATCCAGTTCGATGCCGACGAGCGGTCCGCGAACATCCTGCCGTTTGAGCCGCTGATGCTGTCGTCGGCGCCAGTAGAGGATGCTCTGCGCGGTGGCGACGATCTTGCCGGTATTTATTACACCGGCGGGACCACGGGACGTCCCAAGGGCGTGATGCTGTCGCATGGCAATCTGGTCGCTAACGCCACCAATGTGATGATCTCTCTGGGATACGACCGCGACACCAATTACCTGCATGCGCCGCCGATGTTTCATCTCGCGGATGGATGCTCGACCTTCGGCGTCACGATGCAGGGCGGCTCGCATGTCTTCATGCCGCGTTTCGATCCGCTGCAATTTCTGGACATCGTGCAGCGCGAACGGGTCACCGACGTCACGCTGGTGCCGACCATGATCAACATGTTCCTCAACCATCCGCGTTTCGCGGAATTCGACCTGTCGAGCTTCAAGCGCATCTATTTCGGGGCTGCGCCGATGCCGGACGGTCTTTTGCGACGTGCACTCTCGACCATGCCGCATATCAAATTCCAGCAGGCTTGGGGCATGACGGAATTGTCGCCGATCGCGACCACCATGGACCCGCGCTTCTCGGTGCTGGAGGGCCCGAATGCGGGCCGGTTGCGCTCCTGCGGGCAGGCCGTGTCGATGGTCGAGGTGCGCATTGCCGATCCCGATGGCAACGAGGTCCTGCGTGGCGAGGTCGGCGAGGTCATCGTCCGCGGGCCCACCGTCATGCAAGGCTATTGGAACCAGCCAGAGGCCACGGCGGCGGCGCTCCGCGACGGCTGGATGCATTCCGGCGACGCCGGCGTGATGGACGAGGACGGCTTCCTCTACATCGTCGATCGTCTGAAGGACATGATCGTCACCGGCGCCGAGAACGTCTATTCGGCCGAGATCGAGAATGCGATCTCGCTGATGGCCGAGGTCGCGGAAGTCGCGGTCATAGGCATTCCCGACGATACCTGGGGGGAGGCCGTACACGCCATCGTCGTGCCGCGTGTGAATTGCGCGCTTACGGCCGACGCTGTGATTGCGCATTGCCGTAATCACATGGCTGGCTTCAAGACCCCGCGCAGCGTCGAGATACGTACGACACCGCTGCCGCTGTCGGCAGCCGGGAAAATTCTCAAGACCGAATTGCGCGCGCCGTTCTGGCGCGACAGGGACCGCGGCGTCAACTGACGCCATCATCATCATCGCAACAGGCAGGTGTAACCATGTCGATCAATCCGCCATTCCGCGCAGAACATGTCGGTAGTTTGCTGCGGCCGCCGGCACTGAAGGACGCTTTCATAAAGCGAAGCAAGGGCGAGATTTCCGAGGACGTATACGAGCAGATTCTCACGGACGCGATCGCGCGCGCGGTGACGATGCAGGAGGATGTCGGCCTCCATTCCATCACTGACGGCGAGTTCGGGCGTGGGTCCTGGTTCGGCTTCTTCTTCGAGCGGATGAGCGGCTTTCGTCTCGAGCCATCGGCCTTCAAGTTCAAGGACGGGCGCGGGCACAGCTTCGAGTGGCCGACCTGCTATGCCTACGAGCGCATCAAGCGCCATGGCGGGGTTACGACCGACGAGTATCTGCGGCTGCGCAAGCTGACCCGGGAAACACCGAAGGTGACGATGCCGTCACCGAGCGCGTTTCATTTCTTCCGTCTCAACGCGGCGGTCGATCCCAAGGTCTATCCCGATGCCGAGCAATATTGGGAAGACCTTGTCGAGGTCTATCGCTCCGAAATCGCGGATCTTGCGGCGCTCGGATGCACCTATATCCAGCTCGATGAGGTTCCGCTCGCCATGCTGTGCGACCCGTCGATCCAGGAACAGGTGAGCGGCATGGGTGGCGATCCGCAGGCGCTGATCAGCCGCTATGTCGATGTGCTCGAGCGGATTCTGTCCGGCGCGCCATCCTCGATGACGGTCGGGATACATCTGTGCCGGGGTAACTTCCGCAGCCGCTGGATGGCGGAGGGCGGATATGAGCCGATAGCCGAGCGGCTGTTCAACGCACCGAAGATCAATGCGTTCTTCCTGGAATACGATTCCGAGCGGGCAGGGGATTTCTCGCCGCTTCGCTTCGTGCCGAAGAACAAAGTCGTGGTGCTGGGACTCATCAGCAGCAAGACGGCGGCGCTGGAGCCTGTGGCCGACCTCCGAAAGCGGATCGAAGAGGCGACGAAGTTCACGCCGCTCGATCAGCTGGCGCTCAGCCCGCAATGCGGCTTCGCGTCGGTCGCCGGCGGCAACACTGTGACGGAGGCTGACGAGCGCGCGAAGCTCGGACTCGTGACGCAGGTGGCAAACGACGTATGGGGAGCGTGAGCCATGGCAATCGAAGTCTCGAAGCCAGAGGACGATTGATCAAGGCGTCGGGAATTCAGCCTGAGTGATCCGGCCATGGTTTGTCCTGCGGCGCTGCATCAGGTTGCGCTCGAAAGGTTGTTGCGGCGGTGCTGCCTGATGAACGGCAGTGCCTGAACGCGCGCGCGGATCAATTGCACCGGCTCGTCGGAGAAGCCGCCCCAGACGACCGACAGCTCGGTGTCCGCTACCGCGATATCCTTGCGCAGGCGTGCGAGGGAAATCATTCGCTTGAGCGTCGGGCTGTAGGTTACACCCGTTGCCCAGCCGACAAGTTCGTGGCCTTGCAGCACCTTGAGATAGAACATCCGGAACTGGCCGGTCGGCAAGTCCGGCGGCGGCGCTGAAGGGCCGTCACGGAACAACCCCGCATAGAGCGCGGTCATGTCGTCGCTGTTCCACATCAGGCCCATGAGCTTGCGTGCGGGGCCGCCCGCGTCCTTCTCGCGCATCAGCGCGTCGCGGCCATGGAAGTCATGATTGTCCAAGTTGATGGTGTATCCCCAGCCGAGTTCGGCGGGTGAGCAGAAATGTTCGCTCAGGTCGCCTTCGAGGGCGTCGACTTCCTCTGAGGTCGCCCAGAGCTTGGCGAATTTGCGGATCGACGGGCCCTTCATGCGCGCTGGCAGAAAATCCCGGATCACGGTGGCGATGCCGGTCTCGGTGTGGCCGATCAACTGCGTCTTGAAGCCGAGTTCACGCAGTCCGAAGTCCTCGCCGATGCGGCGGATCTCGCGCCACAATTCGTGCGCCTTGCCGGTGTCTGTACGCATCAGGAATTCATAGCCGACCTCGCCGGTGACACCCTGCCGGCCGACGACGACGTCCTCGCCCACCGCGCGGGTACGCCGCCAGCGCGAGAACTTCATGTCCTTGAAGTCTTCACCGGTGAGGGCTTCGAGGATGTCGGTCGCGCGCGGGCCT
Source organism: uncultured Hyphomicrobiales bacterium (assembly GCA_964539845.1). GTDB lineage: Bacteria > Pseudomonadota > Alphaproteobacteria > Rhizobiales > Xanthobacteraceae > Pseudorhodoplanes. The sequence continues at coordinate 32,582 of CAZIKZ010000004.1, forward strand.
TGCAATGCGAAGCAGGTATAGTCGGGTGTCACGTCCTCGAGCGTGACGTCGAAATCCGTGCGTTGCAGGATCTGCGGCAGCCAGCTTTGTGCGCCGGACTGCGTGAAGATGAAATCGTTGTCGCCGAATTTCCAGGTCAGCCCTTCGATCGCGATCTTGCCATCCTCATTGGTCATCGGCGTGTACATGATCTGGCCGACCTGCTGCCGGCTGATATCCTTCACCGTCGTGAAGTTCAGGAAGCGTGCGGCGTCAGGGCCGGTCACTCGAACTTTGTTGAGCCAGCTCCAGTCGCCGAGGATGGCGGTCTGACGCAGCGCGAGCGATTCCTTCCACCAGCGCGTATATTCGTATCCGATCAGGAAGCCGCCATTGATGTGGCCCCAGACATTGCTGATGTTGGTTTCGGCCTGAGCCGGTGCGCCCGGCGAGCCGAAATAGGGGCGCTCCAGAAACGGGGTTTTCCGGTACTGGCTCGCACGCCGAT
>CAZIKZ010000005.1:0-5494 GCA_964539845.1 uncultured Hyphomicrobiales bacterium
ACGTCTACGTCACCTGCGAGACCTGCAAGGGCAAGCGCTACAACCGCGAGACGCTCGACGTCACCTTCAAGAACAAGTCGATCGCCGACATTCTCGACATGACGGTCGATGAAGGCGCGGACTTCTTCAAGGCGGTGCCGAAGATCCGCGATATCCTGACCACGCTGCAGCGCGTGGGCTTAGGCTATATCCATATCGGCCAGCAGGCCACCACGCTCTCCGGCGGCGAGGCGCAGCGCATCAAGCTTGCGAAGGAATTATCGAAGCGCGCCACCGGCCGCACGCTCTACATCCTCGACGAGCCGACCACGGGCCTGCATTTCCACGATGTCGCTAAACTGCTCGACGTGCTGCACGAGCTGGTCGAGACCGGCAATTCGGTCGTCGTCATTGAGCACAATCTCGAAGTCATCAAGACCGCCGACTGGATCATCGATCTCGGCCCCGAAGGCGGCGACGGCGGCGGCGAGATCGTGGCGGCCGGCACGCCGGAAACCGTGGTGAAGGAGAAGCGGAGTTATACCGGGCAATATCTCAAGCCGGTGCTGGCAAGGGGTGGCCCGAAGCGGAAGCGGGTCGAGGCGGCGGAGTAGCTCTTTCTTCTCCCTCCCCCTTGTGGGGAGGGTCGGACCGCGAAGCGGTCCGGGGTGGGGGTGATCGCGATGCAAAGAACGCGAAAGTCAGCCCAGTGGATCCAACAGCTAACCAGCGTCTCTATGGTTCATCGCGGGCGCGCTGCCGAAGCTTCGTGCTGTGGCCGGGAGGCGCCAAGACGATTACCTTGAAGTCTAAGAATCCGTCGTTGCCCTCATAGATCGCGTAGAGTTCAGCAGCGACGGATACGCTTTTCAAGACCAGATCATTTACAATCTCGGCCGCTGTTCCGCGGTCCAGATAGCCAATATGCCATTTGCGCGACTTGCGGCGTAACCAACCCTTTTGCTCTGCAACGCCTATGACGGCAATCGCATTCTTGTCGTGCGGATTATCCGGACGATGTTCAAGTTCTACACCGTAGATCAAACCTTTCCGTTCGCACTCATGAGCCGCCCTAGCAAACGCGGCAGCATCAGATTTTCTGTGATGCACACCAACAACGCTTTCCACTAGAGTCGTTTGCACCCAATCTCCGTTAGGCCGATGACGATCCCGAGCGTAGCGCATTCAAGCCATCCACCCCTCTACAGACAGCAAGCGTAGGATGGGTTGAGCGCAGCGAAACCCATCGCCCTGAATTTGGTGAGTTTCACTTTGCTCAATCCACCCTACAATTCATCTATCACGCCGCATCTGCCGGCCGCACCCGCCTCGCAATCTCCGCGCCCTTCTCCCGCTGCACCACGGCGATGTCATACTGGCCCTGCAGATCGAGCCAGAACTGTGCGCTGTTGCCGAAATAGCGGCCGAGCCGCAGCGCCGTGTCGGCGGTGATCGCGCGGCAGCTGTTGAGAATATCGGTGATGCGGCCCGACGGCACGCCAAGATCGAGCGACAGCCGGTTGGCGCTGAGATCGCGCGCGGCAAGCTCGCGCTTCAGGAAGCGACCGGGGTGAATGGGTTTGCGCATGATCAGCATACTCGGTCATGCCCGCGCTTGTCGCGGGCATCCACGTCTCAAACGTCACTGAAAATCAAAGACGTGGATGGCCGGGTCAAGCCCGGCCATGACTCAATCGCTCCAGCTACACCCTGCGGCCCCCTCGTTCGGGACGAGGGGATCACAGGCCTTATCGTCCCACCCACACCGCCACCAACCACCCCGCCAGCACCAGCGCCGCCCACAGATCCGACCACGTCGCCCAGTTCTCCGACGATGTCCGCTGCGCATTCAGCACATGCTTGCCGCCGCCGAGGCCATAGAAGATCAGCATCACGATCGCGGCCGGCACGACCCACACCGCATTGAAGATCGTCAGCACGCCAAGCGCACGCATGGCGATATTGGCGAAGCCGCGTTCGTTGACGATCTTCAACGCATTCGGATTTCCTGTAGGGTGGGCTAAGCGAAGCGAGCCCACCAACGTTATCGCGCCGAGCCAGACGACGGCGGGTTACGGCGCTGGCGCGACTGACCCGCCCTACGGCTGCGCTACAATTCCACATTCCCTTGCGGCATTTTGCCAGTCGCAGCCGCGCGCTGTCATACCCATCTGCGGCCGTCACTCAACAGGAGACGGCCTTGACCACCGCCAGGAAACGCAGCCGCGACATCGAGAAGGATTATCCGCTTCCGCAATTCATCGAGAAGCTGCGCCGCCGTCGCCGACGCGCTGGAAAAGGGCGAACGCTTCGACATCCAGATCGCGAACGACAGCATCTCGGTGCCGGTGCGCGCGCAATACAACATCGAGCATGAGCGCGGCGACGGCGAGGAAGAGATCGAATTCCAGATCAAGTGGCAGCACGTCTAGGCGCCGCGCGGCCGCTCCTCGTGACGCTCTTCGATCGCGCGCTTGCGGCGCTGCGCGCTCACCTGCCAGTAAATGAAGGCGCCGGCCGCAGCCGCGCCGAACATGATGGCTGTGCTGAGCTTGCCCGAATAACCCCACATCAGGAGCATGATCGCGGCAACGGCGAGCCAGTATTTGACGGTGTCTGTCGGCATCGGGGTCGCTCCTGCGGCAGCGTTGCCGCGGATATCGTTCCCCGTGATGTTGCTCGCGCCATGCCGGCGTTCAATCCGTAGAACTACGGTCACGTGCGCGCTGCGCGGGCCGTACGTCCACCAGAGCAAGGGCCGATCATCCAGAACACAAGCGCAGAGCATGCAGAACAAGAGGGCCGAGCATCCAGACCAAGACGGGTTTCACTGGATGCGTCCGTGATTTACTGCCGCGATGCCGGGTGGCGGTACCTGCGTCCGACCCTATTTCGACAGGCTTCAACCAGTGGAGTTCCGCAAAAAATTGACCCCCGGCGGGCAGGCCGTGCTAAGCCGCGCCCGGACAACAATCAGAACAAGCGCGGGCGGCGCGTCGCCGGTGCCAGTCACCGGCCGAAGGAACAACTTTGACCCATTCTGCTACAGAATCCGCGACCGGCGCACATCGCCCGGGCGCGATCACCGCTGGCGCGGCGGAAGCCCGCGACTGGACCCGCATCCTCAACGGCTATCGCGAGCCGAGCAGCAGCCGCAGCGCGGTCGAGCTGGCCATTACTTTCGTACCGCTTGTGGTATTATGGGCCGCGATGTGGGCGGCCTTTCATTTCGTCGGCTATTGGCTCGCCCTGCTATTCGCCATTCCGGCCGCTGGCTTTCTGGTGCGGCTGTTCATGATCCAGCACGATTGCGGGCACGGCGCGTTCTTTCCGCACAAGCAGGTCAATGACTGGACCGGCCGCGTCATCGGCGTGCTCACCATGACGCCCTATGATTTCTGGCGCCGCACCCACTCCATGCATCACGCGACCTCCGGCAATCTCGATCGCCGCGGCATGGGAGACATCGACACGCTCACCGTGCGCGAATATCTCGGTCGCTCGCGGCTCGGCCGCCTGCAATACCGGCTGTACCGGCATCCGCTGGTGATGTTCGGCTTTGGACCTGCCTATCTGTTCCTGCTGCAGCATCGCCTCCCGGTCGGCATGATGCGCGCAGGATGGCTGCCCTGGATCAGCACGATGGCCACCAACGCCGCGATCGCGCTGATCGCCGGCACATTGATCTGGTTCATCGGCCTGCCGGCGTTTCTGCTGGTTCATCTGCCGATCATCCTGATCGCGGCGTCGCTCGGCGTCTGGCTGTTCTATGTCCAGCATCAGTTCGAGCAGACCTCATGGAACGACGGCGAGAACTGGGATCTGCACGACGCCGCCCTGCACGGCTCCTCGCATTACGATCTGCCGCCGCTGCTGCGCTGGTTCACCGCCAATATCGGCATCCATCACGTGCATCATCTATGCAGCCGCATTCCGTATTATCGGCTTCCGGGCGTGCTGCGCGATCATCCCGAACTCGGGGACATCAGCCGCCTGACGTTGCTGCAAAGCCTGTCCTGCGTGCGGCTAACGCTATGGGACGAAGACCGCCGGCGGCTGGTGTCGTTCAGTGAAGCGCGCGCCTGATCGCTGTATCCCTTCTCCCATTAAAACGCCTCCGCCCACCTCGCGCTGGATCTCCGACCTCTATTGCCTCTGGCGGATGCGCCCGCATAACCGCTGCCGACGCGCGCAGGCCTGCCGCAACGATCCGCGCCATTGTGACCCGGCGATGCGCGATGACTGCGCCGATGAGATCGAGGTGCTGAAGCAATGGCTCGAGCAGGTCAAGGCGGGCCTGGCCATAGCGAACCCGCCGTCACCCGCTCATGTCATGCTAGAATTCGTGCATTCAGCTTGAGTCGCGTGCGTCCCCACCCTCCGCAGGAGCACCTCGCATGCACCCGCTCAATCTCGTTTCCGCCGACTGGCAGAAGGCCCTTCCCGTCCTCGTCGTTATCGGCGCGCTTGTCTGGCTCATCTTCTTCCGCAACACGCCGACGACCGAGCAGGCGCTGTTTGCCGCGATGCTCATCATCTACATGGTCCATCAGATCGAAGAGCATCTGTGGCCAGGCGGCTTCCGCCAGTTCGCCAATGCGCATGTGTTCAAGAGCCGCGATGACGACTGGCCGGTCTCCGAGGGCGGTGTGGCGCTCGTCAATGTCGGATATGTCTGGCTCCCCGTGTTGCTCGCTGCAATGTTCCCCGGGCCGCTGCGCTGGGTCGGTCTCGGCTGGGTGGGCCTGACGCTGATCAACGCGATTACGCATATCGCAACGTCGATCCGCTTCCGTATCTACAATCCGGGGCTCATCACATCGATCGTGCTGTTCCTGCCCTTCACGATCTGGATGCTGGCGCGCGAAGTGTCGGCCGGCATGCTCACTGGCTGGCAAGTGGCAGCATTGCTCGTGGCGGGCGTGTTGCTGCACATCCCCGTCGCTGCGCTGTTTGTGGTGCCCTACCGTCGCGGGGAAGCGCGCGCCTGATGCGGATGGCCGAGCCGCGATTGCACGCAGCCCGGCCTGTCCGTCCTTCCGTCGTCGGCCGATCAGTGCGGGCGTTCGCGCTCGACATAGCTGCGGGCGTTCTCCGCCGCGTCGCCTGCAACCTCTTTCGCATTGCGTTTCAGACGCAGCGCCTTCTCAGCGAGATCGTGCTGGGTCTCTTCGGCGGCGCCCATCAGCGAACGCGCCGCCGATCCGATCGCTTCCGTCGCACTATTCGCGATCGCATCGCGCGCCGCCGAGGCGGCACTCACCGCTGCTTCCTTCATCAGTGCGCCGCCATCAGCCATCGCCTTGCCGGCCCGCTGACCGGTTTCAGTGCGCGAAGCAACAAGCACCGCGGCGGCGGCGCTGGCAGCCGCAACCAGCGCTTCGGCCATGATCACGCGGCTGGTCTGTGAGGCCAGCACGTTTTGCATCAGGTTCGCGGGCATAAAGTCGAACAGGCCGCTCATCATGCCACCGCTGGACTTGCTGGCGCTCCTGCCGCCGCCACTCTTGCGCGA
>CAZIKZ010000005.1:5594-32949 GCA_964539845.1 uncultured Hyphomicrobiales bacterium
CCCCCACCCCTCCACGTCATGACGGACGCTTTGCTGTTGTCTCGAAGCGAGGAATGTGAACGAGCCGGTCATGACCGCATCAGCGTCTGGCGCGAAAGGTTTTCGACTAGAGCTAAAGGCTCTCTATGAGGGCCGATCCGAGCGAGCGCATCGCTTTCGCTACGGCCTTCTCATCTTCGATGTCGTAACCCTGCTTTTCATCGTCGCGACCTCGTTCATCCCGCGCGAAGTATCGTCAGTCAGCCACGGCATTTCCATCACGCGAATCGCATAGCCACATCTCAATTCTCGGACCGCCGGGATAGCCGGGCACCCTCAAATCTGACCAGCCGGGGAAATCCTGCGGTCAGGCCTCGAAGCAAGTCAGACAACGGCAGCAAACCTCGCATCAGATGGAACAAGTCATAAGCCCGTATTCCCTCGTCATCTTCGATCTCGACGGCACCCTGGTGGACAGTTTTCCATGGTTCGTGCGGGTCGTGAACGACGTCGCGCGCGAGTTCGGATTCAGACAGATCGCGGGCGACGATATCGCGCGGCTGCGCCGTGCGGGGCCGCGCGATATCCTGACGCAGCTCGAGGTGCCGCTCTGGAAAGTGCCACGGATCGCATCGCACATGCGCAGGATGAAGCGCGAGCATCTCGACGAACTTCCGCTGTTTGCCGGCGTTCCGGAGATGCTCCACACGTTGCGGAGTCATGGCATCCGAATCGCGCTTGTCAGTTCCGACAGTGAAGCAAATGCGCGGCTTCAGCTTGGTGACAACGCCGCGTTCTTCTCCGATTTTTCCTGTGGCGCATCGCTCTTCGGTAAGGCCGCAAAATTCAAACGGATGACGAAGCTGGCCGGGATCCGTCCGTCAGAGGCCATCGCCATCGGCGACGAGATGCGTGACATGGACGCTGCAAACGCGGCCGGCATCGCCTTTGGAGGCGTTGCCTGGGGTTATGCCGATCCGGATACACTAAAGGCGCGCAATCCACAGGCCTGGTTCGAGACCTTTGCCGACATCCCCCGGCTTCTGACGGCAGCAGAGACGACGCGATGACAATCGCTTCACTTCGGCGCAATCCGGTCCAGCAATTCTTTCGCGCGCGTCACCGCATTGGCAAAGGCCGCCTCTTTCGGTGCACGCTCTGCGAAACAGGTCCTGAAATCGATTTCGATCTGATCGCGCATCTTGATGACTCGCTCCAGAACTGCGGCGTTGCGCGGGCCCGGCTTGATCTCGGCACGCTCCACCTGCGCCAGCTTGGCTTCCGCAGCCTCACGCGCCTTCGTACAAGCGGCAACAGAGATCTCCGGTTCGACCCTTGCGCTTGCAACGAAAGCGCGATCGCCACGGAGCGCGGTGACAAGGATCTCGTCAGCCTGAAACGGCGGTGCATCCTGCGTGCGCGCGGCCAGGATGGCGAACGCGTTCACGATGCCGAGAGGAATTTCCGCATAACGCAGGATCGCGGCGTCGCTGCCGATGGCCCGCAGATAGAAAGTCTCGGTTTTCATGGCGGCATCGGGTGCGAGCCGATGCTCGGGGTCCTGCCATTTCGCCTGCAGCCATTTGGTCAACAGCGAACGGGTGGTAACCACCATCTGGGTGTCACCGCCATCCGCCTCGAAGACGAGACCATCGAGCTTGCCGAAATCGATATCGCCGGAAAACAGCGTGGTGAGATTGGACTTGCCCGCTTCGAACCCGGGCGGGACGTCCGAGCCCAGCGCGGAGCGGATCAGCAGGTCGAGTTCCGCGCGAGCCTTGCGCTCGTCCTCCAGTTCGGGTTGCCCGATATTGGGGACACGCTCCGGCGTGAAGCGCTCGATCGCGGCATCTCGCGCGGTGAGATAGCGGTCCTCGGCCGTCTGCGCCTTTGCGGCGCCGGCCCAAACCGCAAGACACAGCGTCGCCACACCGGCGATGAACCGTATCCGCGCAACCATGACAATCTCCGTTTAAGCCGACGCGCAAAGTAATGCCACACGATATTTATGGGACAATGTCCATCGTGCGCTCCGGCACGCATGGCCGTCATGCTACAGTCACCGCATTCCGTGTGGTCATCGATTAGGCAGATTATTCATTCAACCGTCGCCGGGAGCAGCCATGTCCTCCGCCGTCACCGACAATGCCGCAGACCACCGCTTCGAACTCAAGGCGGGCGACCACGTGGCCGTTGCGTATTACACACTTGCGCCCGGTATCGTCACCTTCACTCATACCGAAGTGCCACCGGCGCTGTCCGGTCAGGGGATCGGGTCAAAGCTTGCGCGCGGCGCATTGGAGCAAGTACGGGCACGGGGCTTGAAGGTGGTACCGAAATGCCCTTTCATTTCGGCGTTCATTGCGAAGAATCCGGAATTCGCCGATCTGGTGGCTTAAGCCAATGTCTTTGCCTTCCAAGACATCACCCATCCTGATCACCGGCTGCTCCAGTGGCCTGGGCCAGGCCACTGCCATGCTGCTCCGCGAGGCCGGCTATCTCACGGTTGCGACGGCGCGCAACGCGTCGACGCTTGCATCGCTCGCCGAACTCGGTTGCGAAACGCTGCAACTCGATGTCACGGATGAAGACTCACGCAAGGCCGTGATCGCGGAAGTCGAGCGGCGCCACGGGCCTGTCGGCGTACTCGTGAACAATGCCGGTTACGGTCAGTACGGGTCTCTGGAGGAAATCTCCATGGACGATCTGCGCCGCGCCTTTGAAACCAATGTGTTCGGTCTGTTGCGGATGTCTCAGCTCGTCATGCCCGGGATGCGCAACGCCGGACGCGGTCGCATCGTCAATATCTCATCCCTCGCCGGCCGCGTCACCGCGCAGGGCGGCGGTGTCTATCATATGACAAAATATGCAGTGGAAGCCGTTGCCGACGCGATGCGGGCGGAGATCAAGCCGTTCGGAGTCGATCTCGTCAGCGTGCTGCCAGGGCCATTCGTGTCGCCCTATCGCGACAAGGTCATCGCCAACATTCCGGATACCGATGCCGGATCGGCGTATCGCACGTTCAATCGCAATGTCGGCGCCTACATGCTGCATTTTTTGGATGCGAAGACCTTCGGCACCATGCCGCTGGAGAAGGTTGCGCGTGTGGTGTTCAAGGCCGCGACGACGGCGCGCCCGCGGACGCGATACAACGTCGGCTTCTGGGCGAACTTCGGACCCGTCGGGCGCTACCTCGCCGGAGACCGCGTCGTGGACTGGTGGATGTCGCGAGAGATTCCTCACGACCGCTTGCGCGAATGACTCTGCGAAGCTTCCCGCGCCGGTTCAGCTGCCGTCGCGCTGTAGCCACCAGCCCTCTCCGATCCGGCGCTGCAGCAGCACCTTGTTTCGGCCAGACGCTGCCTTGTCGAGATCGCCATCGACGATCTCGGCATAGCGCGAAGGCTCACCTCGCACGAAGCTCTTGCCGAAACCGCTGACCGAAAGGCCGCTCGCGTAAAACAGAAATTGCACCGAGCGATGTCCCCGGCTCACGCTGATGATGGAGGCCTCCCGCATCAGATCGCGGTAATCCGCGATGCGCGCTGCCGGCACATGCGCCCGCTCCGGTTCGTCGGGATCGCTCCAGTCGAGACCGAGCCGGTTCAGCGCCGGGTCACGCCGCAGCATGTCGGTAATCTGGTCCAGCGTCGCGCGGTGCTTCTCCCAATGCGCGACCATCGCGGTATCGGAGGGAGCGGCTGGGCCGGTGCTGAAAACCGAGGCCGTCAACGCGAGCGGAATTCCGATCGCGGCAATGGCCACAATCGCGGCAAGGCCGATCAGTGCGATCGCAATCTTGCGAAGCTTGATTTTTCGAAGCGTCATGGCCGGTCCCGACAACGGCAAGTTCCCTAGGGCGGCTTTGCGGCGCTCGCAGGGCGCATAGCACCCGCGACGCACGAAAGCGTGAATGCGACGAACGCGGGTGCTGTTCTAGCATGACGCGACAGGCCGCGGCAGACGTGACCGGCTTGTTCGAGAGCGCCACGTCGACCCGGCCGCAACGACTGCGGAACAGGGAGACTTGCCTATGGCGCAATTCCACGTTCTCACCCCGGCCGACAACCGAACCAGTGACGTGCCGGTTATCCGTCGCATCAGCTTCTCAGATCTCGGCGAGGCGCTCCGGCTGGGCTGGGACGATTTCAAGGTCTGGCCAACCCACGCCGTTTTTCTCTGCGTCATCTATCCCATCGTTGGACTTGTGCTCGGCGGTATGGCGCTTGGCTATAGCGTATTGCCGATCCTGTTCCCGCTGGCCGCAGGCTTCGCACTGCTCGGGCCAGTCGCGGCACTGATGATGTACGAACTAAGCCGCCGGCGTGAGTTGGGTGAGCCGCCCTCATTCCGTGCCGCGCTTGGGGTCATCAGGTCGCCCGGCTTTCCAGCAATCATCGCCATCGGTCTGATGCTGATGGGGCTGTTCCTGCTCTGGCTTGGGATCGCGCGGGAACTCTATCAGACGCTGTTCGGCATCTATGCGGCGCCGGATGCGATCGGGCCGTTCCTGCGCGAGGTCTTCACCACGGACGCCGGTTGGAAGCTGATGGTCTACGGCAATACCATTGGCTTTGTGTTCGCGCTGGTCGCCTTTTGTCTCACCGTGATCTCTTTCCCGATGCTGCTGGACCGCGATGTCGGCGCGGCGACGGCACTGATGACCTCGGTGCGGGCGGTCGCGGTCAACCCGATCGTGATGGCGGCGTGGGGGTTGATCGTAGCGGCGCTGCTGGTGCTCGGCTCGCTCCCGGCCTTTATTGGATTGGCCGTCGTAATGCCGGTGCTCGGCCACGCCACATGGCATCTCTACCGCAAGCTCGTGTTGTAATATCGCTGGTCCGGGCGTAGGCGGTCCAACCCGCCTCGCCCACGTGGCTTTTTGGAGGCTCTCTCGCGCGAGCTACGCCCGTGCGGCAGGCGTGGCGTTACCGACAATTCGACGTAAATTGGTATCCGGTGTTTCACGCGATCAGAAGGCGCATACTGCAGTGTGATTGACCATGGCCGTCAGTCCTCAGCCTTTGCGTCAGCCTGCCCGCATGCGCCGCCCCGCGCCACAGGCACCGCGTGCCTCGACGACGGGCCGCAAAGCCGCCGCACCCCGCAAAAACTGGCATAAGGAGCGACGGCGAGGCGCTGTCGCGCTCGTAACGGCTACCATCCTGTTCGGCATATTGCTGGGCGCGTTCGGCATTCATGCGCAGATGGCGCAGGCCGCAGCGCGGGCGGCGGCGCGCGATGTACAGATTGCACTCGAAACCGGGGCATCGCTGAACCGCGCCGTCGTGCTGTTCGTTCCGGAATACGGCAATGTGTGCCGCCGCCGCTGGATCGACAACGCGACCTGGACGCTGCGCGACGGCGGCGAGGTCGGCTGCGAGGAAGAAGCAGCTTGGAATTCAGCCGTGCCGCCTCGCGAACACAACGTTGAACGCCGGATCGATGCGATCCGCAATGTCTTCCAGCAGCGCGCGCTCGGCAGGATGGAATAGGTCTAATCGGCATGGCGCGGATTGCGGGCCTGAAGCCAATCGCCTATCTCTGTAGGTAACGCTCATCAGTTTTCACAGGATATTGCAATGCACGTGTCGGAAGCACACGTCCCCACTCCCTCCGCCAGCCGTTACCTTCAGCAGATCTGCAAACACTGGAGCCATAAATTTCCGGTCGAATTCACTCCGGAAGCGGGTTTCGTGCCCTTCTCCGATGATCGTCGCTGCGACTTCTCGGCCAATGCCGAGACGCTGACGATGCGCATTCAGGCCGCGGACGAGGCGACGCTCGAACGAACACAGCAAGTGGTCATCGAACACCTCAAACGCTTCGCATTCCGCGAGGACCTCAGCGATATCCGCTGGACCCGCATCTGACGTCACGCGACCGCAAAGCAAAAACGGGCCTGTTCATCACAGACCCGTTTTGAACATTGCGAGTGACGCTCAGTTTCCGACTGCGTCGCTCAGGCATTTCTTGAGGTGGCTTGTTTTCGCAGCGCCAGCGAGTTTCTTGTCGGCTGCGGACTTGTCGCAGGTCGCCTGTGCGTCCTTCTCGCACTTTGTCATGAAGCTATTAAGCGCGGCGCCGGCGAGTTTTTTGCCGGACGCCTCGACTTTACATGCCGCGGCGTGAGCGTTGCCTGCGGCCAGAGCGAAGGCTGCGGCAAGTAACAGAGCCCTCATTGTTCTCTCCTTGGAAGGTTTCGTTCGGCCGAAAGACTCGGCCGCTGCAAATCTATGAAATCCGATATGCCGTGACTACGGCCGGCGGGTAACGGCCCTGTGTTCAAGCCGCCATCGCAGGCAACACGATTTCCCGAATCTCCGTCACCGGTGTCGCGAATGCCTGGTCTGCTATCCGTTCCAATCCGATCACGCGCAGGACGCCACGTGCCGGACACATCTCAACCGCCAGCCGGGTAAACCGGTTGTTCACCGGCTCGGCCAGCCAGCCGAACGGCTCGCGCATCAGAGAGCCGGAAAAACTCTCCATCATATCGCGGCGACAGCGGCTGTTTTCCCCCGCTTCTTCGTACCGGCAGGTCAGCACCAGATCGCCGCCCACGCGCGCTTCCCAAGGCTCCCGGCAGGTGTGCCAGTCGTTTGCAGCGACGGTCGCGGTGTCCCGCGTTTCAAAACCATCTTCGGTGCGCTCAATCACGCAGCGTTCGGCGGGACGCGTGCCCGCCAGCGAATAGATCACCGGGCGCGCGACGGGAGTGCGTTCCAGCATGGTCCGGGCGGATGCGAAATCGGGGCAGGTCTCGAACACCTGACGAAGCAGCTGATCGGGCGGAATGTTGCGGACGCCCCATGTCTTCAGGGCGTTGGCGACGAGATCGTAGGGCCGCAACTTGGGGTGGCGAGTGCGCCGCCAGAGCGGTGCCTGGTTGATAGCCGCGCCAAAACGCCCGGGCGCCAAGGCGGTCAACGTTCCGACATAGCCTGGCCACGTCACACTATAGAACTCGCCCGCTTGACCCGATTGGTGCGCGATCTCGGTATGGCGGCCCAACCCTGGAAACGGCCAATCGAGGGTACGGACAAGCCAAGGCTCGCCGTCCTCGTCGCGGCTCATCGTTGTACAGCCCCAAGAATAGGAGCCGTTCAGGAACCAGACCCCGCTGAAGCCGAGCGCAGCGGCAATGCCTTCGATTTCCCGCACATAGGGTGACTGAGACCGGGAAAGCCAGCGCCGTGCAAGCCGGTCGAGCAGCGGCAACGCGGCCGCGACCGGACGGGGAAAGAACGACAGGCAATCGTCGCGCAATGCCCGCGCCCGCGACGCGCCCTCCTGGGCCTGCCGAAGGGGGCCACCCTCGCGCACGTCAACAATCGGAATCTCGGTCAACGCGGTCATGGCCCAATCTTAACAGTGAATCGATGCATTGCCGAATATGGTCCTCGCGAGTCGCCGACGCAATCACCCGTCCCGCGACGCCGTAAGGTCATGACCTAACGTCCCGTCTTTGGCCGCACACCAATCGTCAACCCTGTTCGGTCTAGATTGCACGAAATTGGAGCGGGCCTGTATGACGAAACGGATCAGGTCAGCAGAACATCATCGCTGGGCCGTGCGGGATGGACGGCGCGCAGTCATCGCCGTCCTGATGCTTGCCTTTGTCGCTGCGACCAGTTTCTCCGATGGCAAGCTCCTTCCGGATTTCATGACGCGAGACGCCCCAGCCGTCATACGCGCCGGCCTTGAACGGCCAGTGGACGATTTTCGCACCGGCACAATTCTTGTCACGCCTAAAGACGGAAATATCTGCGAGCAGCGTTCCATCGACAATGAGACCTGGCGCATTCGTTCGAGCGGAACCGTCCCGTGCGAGGCCGCTGTGACATGGCAGCCGCAACGCAATGACTCACATACCTCGCATTCGCGGCTTGAAGCGATCCGCAACGGCTTTGTAACGAAACGCTGACGGCGCAGTTCAACCGGCACGTTCGACCATGAAGGCGACCTGCGCGAGCGCGGCCGCATTTACGATCGCATGCAGGATCACAGTGAGCAGTGTCGAGCCGCTGCTCCAGCGCAGCCAGCCGAATACGCATCCAAGTACAAAGATCTGAACGATATAGAATGTCTCATATTGCACGTGCATGACGGCCCAGCCGGCCGATGTGAGCAGTATTGCGCCCCACGGACTCAGCCGCGATCGCGCATAGCCGGGGAACAGGAACCCGCGAAACAGCAATTCTTCCATCAGCGGCGCGGCCACAATCAGCGCCACCGCCAGCAACATAAGCGTCCCTGAGCTTCGCGCGCTCCGGTACGCATCGACGACCGCTGGCGGGATCAGGTCGCGGCCGGTCAGCCAGGAGGTCAGGTCGCCGAGCGGCAACAAGACCGCAATAATCACGATGCCGACGATCAGATCGGCGCGCCTGGGCCAATATAGCGCCAGATAGTCGATCGCCGAGCAGCGCGCGAACCGTGCCGCCATTGCAATCACAGCTATCGGCGCCGGCATGGATAAGATCGTGGCCACTGCGATCGTCAGGGCATGCGAGGCCAAGGTCTGGACTTCGAAATCCGATGCATTGCCGCCGACGCCAAGGAGGGCGAGCATCACGAACACCGCGACCAACTGAGCCGCAAACCAGGTCGCGACTGCCGTCAACCCGTAACCGGTAGTGCTCCAGAAGCCCCAAGGTTCGCAACCCGTCGGGCCGCCAGTCTCTCGCGGGGTCGGCGCGGTCTCGCTCATAGGAATCCCAATGCAAATGGCAGCCGCGCCATAGCACAGCCTGCTCTCCGGCGCCGCTGGCGTGCTATGGACGAACATGAGCGCCCTCATCTGTCACCTCTCCGAAGCCCAGTCCGTCCTGCCCGCGCGGGGGGCGCTAATCGGTCTCGATCTGGGGACGAAGACGATCGGGGTTGCGGCTTCCGATCCGGACCGTGCGCTGGCGGCGGGGGTCGAGACCGTTGCACGGAAAGCCTTCCAGGCAGACGCAGCGCGCCTGCTGACGCTCGCAACGGAGCGACAGGCCGTCGGCTTCGTGCTCGGGCTGCCGCTCAACATGGACGGTAGCGAGGGGCCACGCGCACAATCCACCCGGGCTTTTGCGCGAAATTTCTCAAAGCTGACCGAGCTTCCGATCACGCTCTGGGACGAGCGCCTGTCGACAGCCGCGGTCGAGCGCGACCTGATCGCCGCGGATGCGAGCCGCGCCAAACGTGCCGCGATCATCGACCAGCATGCGGCAGCCTTTATCCTGCAGGGCGCGCTCGATTTTCTGCGCAACGCCAGAAACCGGGCGGCACGATAACAACTTGGCCTCGCCTGCCCGGCACGCACCGCAACGGGAGGTCGCATTGGAACAAGTCGATGGCCTCGATCGGCAACGGCCGGTCCCCTCTCCTCACGCGGCGGCGGTGGCACGCTGGCGTCACCCGCCCTCGCAATACCCGCCAGATCCTTGCCGATTCAGGATGTATTGGGGATGGCCCCAAACGCGGCTTGCGACAGGGCCATGTTCGGCCTATAGACCCGGCTTTAATGAACATCGCGGCCACATCGTCATTCGTCCTCAACCGGCGCCATCTGTTGGGGATCGAGGGGCTTTCGCGCGAGGAGATCACAGGACTTCTCGATCTCGCGGGGGAATTCGTCGATCTCAACCGGCAAATCGAGAAAAAACGCACCTCGCTGCGCGGCCGCACCCAGATCAACCTGTTCTTCGAATCCTCCACCCGCACGCAATCCTCGTTCGAACTTGCCGGAAAGCGGCTCGGTGCCGACGTGATGAACATGGCGGTAAGCTCTTCCGCCATGAAGAAGGGCGAGACGCTCATCGATACCGCGATGACGCTGAATGCCATGCACCCCGATATCCTCGTGGTGCGTCACCACGCATCAGGCGCGGTGGAGTTGCTGGCGCAGAAAGTCGACGGCTCTGTCATCAATGCAGGCGACGGCGCGCATGAGCATCCGACCCAGGCGCTGCTCGATGCACTGACCATCCGCCGAAACAAGGGCCGGATCGAGGGGCTGATCGTCGCGATCTGCGGAGACGTACTGCACTCACGGGTTGCGCGCTCCAATATCATCCTGCTCAACGCACTGGGCGCGCGGGTTCGCGTCGTCGGACCCTCAACACTGCTGCCGCCGCATGTTGAACGGCTCGGTGTCGAAGTGACACGCGACATGCGTGAAGGTCTGCAGGAAGCCGATATCGTCATGATGCTGCGGCTGCAGCGCGAGCGCATGAACGGGTCCTTTGTCCCCTCCACCCAGGAATATTTCGCGTATTTCGGCCTCGATCAGAGAAAGCTCGCCTTTGCCAAGCCGGACGCGCTGGTGATGCATCCGGGCCCAATGAACAGAGGTGTCGAGATCGATTCCAGCGTCGCCGATGGCGCGCAATCGCTGATCCGCGAACAGGTCGAAATGGGTGTCGCCGTGCGTATGGCGGTGCTCGAAGCTCTGTCGCGCAACCTGCCGAACGCCTGACCATGCTGTCCGATCGTCACCCGATCCTCCTCGCCAATGCCCGGATCGTCGATCCGTCGCGCGATCTCGATTTTCCAGGTGACCTGCTGATCGCAGACGGAGTCATCCGCGACACCAAACGCGGGATCGGCGCCGCCGGGGTCCCGGAAGGCACGGAAGTCGTCGACTGCAAGGGCCGCATCGTGGCTCCCGGCCTGGTCGACATGCGCGCCTTTGTCGGCGAGCCCGGCGCGGAATATCGCGACACGCTTGCGACTGCGAGTCAGTCCGCCGCGGCTGGTGGGGTGACTACGATCATCTGTCAGCCCGACACATCCCCAGCAATCGACGACCCGGCCATTGTGGACTTCATCCTGCGGCGTGCTCGCGACACTGCGATCGTGCACGTGCAGCCGATGGCTGCGCTCACCAAGGGTCTCGAAGGCAAGGAGATGACGGAAATCGGTCTCCTGAAAGCCGCGGGCGCAGTCGCTTTCACAGACGGCACCAAGAGCGTGACCAATGCCCAGGTCATGCGCCGGACGCTCACCTACGCTCGCGACTTCGACGCCCTCGTGGTGCATCACACCGAGGATCCCGACCTCATCGGCGAAGGCGTCATGAACGAAGGCGAACTTTCAGCGCGGCTCGGTCTTCACGGCATTCCTTCTGCCGCGGAAGCGATCATGCTGGAACGGGATATGCGGCTCGTTGCGCTGACCGGCTGCCGCTACCACGCTGCTTCGCTCACCTGCCGGGAGTCGCTTGAAATCCTGCGCCGCGCGAAGGATGCCGGCCTGCCGGTCACCGCCGCCGCATCGATCAATCATCTCACACTGAACGAAATCGACATCGGCCCTTACCGGACCTTCTTCAAGCTAACACCGCCGCTGCGCGGCGAAGACGACCGCAAAGCGCTGGTCGAGGCGGTCGCCTCCGGCCTTATCGATATCATTATGTCGGACCATAATCCGCAGGACGTAGAGACCAAGCGCCTGCCCTTCGCGGAAGCGGCGCCGGGAGCGGTGGGTCTCGAGACCATGCTGACCGCCGGACTTCGTCTCGTACACGGCGAACACCTGTCGTTGCTGCAGCTGCTCGCGGCAATGTCGACCAAACCCGCCGAATTGCTTGGGCTTCCCGGAGGAAGCCTGCGCAATGGGTCCCCCGCGGATGTCATCGTGATCGATCCCGACACCTCCTGGGTACTGGATCCGTCAGACCTCAAGTCGAAGTGCAAGAACACGCCGTTCGACGAAGCGCGCCTTGAGGGCCGCGTTGTGCGCACCATCGTTGCCGGGCGCACCGCCTACGAGTACGCTTCCGCCTGACGCGGTTGAACCGCGAGCGGAGTGCTGGGGGGCATGACGGACGGATCGAGCATTGTCGCAATCTGGCCAACGCTGCTTGCAGCGCTCGCAATCGGCTACCTGTTCGGATCGGTGCCGTTCGGGTTGCTGCTGACGCGATTGGCGGGCGGGCCGGATATCCGCGGCATCGGCTCCGGCAATATCGGCGCAACCAACGTACTGCGAACGGGGCGCAAGAGTCTGGCTGCGGCAACATTGCTCGCGGACATGCTGAAGGGCACAGCTGGCGTCCTGCTGGTACGCTATCTCTTCGGCGCGAATGCCGCGATTGCCGCAGGCCTTGGCGCGTTTCTCGGACATCTGTTTCCGGTTTGGCTAGGCTTCAAAGGTGGCAAGGGCGTCGCGACATTCATCGGCGTTCTGCTCGGATTTTCCTGGATCGCGGTTCTGATCTACGGCGCGGTGTGGATCGGGATCGCCGCCGCGACCCGTTATTCCTCGCTGTCCGGTCTCATCGCCTGCGCGGTCACCCCGGGCATATTATGGGTGCTCGATAAGCCAACCGAAGCCGCACTTTTCGTCGTGATGGCTGTCCTCGTCTTCATCATGCATCGCGCCAATATCGCGCGGCTGATGGGAGGCACCGAAACCAAGATCGGTCAATCCGCGGTGAAGCCGTGAACCGGCCGGAAGCTGCGGAGGGCGTGAAACTCACCGACAGTCAGCGACTCGACTGGCTTCGTCTGATCCGTAGCGAGAATGTCGGTCCCCGCACCTTTCGCGCGCTCGTGAACCACTATGGCGGAGCGCGTGCCGCGATCGAGGCCCTCCCTACGCTTGCAAGCCGCGGTGGTGCTCAGCGGCCCGGTCGCATCTGCACGGTCGACGATGCACGGCGGGAAATCGAAACCGCGGCACGTATGGGCGCGGCGTTTGTCGCGCTCGGCGAACCCAATTACCCGGCGCGCTTGCGGATGATCGACGATGCGCCGCCACTGATCTCGGTGCGAGGCCAGATCGATGCGTTGAAAATGCCCATGATCGCCATCGTCGGCTCGCGCAATGCGTCGGCCGCCGGAGCGAAATTTGCCGCCCAGATTGCGCGAGAACTTGGCGAAGCCGGATTTATCACTGCGTCCGGGCTCGCGCGCGGAATCGATGCCGCCGCGCATCGCGCCACTCTCGACACGGGCACGATCGCGGCTCTCGCCGGCGGCCAGGATCGCATCTATCCGCCGGAGCACGTCCCGTTGCTCGACGAGATCCTCGAACGCGGTGGCGCAATTTCCGAAATGCCATTCGGCTGGGAGCCGCGCGCTCGCGACTTTCCGCGACGCAATCGGCTGATTGCCGGTCTATCTCTCGGAGTCGTCGTCATTGAAGCTGCACGGAGGTCCGGTTCGCTCATCACGTCGCGCCTTGCTCTCGAACAAGGCCGCGAAGTGTTCGCGGTACCGGGCTCGCCCCTGGACCCGCGTTGCGAAGGCACCAACGGTCTTCTGAAGCAAGGCGCCACGCTCGTCACCGAGACCAATGACATACTCGCCGTGCTCGATCCGATCCTTGGCCGCACCATGTCGCTGCCGGCAAACGAACCCGGACACGACCCGTCCGACTCCGCGACCGAGCCCGCGGTCGACGAACGCCGCCGCATCATTGCGCTGCTCGGCCCAACGGCGGTCGAAATCGACGAACTGATCCGCCAATCCGGAGCCCGGCCGGCTGTGGTCCGAACGGTCCTGCTCGAGCTTGAGATCGCGGGCCGTCTCGAACGGCAGACCGGAGGACGTGTCGCGCTGACCTGATTTATTGCGCGGACCCCTCGATGCCCTTCACGCTCTCGGCCTCGAGTTTCGCCATATCGAGCAGATACCCCAATGTATAGAGACCGTGCCGGCGGGCCATGAGCGCCAGACTACCTGTCATCTCGGCGATATAAGCGGCGTCTGCCGTCCGTTGCGAGGCAGGAGAAGGCGCTTTTTCCGTCATCGCTAGGCGCCGGTCCCGGCCGTCTCCATTTGATTGTATATATTACTATTATCACTCATAGGTTGCAATATACCGTGCGAAATTCTGCTTCCGTCTGTGTTCGGCGCAGGCTCGTTATTTGACTCAAGGGGTCGATTTACCCATGGTCCGGCCCCACCTAAGCGCCAGACTCGCGCTTGGAGGTCTGAAGTTCGGACCTAACCTGTTGGAATTTCATGAATATCGTTGTCGTCGAATCTCCGGCCAAAGCCAAGACCATCAATAAATACCTCGGCCCGGACTATGAGGTTCTGGCTTCGTTCGGCCATATCCGCGATCTACCGGCCAAGGACGGCTCGGTGGATCCCGACCACAACTTCAAGATGATCTGGGAGATCGACGAACGCGCCCAGAAGCGCATCAACGACATCGCTAGAGCGGTAAAGGGTGCCGACAAACTGATTCTCGCGACCGACCCTGACCGTGAGGGCGAGGCAATTTCCTGGCACGTGCTCGAGGTGCTGAAGGAAAAGAAGGCGCTCAAAGACCAGCAGATCGAGCGGGTGGTGTTCAATGCCATCACCAAGCAGGCCGTCAGCGAGGCGATGAAGAATCCGCGCAAGATCGACCATGCCTTGGTGGACGCCTATCTTGCCAGACGCGCCCTCGACTATCTGGTCGGCTTTACGCTTTCACCTGTGCTGTGGCGCAAATTGCCGGGCGCTCGGTCGGCCGGCCGCGTGCAGTCGGTCGCGCTCAGATTGGTCTGCGATCGCGAACTCGAAATCGAACGCTTCATTGCGCGCGAATATTGGTCGCTTGTCGCGACGCTTGCGACCCCGCGCAACGACAGCTTCGAGGCGCGCCTCGTCGGCGCCGACGGACGAAAGATCACCCGGCTCGACATCGGCACCGGGAAGGAAGCCGAAGACTTCAAGCGCGCGCTCGAAAGCGCGGCTTTCACGGTCACCTCCGTTGAGGCGAAGCCCGCGCGGCGCAATCCCCCGCCCCCCTTCACCACCTCGACACTCCAGCAAGAGGCGAGCCGCAAGCTCGGGTTTGCGCCGGCGCACACCATGCGCATCGCGCAGCGGCTCTATGAGGGTATCGATATCCAGGGCGAGACTGTCGGTCTCATCACCTATATGCGGACCGACGGCATCGACATCGCGCAAGAAGCCATTGCCGGCATCCGCTCGATGATCGGCAAGAATTACGGCCGGGACTATGTCCCGGATGCGCCGCGGCGCTATCAGAACAAGTCGAAGAACGCCCAGGAAGCGCACGAAGCCATCCGTCCCACGGATGCCGTCCGCACGCCGCGCGAGGTCGCGCGCTCGCTCGATTCAGAGCAGGCGAAGCTCTACGAGCTGATCTGGAATCGCGCTGTCGCAAGCCAGATGCAATCCGCCGAGCTTGAGCGCACCACGGTCGATATCGCGGCGAAAGTTGCCGGTCGCAATCTCGATCTGCGCGCGACCGGTCAGGTGATCAAGTTCGACGGCTTCCTGACGCTCTATCAAGAAGGTCAGGACGACGAAACCGACGATGAGGATTCAAAGCGCCTGCCTGCAATGTCGCAGGGCGAAGCGCTGCGAAAGGACAACATCAGCGCCACCCAGCATTTCACCGAGCCGCCTCCTCGCTTTACCGAGGCCTCCCTCGTCAAGCGGATGGAAGAGTTGAGCATCGGCCGGCCTTCGACCTACGCTTCGATCCTCGCAGTATTGAAGGACCGCGGGTATACGCGGATCGACAAGAAGCGCCTCGTCCCTGAGGACAAGGGGCGGCTGGTGGTCGGATTCCTGGAGAGCTTTTTCCATAAATACGTCGAGTACGATTTCACCGCCTCGCTTGAGGAGAAACTCGACAAGGTCTCGAACAATGAACTCGAGTGGCACCAGTTGCTGCGCGATTTCTGGGACGACTTCATCGCTGCGGTCGGCGAGATCAAGGATTTGCGGATCACGCAGGTTCTCGACGCGCTCAATGAGTTGCTCGGCCCGCATGTCTTCCCGAAGCGGGAAGATGGCGGTGAACCCCGTCAATGCCCGACTTGCGGCGAGGGCCAGTTGTCGCTCAAGGTCGGCCGCTTCGGCGCCTTTGTCGGCTGCTCGCGCTATCCGGAATGCCGCTACACGCGTCAGCTCACACCGGGCGCAAACGGCGCCGACAGCGCGACCAAGGTACTCGGCAAGGATCCAGAGACGGGCCTCGACGTATCTCTGCGTGGCGGCCGGTTCGGCCCCTATGTGCAGCTCGGCGAAGGCAATCCGGAGACCAAGGAAAAGCCGAAACGGTCCAGTCTGCCGAAGGGCTTGGCGCCTGACGATGTCGATCTGACAATCGCACTCGGCCTGCTTTCGCTGCCGCGCGATGTCGGCACGGATCCCGAGTCTGGCGAGATGATCATCGCGGGCATCGGACGCTTCGGCTCATACGTGAAGCTCGGCAAGACCTACGCCAATCTTGAGCCGGGCGACGAAGTCCTCAACATCGGTCTCAATCGCGCGGTTACGCTGATCGCGGAGAAGAAGGCCAATCCCGGCAAGGGCCGCCGCTTCGGCGCCGATCCCGGCCGGTCGCTTGGCGATCATCCCGACAAGGGCGGTCCGATCATCGTCAAGAACGGGCGTTATGGCGCCTATGTCAGCCATGACGGCGTGAACGCGACGCTGCCATCGGAAAAGACGCCGGACACGGTCACTCTGGAAGAGGCCGTTGCGCTGATCGATGCACGCATCGCGGCAGGCGGCGGCAAAAAGAAGAAGAAGGCCGCGCCAAAGGCTGCGAAGGCCGACGCCGCCGCGGGCAAACCGTCGAAGGCCAAGAAGGCAAAGGCAGCCGCAACAGACGACCCTGACGCCAAGCCGGCAGCGAAGAAAATCACCGCCCGCAAGACATCGAAGTCGGCCGCGGCAAAATCCCGCTCGAAGACAGCAGGCCTGACGGCGGCAGAGAAAGCCGCCGGAAAGCCCGCTCCGGCGCAACGAAAACGCAAGGTCGCCAATTAGTGGAGCGGGTTTGACATTCACTGCCCGCCAACCGCGGGATGCAAAGCGGACGTCAAATCCAGGGCTCCATGAGAATCCCAGCCTTTGCTAGTGGTCCCATTCTGAAATACGCATCTCCGCAGGCTGTTTTGCGAATGTCAGAATTGGACCGCTAGCCCCTTGCCGGAGGGACCGGCTGAGGCCACATCGAGAGCGTCTTGGCCCGATCGAAACAATCCTCCACCTCGTTCCCGACCCGGGAGCAGTTGCTTGCGTTCATCAAAGATCATGCGGGCAACGCCGGCACGCGCGAAATCGCGCGCGCATTCGGCCTGAAAAATGCTGACCGCGCCGAACTCAAGCGGGTATTGCGCACCCTGGCCGACGATGGCGCGGTCGAGACGCACCGCAAGAAGCTCCACAAACCAGGGACCCTGCCCTCTGTAACCCTCGCCGACATCATCGAGCGGGACCGCGATGGCGAACTCGTCGCCGTTCCAACGGAATGGGACGAGGAAGCGCATGGCGAGCCGCCTCGCATCCTGGTCGCGACACTGCGGAAGGCCAAACCGGGCGAAGCCGCCGGAATCGGCGATCGTGCTCTCCTGCGCGTTGAAAAACTCACCGAGCGCGAAGGCAGCGCCATCTATACGGGCCGCGTCATCAAGATTCTCGACCGCGCCAAGAAGCGCATGCTTGGCATCTTCCGCGCACTCCCGGGCGGCGGCGGCCGGCTGGTGCCGGTCGACAAGAAGGCACTAGGACGCGAGCTTGCCATCGCACCGCATGCGACCATGGACGCGCAGGATGGCGAACTCGTCGCCGCCGAGGTTTCCAAGGAAGGGCGCTTCGGACTTCCGATCGGCAAGATCAAGGAACGGCTCGGCTCGCTGAAGGGTGAGCGCGCGGTTAGCCTGATCGCGATCCACGCCCACGGCATACCGCAAGTGTTCTCGCGCGAGGCCCTGGCCGAGGCCGAAGCCGCCAAACCCGCGGATCTGTCAGGCAGCCGTGAGGACTGGCGTCACCTGCCGCTTGTGACCATCGACCCGGCCGATGCCAAGGATCACGACGACGCGGTGTATGCCGAGCCGGACCCGAGTCCGGACAATCGCGGCGGTCATATCGTGACGGTCGCCATCGCCGATGTCGCCCATTACGTGCGCCCGGGCTCTGCACTTGACCGCGAGGCACTCGACCGCGGCAACTCGGTCTATTTCCCGGACCGTGTGGTTCCGATGCTGCCAGAGCGAATTTCCAACGACCTGTGTTCGCTCAGGCCGCTTGTTGATCGTGCAGCGCTCGCAGTGCGCATGGTGATCGCGCCGGACGGACGCAAGCGTTCGCACAGCTTCCACCGCATCCTGATGCGCTCGGCGGCAAAACTGCATTACGCTCAGGCGCAGGATGCGTCCGACGGACGGACCGACGATATTACGGGTCCGATCAAGGAGCGCGTGCTCGATCCGCTCTACGCCGCCTATCGCGCCGTGAAGAAAGCCCGTGCCATACGCGGCCCGCTCGACCTCGATCTCCCTGAACGCAAAATCCTCCTGAAGCCAGACGGAACGCTCGATCGCGTCATCAGCCCGCAGCGGCTCGATGCCCACCGGCTCATCGAGGAGTTCATGATCCTCGCCAATGTCGCGGCCGCTGAGACGCTGGAGCGCGCGACCGTGCCGTTGATCTATCGTGTGCATGACGAGCCCTCGCTCGAAAAGGTGGAGGCGCTGCGAGATCTCCTGCGCACGCTCGACATGTCGTTTCCGAAAGGCAGCGTGCTGCGGCCATCACTGTTCAACAGCGTTCTCGACCAGGTCAAAGGCACCGAGACTGAAACACTGGTGAATGAAGTCGTGCTGCGCAGCCAGGCGCAGGCGGAGTATTCCGCGGAGAATTATGGCCATTTCGGTCTGGCGCTACGGCGCTACGCGCATTTCACATCGCCAATCCGACGATACGCAGATCTGGTCGTACATCGCGCACTGATCAGGGCACTGAAACTCAAGGATGGCGCGCTCCTAGACACGATGGACGTGAAGAGCCTGAACGAAATTTCTGCTCGCATTTCCGCGGCCGAGCGGCGTGCGATGGCGGCCGAGCGCGAGACCAATGACCGTCTTATCGCGCATCATCTCGCGGATCGCATTGGCGCGACTTTCGAAGGGCGCATCGGGGGCGTCACGCGCGCCGGACTGTTCGTCAAGCTTGACGAAACCGGTGCCGACGGATTCATTCCCGCCCGCACCATCGGAGACGATTATTTCCAGTATCATGAAGACCGCCACGCCATGATAGGACGCTCCACCGGCGAAACTTACCGGCTGGGCGACACTGTCAGGGTCAAGCTGGTGGAGGCGATCCCCGTAGCGGGCGCGCTGCGGTTCGAACTCTTGTCCAGCGGACGCGCCGGTAAGCGCGTGCGCGTGGCAGCAAGACCGAGCCGAACAGGCCGGGATGCGCGGCGAGACGATCGGACTCCGCGCAAGAGACGAGGATGACAGATATGGACCACGAGGCCGCAATGCCTCCGCGCGACAGCTGGCTCGCCCTGAAACGCGGCATCATCGGCAAGTGCCCGGCCTGCGGCAAGGGCCGCATGTTCCGCGCGCTGCTGAAGGTCAACGATCATTGCCCGGCTTGCAATGAAGCCTTGCACCATCACCGCGCTGACGATTTTCCGGCCTATCTCAACATCATTCTGGTCGGCCACATCGTGGTGCCGCTCGTGCTCGCGGTCGAGATCGCCTTCACGCCACCATATTGGGTGCATGGCGCACTTTGGCTGCCTCTGACTCTGATTCTGGCCTTTACGCTCATGCATCCGATCAAGGGCGCCGTGATAGCGTGGCAATGGGCCATACGCATGCACGGCTTTGATCCCGCCGGTGACAATAACGATCCTCTCCCGACCGTGACGACATCCAAATGCGTGAATTGACCGATCTCGAAAGGCGCCTCACCGCCGCGGAGCGCGAGCGTGCATCTCCGAACGTGCGTCCCAAAGACGCCGCGACCCTGATCATCGTCGACCGGTCCGGTGCGACGCCGAAGGTCCTGCTCGGCAAGCGCCATCACGCGCACAAGTTCATGCCGGGCAAGTTCGTGTTTCCCGGCGGCCGGCTGGAGCCAAGCGACCGGCTGATGCCCAGTGCAACGCCGCTCAATCCTTTCACCGAACAATACCTGATGCGGAACGTGAAGCGGCCGAGCGTCGCGCGAGCAAAGGGCCTGGCACTCGCCGCCATCCGTGAGACGTTCGAGGAAACCGGTCTGATCCTCGGAGCTCCGCGGAGCAACGCGGCGGTGGCTCCCGAGGGCCCCTGGGCCGATTTCGCGAAGGCCGGGTATTATCCCGACCTGTCGTCGCTGCACTTCGTTGCGCGCGCCATTACCCCGTCGCGGCGGCCGAGGCGCTTCGACACGAGATTCTTCGCCGTCGATGCCTCGACCATCGCGCACAAGGTCGACAACGTCATTCATCCCGAGGCGGAACTGGTCGAGCTGATCTGGATGCCAATTTCCGAGGCTCGCAGCCTCGACATGCCAACGATCACGGGCGTGGTTTTGCAGGAGCTGGAGGCGCGGGTGTCGGCGGGCTTTGGCCACGACCTGCCGGTTCCGTTCTACCGGATGCCGCGGACAGTGTTCTATCGCGATCTGATCTCGTAAATTCGGCTGTTCCACCTTCAAATCCGCCGGCAAGCTATTGATTCTGGCTGATTTGGGCACGCGGCTCCGACGCGGGAACCTGCTATCACGCTGAAATGCCAGCCAGACCCGAGGTTTTCTTGACTTTGGCGGCTTTGCCGCTAGTTTCCGCGCAAATTCCGCACATTGAGGACGATTATGGCCAAGGCCGTCACCATCAAGGTCAAGCTCGTGTCGACTGCCGACACCGGCTACTACTATGTCAGCAAGAAGAACTCGCGTACCATGACCGACAAGCTCGCGAAGAAGAAGTACGATCCGGTCGCGAAAAAGCACGTCGAATTCCGCGAAGCCAAGATCAAGTAAGCTCGCGCGCCTGATCCCCGCACGACGCAATTTCGCTTTCGGTTGCTGAGCGTTTGCGGAAGCGCCGCTTTGGGTGGCCGGCCGGAAGCGGTGTGAGGAGGCCACTCGTCACCGCCCCCGGTCCGGCCGAACCCCACGGACCCAGGAGATGCGGCGGACCTGAGCACTCCGTAGGGTTATCAAGAGGTCGAAACGTCGGGACGTACTGAGTTGCGCCCTTTTCGCGGCCTGAGCCGCCCGTTTCATCATGGGTGCGAGGCTACCCGCAGCCCCCTCTGAAATCAAAGCTGAAGTCCCGCTTGAAGCGGGCAACCTGATATCAACGTAAAAGATTAAGGTTTCCGCGGCGGGCGGCTTGCGGATGCGATCCCGGTCAGCGCGGCTATGCCGCGTCTGCGACCACCCGGTTTCTTCCGTCCCGCTTTGCCCGGTATAGCGCCTGGTCGGCCCGCTTCAGGAGTTGCGCGGCGGTGTCCTCCCCCGACTCCAGCGACGCAATGCCGATCGAGATCGTCACGTTGATGCTGCGACGGCCCTGCTCGATCGGGAACGGTTCTGCAGCGATCTTGCGGCGCAGTCGTTCGGCGACCGTCGCCGCGACCGCCATATCGGTCTCGGGCATCACCACGACGAACTCCTCGCCGCCGATCCGGCACGCGAGATCGATGCCACGAATGGACTTGCGCACGCGGATGGCGAATTCGCGCAGCACGTCGTCGCCGCAATCGTGACCGTAGCTGTCGTTGATCGACTTGAAATAATCGATGTCGAGCACGAGCACAGCGAGTTGCTTGCCGCGCGAGCCCGCCTGTTCGACGAGCTTGCTCAGATGGCTTTCCATATAGCGGCGATTGTGGAGCCCGGTAAGCGCATCGGTGATAGCAGCCTCGATCGACATCTGCACATTGTCGCGCAGGCGTTCGGTGTAGCGCTTGCGCCGGATCTGGGTACGAACGCGCGCCTGCAATTCATTGCTATCGACCGGGCGCAACAGATAGTCGTTGACGCCGATTTCCAGCCCGCGCATCAGACGCGTCGTATCATCGGGCTCGCAGATTGCTAGAATCGGCAGATTGCGGGTGCGATCGAGCGAGCGCAGCTGGCTACACAGTCTGAGCCCGTCGAAATTTTCCAGGCTGAGGGACACGATCAGAAGTTCGTAGTTCCCCTCCGCCGCGCGGAACAATGCGGCGCTCGGATCGGGCTCGACATCGACGATATGATCGCGGCCGAGCATTGCTGCGAGACGCTCATAAGACGAACGGCGATCGTCGACGAGTATGATCCGGCCCTGGCTGCCCTCTTCCGTGATGGATTCGCGCTCGGCGCTCTCGATGCCGATCTCGCGAGAGGTCGCGGCGCGCATGCGCAGTTCGTCGGTCATCATTTTCAGGCGCGTGAGCGAACGCACGCGCGCAATCAGCGCCATGTCCGAGACCGGCTTGGTCAGGAAATCGTCGGCTCCGGCGCGCAAGCCCGCGACCCGGTCCGAGGGCTGATCGAGCGCAGTCACCATCACCACCGGAATGTGGTGTGTTGCCGGATTACTCTTGAGCCTGCGACAGACTTCAAAACCGTCGAGGTCCGGCATCATGACGTCGAGGAGCACGATATCGCATTCGGCGCGCTCGCACGCGGCAAGCGCCTCGGCCCCGCTATTGGCCGTCGTAACGTCAAAATACTCCGCCGAAAGCCGCGCCTCGAGCAGCTTCACATTGGCGGGGACGTCGTCGACGACAAGAACGCGCGCGGTCATAAGGCCAACACCCTATGCATTCCCGAGGAAATGGCGGATCGTTTCGATGAACTTGCCGACCGATATCGGTTTCGACAGATAGGCCTCGCACCCCCCTGCGCGAATGCGCTCTTCGTCGCCCTTCATTGCGAAAGCGGTCACCGCAACCACCGGAATCGCCTTAAGCTCGGCGTCGTCCTTCAGCCATTTGGTGACTTCGAGACCGGATACTTCAGGTAATTGAATGTCCATCAGAATCAGATCCGGCCGGTGCTGGCGGGCAAGGTCCATCGCGTCGATACCATTGCGGGTCCCGACGGTGTGATAGCCATGCGCTTCCAGAAGATCGTGGAAGAGCTTCATATTGAGCTCATTGTCCTCCACGATCAGGACAGTCTTGGCCATTCCCCGCCCCTCCTGGGCTATTCTCCACGGTGCCCAGCTACCCAAGGCTAGGGCGCTGCAAGCCAAAATGCAGACCCGACAATGCGGTATAAGGTAACTTCCATTCCTTACGGAAAGGCAAACGGCAAGCGATGGTTAGTAAGGCAAATCTGGATCGCGCTGACGCCGAAAAAGTGGCGATTCACGCGCTGTCTTTCCTCGCAGCAGACCCGGACAGATTAGGCCGTTTCCTGGCTCTGACTGGACTAGGACCGGAGGACATTCGGACGGCCGCGCGCGACCCAGGGTTCCTTGCAGGAGTTCTTGAACATATTGCGGAGGACGAATCGGCCCTCCTCGCCTTGGCGCAGGAAACCGGTGTTCCGGCGGAGTATATTGCTCGCGCCGGAATCGTGCTGTCGGGGCCGCCGGTCGAACGCGATATCCCGTGAGGCAAACGCCCGGATGCAAGGGTTCTGCCGCGATTGTCTTGGCGACACAGGTTCCAGCCCGCGATGCGGTGCATGCGGATCGCCTCGTATCGCGCGCCACGCGGAGATTCGCGCCCTCTCCGTCGCGCATGTCGATTGCGACGCCTTCTACGCGACCATCGAGAAGCGCGATGACCCGTCGCTCGCCGACAAGCCGCTGATCATCGGTGGCGGCACGCGCGGCGTGGTGTCGACGGCCTGCTATATCGCGCGCACCTACGGCGTGCATTCCGCCATGCCGATGTTCAAAGCACGGCGTCTGTGTCCGGATGCCGTTGTGATCAAGCCCAACATGGCAAAATATGTGTCCGTCGCGCGCGAAGTCCGCGGGCGGATGCGGGATCTGACACCGCTGGTGGAGCCGGTTTCGATTGACGAAGCCTTTCTCGACCTGACGGGAACGGAGCGCCTGCACGGTCGAAGCGCCGCACAATCGCTTGCGCGATTTGCGGCTTCGGTGGAGCGCGAGGTCGGCATCACGATCTCAATCGGCCTGTCCTACAACAAGTTTCTGGCGAAAATTGCGTCCGATCTCGACAAGCCGCGGGGCTTTGCGATGCTTGGGCGCGCGGAATCACCGTCGTTCCTGGCGGGCAAACCGATCTCGATCATCTTCGGCGTCGGCAGGGTGTCACAGGAGCGGCTTGCGCGAGACGGCTTTCGGACCATTGCGGATATCCAGAAATACGACGAGATCGAACTGATGCGTCGCCTGGGCGCGGAAGGTCAAAGACTGAGCCGCCTTGCCCGCGGCATTGATCATCGCAAGGTCGTGCCGGACCGCGACGCGAAAAGCATCTCCGCGGAAACGACTTTCGACACGGACATCGCTGCCCTGCGGCCACTGGAGAAGATCCTATGGGACCTGAGCGAGCGCGTCTCCGCACGGCTCAAGGCGGGCGGCCTGAGCGGCTCGATCGTGAGCCTTAAACTCAAATCGGCTGACTTTCAGACCCGGACCCGCGCCCGCTCACTCGGCAGCCCCACGCAACTGGCGCGGCGCATTTTCGATTGCGGCCGCGATTTACTCGCGAAGGAGATCGACGGCGCAAAGTTCCGCCTGATCGGGATTGGCGTGTCGAACCTGCAGACCGCCGAAATGGCCGACCCGGATGACCTGCTAAACCCGAGCGGTCGCAAGGTCGCGACCAGTGAGCGTGCCGTGGACTCGCTGCGTGCAAAATTCGGTCGCAACGCCATCAAGCGAGGCCTAGCACTGGACGACGGCGGATAGCCGCCGATCTTTATTTGCAGGGTTGAGTGGGTCGCGTTTCCAGCGCGGTCATCGTGCCAGCGACAACGAAGTCGTTGTAGTCGAGCGCCAGCGCACGTGAGATGCCGTTTTCATAAAGCTCGAACTTGATGCCATAGACCGGAAGCTGGTCCCCGCCCGCCTTCGATTTGTCGAAATAGCTGATGCTCACGGGCCACCGTCGCAGTTTCGACAATTGCTCGTCTTTGCCTGCCGCGTCGTCGGGCTTTTGCGCCTCAGGTTCGATCGCAGGACCGATCACCGTCATGGTGTCGTAAACCTTCTCGCCGGTATCGGAACCATCGAACACCGGCCCCTGCAACAGGGTTTTGCCCTCGCGAGCTGCCACGATGATGCGTCGCATGTGATCGGTCGGAAACATGATGCCCGCGTCGATTCCGAATTCTTTCGACGCCGGCTTTTTAAGATCGACAACGGCCTTCGAAGCGTCGCGTTCGGCCCGTCCGTCCACTGCGTTCTTGAGCTTCTGATCGACATAGTTCTGCGAATTGAACCGGAACGTTTTGGCGTCGGCGTCCTCCCATGTGGCGGCACGCATGTCGGTCATCATCCGGACGCCCTCGCCCGCTTCGATCTCGGAAACCTGCCGGAACTGCAGCCCGTAGCCTTCGCACTGGCTACCCGAAAAATCGTAGAGAATGCGCCCGCGCACCGCCTCGACCGGGCGATTGCCGCGCGCCGAAGCAAGTTTGAGCTCATAGACCGCGCGATGCGACGCGAACTCGATGTCTGATTTCTGCGCAGGCGCGGCAATCCCGGCGCCCGAACATATCGTCACGGCTACAATTGCGCTCAGAAACCGGGCATTTCTCATGGAATTCGAATCCCTGCGCATCAAAATAAAGTTGGCGTCGGCTTGCGCAACCGGAGCACTTGCGAATGCGTTCTCAATCGGCGAAGAGAATGCGTCCATTATGAGGCGCGCTAGCGCGCAGGAGGGGTGAAATGGCAGGCGCCGTCGAAAAGAAGCTGGCTGATCTCGGAATTGTGTTGCCGACCCCTGCCACTCCGCTCGCCAACTATGTCGGTTTCGTCCGCACCGGCAATCTGCTCGTCGTGTCCGGTCAGCTTTGCCTCGACGCCGAAGGCAAGCTCGTGGCCAAGGGCAAGCTCGGCGCCGATGTCTCGGTGGAGGATGGTCAGAAAGCCGCGCGGGTCTGCGCGATCAATCTGCTGGCGCAGGCGAAGGCCGCGCTCGGCGATCTCGACAAGGTCACGCGCGTGGTGAGACTTGGCGGATTCATCAGTTCAGTCCCGGCTTTCCTTGATGGACCCAAGGTCATGAACGGCGCCTCCGACCTGATGGTGACGGCGTTCGCCGACAAGGGCCGCCATGCACGGACCACCATCGGGGTCTCGGTGCTGCCGCTGGATGCTGCGGTCGAAATTGAAGGCATGTTCGAGGTCTCCTGACGGCGAAACGCATGCCCGGGCTCGACTGGCTGACCGCGCGGCCGGTGGCGCATCGCGGATTGCACGACGCAGCAGACGGCGTCATCGAGAACACGGCATCGGCGTTTTCCGCGGCCGTTACGCATCAATATGCCATCGAATGCGATCTTCAGCTTTCGGCCGACGGCGAAGCAATGGTCTTCCATGACGACACGCTTGAGCGCCTGACCGAACGGGACGGCGCGGTCGCCTCACTCACCGCAACAGAACTGAAGTCGGTCGTGTTCAAATCGACCGCCGACCGGATGATGTCTCTTGGGGAATTGTGCGACTTGGTGGCCGGGCGCGTGACCCTGGTTCTGGAGGTGAAAAGCCATTTCACCGATGACATGCGCCTCGCGGATCGCGTTGCTGCGGTCGTGCAGAACTATGCCGGCCCGGTCGCTGCGATGTCGTTCGACCCTGCGGTGATCTCCGGCCTGCATGCAGCCGCACCGGGCTTGCCGCGCGGCCTGATTACCCAGAGTCGCCCCGATCCCGAGGTGCCGAGCGGCAACAGCCTTCGGTATGCTGGCAATGCCCTGCGTGCCCGCCCGCATTTCCTCGCCTGGTCGGTGCGTGACCTGCCGGGGCTCTGGCCGCTCCTCGGCCGATGGGGATTCGGTTTGCCGCTGCTCACGTGGACAGTGCGCACCGACGCTGACCGGCTCCGCGCCCGGCGCTGGGCCGACCAGATTATTTTTGAAGGATACCGGCCATAAAACTGGGCTAAAACGTCCCACGATGTCCGAAACCGCCGCTCCGCACGCCGAACACCCGCTGAAACTTCAGCTCAGAGTCGTGTCCGATCTCGGCGAGATCAGCGCCGATGCCTGGGACTCATGCGCGGGCGCAGCTCAGGTTTCGGATGATCTGGCTCATGTGACACCTGACGCACAACCGGCCGGATCAGGATGGGCCGGCAACCCGTTTGTCTCTCATGCCTTTCTGTCGGCACTTGAGCGGTCCGGATCGGCGACCCGACGCACCGGATGGGCACCGCAACACCTGCTCGCCGAAACAACGGATGGCGATATCCTCGGTGCCGTGCCCTGCTATCTCAAGTCGCATTCGCGAGGCGAGTATGTGTTCGACAATGGCTGGGCCGAGGCCTACGAGCACGCTGGCGGCAGCTATTATCCCAAGCTCCAGGTGTCGGTGCCTTTCACCCCCGCAACCGGGCCTCGCCTCCTCGTCAGACCATCTCCATACGCCGATGCCGTGCGGGATGCGCTTGCGGCCGGACTTGTGGCCCTCGGTGAACGCCGGCAGGCCTCATCTGTCCACGTGACATTCCTGCCGAAGGCCGACTGGGAGCGGCTCGGCGCCAGAG
>CAZIKZ010000006.1:0-9787 GCA_964539845.1 uncultured Hyphomicrobiales bacterium
GGCCGTTTGCGAAATTGCCCGCGGGAGAACTCGCGGGATATTTGGTGCCGAACTTCGCAGGAATTCTCTCCGAAAGATCTTATCGGAGAGCGTGCTATTCCATCTCGGCGAGCGCCGCGCTCGCGATGAACTTTGAGCTCGTCTTCAATGACTGACTTTCCTCAGTTGCGACGAACGAAGCGAGGATTTTCTTGACCGAAATCAGCCACGGCGCTACGCTAATCCGCGTATTAGCGTTTTAGATGGGGTCTCTATGGCAGTGAACGAAAAAACCTTCGGCGGCGCGATCAGTGAAGCGCGGAAGGCGAAAGGCTGGAGTTTGAAAGACCTGGCTTCCAAGGTACTTCGTGAGGATGAAGAAGCCATCTCGCCACAATATTTGAATGACATAGAGCACGATCGGCGTAGCCCTTCGTCCGACCGCATGGTGCAGCAATTTGCCGATGCGTTGGGGATGGACCCCGACTGGCTCTACTACCTCGCGGGACGCTTCCCTGAGGACGTACGCGACAAAAAGCTGTCCGAGAAACAGGTGGCCGATGCCATGGTTGCCTTTCGGGGTGGTCCGGCCAAGGGTAAGGGGCGCAAATAGCGGTGAGATACGTTCCTGACAAAACCGGCCGGTTCTCGCAGCGTCCGCACTACAAGCCGGACGAACTCGATCGCGAGTGCGAGAACATTATCGCAGGCTTTTTGAAGGAACGGCACGGCGTTGTGAATTATCCCGTATCGACGGACGATCTCACGGTGCTGATTGAGCGCGACACCGAGTCCCTCGACCAGTATGCCGATCTCTCCCGCTACGGCCCGAAGGTCGAAGGGCTCACCCATTTCCAGCCAGGCCGGAAGCCCATCGTAAAAATTTCCGCGCGGTTGGCGGAGGATGAGTACCGCCAGAACCGGCTGCGAACGACTCTCGCCCACGAATACGGCCACGTCCGGTTTCACGCCTATCTCTGGGAATTGGAGCCGCCAACTCCCGACTTGCTACGGCGCAACCCGGACGCAGCGATGCAGATTTGCTACCGCGACAATATCCTCGACGCCGCGCAGACCGACTGGATGGAATGGCAGGCGGGCTACGTCTGCGGCGCGCTTCTGATGCCCATCACCAACGTTAGGCAGTTGGTGAGGCCGTACATCGAATCGCATGGGCTGTTTGGTGCGGTTGGACAGCGCGATCCACACGGGCTCGCCCTCATCGAGGCGGTAAAGACCGGCTTTGACGTGTCAGCCGACGCCGCCCGTATCCGGCTCATAAAGCTTGGAATCCTTGGCCTCGCGAGCGCCGGCCCTTCGCTTTTCGACCTTCCTTCCACAGGCACCTGAATCCAGCCGCCGGGCAGGGTTGAATAGTAATTTGCCCTATGCTACGCTATTGAGCTGATCGGCTGATATGCGTAGAAGCCGATGCAACTGGCAGAAAGGAAAAGCCGATGAGCAAAGGACGTAATCAACATGTGGTCCCCCATGATGGCGGGTGGGCGGTGAAGCCGGAGGGCGGACAGCGCGCCTCTTCGGTTCATGAAACCCAGCGGGATGCGATCGATCGCGGGCGCGAAATCTCCCGCAACCAGGAATCCGAGCTTTTCGTGCACGGGCGCGGCGGTCGCATCCGCGAGCGCGATAGCCACGGACGCGATCCGAACCCGCCCAAGGGCTAACCCGAAGTGCCCGCGCGCCCCTAAACATAAGGAGTCTGAAAAGATGAATGACGCAGTCGCAAGAGAGAAAGACAAGGATAAGGAACAGGACTTCAAGATCATCGTCGATCGCAAGCCTCATGACTGGCCCAGGAAGTTCATTACTGGCGGCGAAATCAAGAAGCTCGCGGGGGTGGATCAGACCACCTACGACGCCTGGCAGGATGTTCCCGGTCCGGAAGACCTGCTTATCGCCGATGACAAGAAGGTCGATCTCACCGAGCGGGGCACCGAGCGGTTCTTCACCGGCAAGAAGACCACGACGGAAGGTGCGGGATGAGCTTCCTGCCGGACTCAGACCGCGAATATCTTTCCTCGAAGGGCATTTCCTTCGAGGAAGCCGTCTGCGGCGGCAACAAGGGCATCATCCTCAAAGGCCGTCCCTTGCCGGGCGGCCGCTTCGATGCGAGCGCGGCGGACATTCTGATCATGTTGCCGGCCGGATATCCCGACGTGCCGCCGGATATGTTTCATCTGCTGCCGTGGGTGAAGTTAGTACAATCGAACAAATTCCCGAACTGTGCGGATCAGCCGGTCGCTTTCGGCGGCAAGAGCTGGCAGCGGTGGTCGCGACATAATCCCGAGTGGCGGCCTGGTATCGACGGCATGCGCACCATGATCAAGCGCATCGAGCATGCGCTGGAGAAGGCCGCATGACCACCTACAGCCTAACGCTGCGCGATGATCATCTGAAAGAGCTGCGCGATCATCTGCTCCGCGATGACGGCTGCGAGCATGCTGCCTATCTTCTCTGCAATGTCGCATCGATCCGCCGTGATCCATGGGATCGCGAAGCACATCGAAAATTCCTTTCCGCACTAGTTATTCCTGTTCCCGACGACCAGGTCATTGAATCGACGCCGACCGTCGTCACCTGGAGCACCGCGTCCTACGTCCGCACCCTGAAGGAAGCAGCGGCGAACGGGCAGATCGTTGCCGTGGTTCATAATCATCCTGCCGGTATGAGCTGGTTCTCCCCGCAGGACGACGCAAACGAGCCAGACCTCGTCCAGCTCGCGGTGAACCGCAACGGCCCTGAAACAAACCTCTTGAGCCTTATTCTCACCGCCGACGGCCAGATGACCGGCCGCGTCTGGCTCCTGCCGAAAGAGGGAGCGCGTGCGCCCCTGCGGCTGATCCGTGTCATTGGTGAAAGCTGGCATTTCCATTACCCGGGCCGCGGCAAAGGCGCTGCGATGCCGGCATTTCAGCGCCAGGCCCTCGCCTTCGGCAACGCGCTCAATGAAGACTTGCGGATGCTGCGGGTCGGGATTGTCGGATGCGGGGGAACCGGCAGCGCGGTCGCGATGCTTCTCGCCCGCCTCGGCGTCGGCCAGATTGTCCTGTTCGACAACGATATCGTCGATCGCACCAATCTCAACCGCCTGCACTTCTCACGGCAGGCCGACGCAGACGCCATGCGGCCGAAGGTGGAAGTGGTTGCGCACGCGATCGCAGAATTGGGACTCGGGATCAGAGTTATTCCTGTCGAGGCCTGGGTAGGCGATCCGCAATGTCGCGATCCGCTGCGCTCGTGCGATGTGATTTTCGGATGCACCGATGACCATGAAGGCCGCCTGTTCCTGAACCGGTTTGCCTACTATTACACCGTGCCCGTCATCGACATGGGACTGTCCGTTGACGTGGATCATGGGGAACCGCCAACGGTGAAGGCACTGGATGGCCGAGTTACAGTTCTCTCCCCGCACAACACCTGTCTTTTGTGCCGGGGCGTCGTCAACCCGCAGATTGCGCGCGCGGAATCGATGAAGCGGACGAACCCGGAAGAATACGAACAGCGCAAGGCGGAGTCGTATGTGGCCGGCGAAGGCAACCCGGCGCCTGCTGTCGTGACCTTCACGACAGAGCTCGCCTGCATGGCCGTGAACGAGATGATTCACCGGCTGCAGGGTTTTCGCGGTGCTGACGGATCGGCAGCGAATCGCGTGCGCAAGTTTCATTTGAGCGAGGACAGACAGCCCGGACACAAGCCGTTGCAGTCGTGTCCGATATGTTCGTCCGACACATTATGGGGAAAAGGCGACGTGCAGCCCTTCCTGGGAAGGGTCTCGTAGCATGGAAGCTGTTTCAGGTATTTTGCGCTGGCTGTTGATCACTCTTCGGATCATTCCGAAGCCGGACCTTCTCGCCTGCATCGTGCCGGATCACCCTGCACCAGAATCGATGAAGCCCGGCTGGCTCTACATCGTCGGTGCCGATGGTTACCGAAAATGGGCGTACTTTTGCTGTCCTGCGGATCATGACGAGATTATTCAGCTCTCGTTGATGCCGCAGCGGAGGCCGCGGTGGGAAGTGAGCATCGACTTTCTAGCCCGTCCGACAATCAACCCGTCGGTCTGGCAGCTTGAGGGATCGCACGCTCATTTTTGGGTCAAGCAAGGCCGCGTGGAATGGTGCGCGGATAGCGGGAAGAAGGTGAAAACACTAAATAGATAGCGGTCTAAGCAGATGTTCATCAGCTCATTCTGGTGAGGCCACCATCCGCGGCATCATCTCGCGAATATAGATTGTCTTGCCCTCTTCCTGGAAAAGAATGTTTCGCGAGTCCATAGCAGGTTTGTCTACCGCCCAGAGCAGTCTCATGACGTGAGACGGCGTGTTAGATATAATGAAGCTGCTGAGTGTCACAGACGGCTCTTCTACGCAGCCTTCACTTGGCGCGGCTGGGTTGCCCGCGAGCTTCCGGCTCCGTGGTCTGTCGAAGTCTGTGGCGACGAGCCTGCACCACGCGTTTGCATCTAAGCATCGTGCAACCGGACCGCCGAATTGCCCAACGGAGAATTTGCAGACATTGGGCGACGAACTTCGCGAAACATCTCTCTGAAATACGCTAGCGGAGAATGCCGCAGCGCGAATTTATCAATGAATTCCGAGGCTTTGCGACTACTGGCTAAAACGAAAAAAGTCGTTGTATATCAATTATTTATGCGTGGCGGTCCAAGAGATATTCGAACTGACGATCCGGTTGGGCATGATGCCCCATTGAAATATCGACAGAATTTGCCCTGAGAATGCCGAGAATGGCTAACGGAGAATTCTTCCCGCACGAGCTGCGATTTCGACGCTGCACACCGCGCTTAGAATTCTCCGCGTGGCGCGCGGAGAATTCGAGGCCAGACGGCGGGCGCCGCTTCCGAAATGTCGCGGTGGATAGGTTGAATCTTGAAGTAGGCCCCAATTCCTAACGCGCCTAGGATCAGCGTTGGTTTAGCGCGCTGATCGATGGTATGTGCGATGTCGACCCTTACTCGCCGAGAATTATACGACCTGGTCTGGTCGACTCCGATGATCAGGCTCGCCGAGCAGTTCGGATGTTCGGATGTCGGTTTGACAAAGGTTTGCGACCGACACCGAGTGCCGACGCCGCCGCGCGGTTAGCACGTGCATCCCGACATCCGCTTCATTCCCTATCGCGCCGATCTGACGGAATTTGCCGAAGCACCGCGATCCGGCGACCGGCCGTCACGGGTCATCGTGCTTCCCGACCTAGGCGCTGCGTTCTGGTATGACGCGTCGGCATTGAGGGGACCGAACGAACGCGAAGCGATGTCGCGCTCGGCATTTGTATTGTCCGGATGCGACCGGACAACCAGACCCGGCAAAGCGAGGCGATGATGGCTCCGTCGCCGGAACACAGGTCCGGCCGCGGCTGGTTGGGTCGCCCGGTCGTGTGGCGTCTGCATGCCACAACGCTGTCCATGACGGACGAAGGCGGCGTTTCCCAAACGTTCGCGTTGCGCGATATCCGCGAATTACGGCTCTATTTGACGTCATCCCGCTTCTCGGAGCATTACATCTGTGTGCTGCGGCTGGCGGATAGCAGCAGATTGCGGATCTACGACGAATACGCACGCTTCGTCGTCTGGAGGGTGTCATCCAGAGAAACCTATCGTGGCTTCGTTACGGCGCTTTGTGCCGCGCTTGCGACCGAAGACATGGAATGCCGGTTTCGCGCCGGCCCCCGTATCTCGTTCTATTTGATGACCGTTCTGGCGATGGCCGCAGGCATTTATCTCATTGCGCAGTTTCTAGTTGCCCATGTCGGAATGACCGAAGCGGACGCGCGCTGGCTCCTCGCGTTCGGATTCGGACTCATCCTCGTGAAATCACCATACTGGCGCAGCGGCAACCGCCTGATCAGGTTCGAACCGACAGCGATCCCCGAAGGACTGCTACCGCGTGAAGCCGGCGCTGTAGTTGCGAAATCATGAACGAAGTAACCATGTCTTCGGTTCCTGGCTGGAAGCTGATGGTCGGCACCAGTCTTCTTGCCACGGCCTGGGCTTTGATCGTGATGCTGGGCGTCGCAGCGCTCCTGATGGCCATGACACTCGTAGGCTTTGTCGTCGTTGTCATCATCGCGATGGAGCCTGACCGGTTTGCGGGCATCATTCTCCAGGGATTCGTTCTGGTCGGCCCGATCACGCTCGGGCTGCTGCCCGTGCTCACGCTGCTGTGCTATCGATGGCCGCGTTTGTTGCGCTGGATGTTATTGCTGGCAGGCCCCCTGACCGGCGGGTGGTGGGGCGGTCTCGTCGGGCTGTGGTGGTTCGATGAGGCCCGTTCTCTGGAGGCGTTTCTCGCGATTCTCGGCATGATCGGCGGATTGACCGGGAGCATCGTTTTTGCCCGGCGCATCCGTCGTCACACGGACAACCTGATTGTCACGTGCAATTGAACCAATTCGCTTGCGGCCGGCTCCTAGATCGATCTTTTC
Source organism: uncultured Hyphomicrobiales bacterium (assembly GCA_964539845.1). GTDB lineage: Bacteria > Pseudomonadota > Alphaproteobacteria > Rhizobiales > Xanthobacteraceae > Pseudorhodoplanes. The sequence goes on from CAZIKZ010000006.1 coordinate 6,442, forward strand.
ATGGCGCGGGCCGCGACCCACTCGTCGATGTTGAGAAACAGCCCGAGATCAATCGCAGTCTTGATGATGACCAGCAATATCAGCGCCATGCCGGCGCCGGTGAGGACGGCAACGACGCCGCCCAGGATCAGTACGAACTGCATGATGATGATGCGGGCATAAAACCCGACAAGCGGACCGTTTAGGGGAAAAGATCCTTCATCCTCGGGCATGACGAGCACCGGCTGCTGTTGCCATCCGGGAATCCATTTCGGTTCCAGAATGGTCAGTGACACCACCAGTCCACGCAGCACGAACAGCACCAGCAGCGGCAGCCAGAGAGTCTGTCCGATCACGATCAGCTTGAAGAATTCGCCGACCCCGTGAATGCGGCTCGCCCAGCCGCCGGCGAACAACTCCCACAGGATCATGAAATGCACGCCCATGAAAATCCCGGAATGTAGAAGCAGAAACGCAACAATGCCAATGCGCGATTGGCTTGCTCCAAGCGACCCCAACGCTTTCACCGGTGAGATTGCGACTATGACAATGGCCCAGAAGCCGAGGATTGCCGTCTCCATCCAGTAGAGCATCAGTAGCAGGAACGCGTCCCAGCGCCACAGAAGTATACCAATGATCGGCACCGCATTGACGGCGATCAGCATCAGTGACGACGGCTCGCGCAATCGGGAGAGCGCCGCCTTCATTACAGCCGCGACTGTCTTTGCGCCGCCGCGCTCAAGATCCAGCGCCCTGCCTGGAGTTGAAGGTTTGATGGTTTCATGCGGTTATACTTTGCCGTCGAATTTCGCGATCCGCGCCACGGCTAGACCAGCCCGCGCCGGACCGCCTCGACGGCTGCTTCCGCGCGCGAGGAAATATTGAGCTTCCGGTAGACGTTTTTCACGTAGCCCGCGACGGTGTGCGGGGTCAGTCCGAGTACGCGCGCCGCTTCGCTGACCCTCAACCCACGTCCGAGCAGCCGCAGCACATCCGTCTCACGCGGTGTCAACGTCTCATCTTCCGAATCGGGCGACATCGCCATCGCAGGCCGGGGCTGAGCAAAGTGCTGAAGCATTCGTCTTGCAATGGACGGCGACAGGGGTGGCTCACCCTTGTCGATGCGATGCAGATACTGAATGAGGGTGTCCGGATGCTGGTCCTTGAGCAGATAGCCTTGGGCGCCGGCGGCGATTGCGTCAAACAGATGCTGATCGTCGTCGTAGATGGTCGTTACGATTGGCGTGACGGCCGCGGGATATTTGGCGAGCTGACGAACGATGTCGATACCCGAGCCGTCGGGTAGGCCGATATCCACCAGTGCTATATGCCGCTTGGTGGCCGCTCGGGACAGTTCCTGTGTATGTGCTGCAATCCAGTCCAGCGCGGCTCGCAGCGTCAGCGCCTCGACGACGCCGATGCCATCAAATGCCGAGCTTAGCATCTGGGCCAGCCAAGCGCGCGTGTCGGCTTGATCTTCTACGATCAGGCCCAATCGGATTCCATCTTGCGTTACTGGGGACAGCATCAAATCAGCTCGGATCGCGCGCTGCGCATCGGATTGCAATCCGTCACACTAGGGGCAAGATGACGCACCCAATACCCCTCAAACGTGGGGGAGAGGCGTGTTGCGAGGCGCTGTCGCGACACCCTTTCCAGGCGTGATCGCAGCATCCGCTCGCAAGGGCAACGCGATTTCGACGAATGTCCCCTCGGCCAGAGGTTCGATCGAGACAGATCCGTTGAGTTCGCCAATGCGGCGCATCAGTCCGCTGATACCATTTCCTTGCGGGCTACCGGACACGTAAGCCGGATCGATGCCGACGCCGTCATCGACGATGACGGTGCTGAGCCAGCCGTTCGTTGCGCTGACGCGGATATCGACGTTGCGTGCCTTGGCATGACGTATGACGTTGCTGACGATTTCGCGATGGGCGGAGGTTAAGGAGCGGAAAATCAGATAGTCCAGCGGGATTTGAACATCGTCGATGTCGCCGATGGGCCAGTTCAGTTCGAGACCGGCCGCGGTGAGCCGCTCGCCGGTCTCGTGGCGCAACGCGGCGATCATCTGTCCCAGCAGGGGTTGATCGGTGGACAAGCCGCTGACGATCGTGCGGATATCGGCAATCGCGTCGCGGAGTACGCGTTGGGTATCGTGGAGATCGGTCTTGTACAGGCCGGAGAGCAGGCGGGCGCCGACATCGTCGTGCAGGTCGCGCGCGATCCGACGGCGCTCCGCAAGACTGCCGCGTTCGTAGGCATTCCGGCTTTCCTCGGTATAGCGCATCAGCCGAACCAGCTCGCTGGCCAGCTTTTGGTGCGCCGTTCCGAAAAGGCGTTGGCCGCGCCACGGATAACGCAAGACCAGAGCGGGGGTATCGGCGACGGCCGGAAGCAGCACCTCCAATCCTTCATCGCGAATTCGGACAGTATCGACGTTCAAGGTTGAAGGTTCGATCGCCAGCGGATCAAACAGCTGCTGCAGCAATTCACGCCACCGCTCCGACCGCTCCGGAGCCGAAACGGCGAACGACACATCGATGACGGAACGGAACAGTTCGTGTTCTTCCAGGTTTTTGCGAGCGACAAAGTGGTTCCAGAGTCTTCCGCGCAAGGGCAGGTAGATGAAGCCGACGGCGAGCAGTGCGATGCCGAACGAGGTCGCCTGCTGCAAATGCAGAACCACGATCAGTGACGCATCGATAGCGAGAAGCAGAAGCGTCCCGCCGGTATAGAAGAGAATCCGGAAGGCCCATTCCGAAAGGTCGAAGAGACGATAGCGGCCGACGCCAAGCGCAAGACCCGCATAGATCAGCAGGAAAAACCCGAAGGCGTAGCCCTGTTGCATCGCTGGAGGCGTGTCGAACAGGATTGGTGCGATGATGAGCGATACGAACGCGCCGGCGCCGACGACCACGGAGAGGCCAAGCCAACTGAGCGCGGCGCGCGCCCGAGGATCCTTGCGATTGACGAACCATTGTACGGCGACGATGCCGACGATCAGCAGCATCTCGATCAACGTCGGCAATTGCGAGCCGATTGTCTGGGTGGGAAGCAGCCGCAGGATGTCAGCGGCAAGCCAGGGCACAAAAATGGCGGGGACAATCCACAGCGACCACAACGGCACGAGCCGGCGCGGGTAACAGAGGAACATGGCAATCATCGCCATGCCAAAGCCGAGCGCGCCGACATGATTGAGCGCCGACAGGATCCGGAACAAGCCTCCGTCGATCGCCAGTTCGCGCGAGGAATAGATCGCCGCTGGATATGCCGACACCATGATCATCGCGCCTGACAGAGCGAAGAGGCGGGTGACGATGTCACCCGGCCGCATCGCCATGACCCACGCTCCGATCAACAGCGACCC
>CAZIKZ010000006.1:9797-11319 GCA_964539845.1 uncultured Hyphomicrobiales bacterium
GGGACGCCGGGACGGGACGATCGTCGCCCTGGATCGATAGCCGGACTGGTCGATTTGCAGAGCGAGTTGCCGGTCTCGCAGAAGCGCCGCGAGGGCGCCCTGCCGCTCCATGAAGTGCTGGATTTGCTCGTAGGTCTCGAATGTATCGGGCTCCTCCACGAGATCGTTGTCTTCGAGCGCGATCGTCGGGGTGCGTTTATCCGCCGCACCGATGGCGATGAGCGTCGCAGGTGAGGGGAGCGTCTTCGCGGGGCCTGACGAATGGACGGCAGCAATGCGCACGCCATTGCTGGCGGAATCGGCCGCCAGCCTCAGGCCAAGCCAGGGCTGGCTCAGAGCGATCCAAAAAACCAGCGTAACGGCGGCCAAACACAGCAAAACCGCGCCCTGCATGACGCGATTTGGCAGCCACAGTCCCATTCGGATCCCCGCCACCCCTCGAACACGGGGTACGACAACCCCACGCCAGCTTCCATAACGCATAAAGGAACCGAATTTCAAATGTCGAAACTGGCTTGGGTTGTCGCGTTGTGCCTCGCGGAAGGACTGGTGGCTTTCTGCGCGCTGGCCTTCGAGGTCATCGCCGCGCGATTGCTTGCGCCCTATGCCGGGATGTCCACCGACACATGGACGTCGATTATCGCGGCCTTCCTCCTGGCGATGGCGCTTGGCAACCGGATCGGCGGATCGCTCGCGGAAAAAGGCGACATTCGGCAGACGCTGCGCTGCGCTGCGCTGGCCACCGCCGCGGGTGGCATTGCGGTGGCGGCTGCGCCGCTGCTCGTCGCTCCGTGGGACGCGTGGGTGTTGGCGCCGGCGCCATCGGCGCTCTGGAGGGTGGTGCTGTTCACCGCCGCTCCCTGCATTCCCGCCGGAATTCTGTTCGGGATCGCGGCGCCGCTGTTGATGATGAGCATGCTGACGCTCGCAGGCGGACATGGGCGCATGATCGGCGCGATGTATGCGGCCGGCGCGGCGGGTAGCGTCGCTGGGGTCCTGGCGGCTCTGTGGGTGCTGCTGGATGGTTTCGGCGTTCGCGTCTCGCTCGCGATGGTCGGGATGCTGTCGCTGGCCAATGCGGTGCTGATTGGGACGGTCGCGTTGCGGTGGCGGCAGGTACGTACGATCCTGTCATGACGCGCTGGTTTCTGCCGTTTGCGATCTTTCTTTCCGCCTCGGCGTCGCTGGCGGTTGAGTTGGCGATTGTGCGGCTCGGTGCGCCGTATGTCGGGCAATCGCTGTTGCCGTGGTCGACCGCGATCGCGAGCGTGCTGCTCGGCCTCGCCATCGGCCACATGCTGGGCGGAGTCGTTGCCGGGAGCACGACAGATATCCGACAGCTGAAGTTGTGGCTCGGCCTCGTCTGGCTCTCGGCGGCTCTTGCCGCGTCCGTCATGCCAGGCGCGGTGAGTCTCGTGGTGCAGACCTTGGCCGGGGAGCAGGCGCCCGGGATCGGCGTGGCGCTGGCGATTGCGGGGCTGGCCTTTCCACCGAGTCTTGCCGTTGGCTTCGTCGCTCCCCT
>CAZIKZ010000006.1:11329-32618 GCA_964539845.1 uncultured Hyphomicrobiales bacterium
CTGGCTGTTCGCATCGTGGTGCTGACGCCAAGCATGGCGGTGTCGCGCACGGTCGGCGCAATTTATGCAGCGTCCGCCTCCGGCAGCGTCGCCGGCACGATCATGACGGGATTCGTCTTGCTTGAGGCAGTCGGCGCGGCTGGCCTGATCGGATTTGTTTGCGCGATCTGGATGGTCCTTGGGATCGTCGTGTTGCCATGGCGCGAACGCCTCGCCATTCGCGCGATGTTCGGCGTTGGTGCCGTCGCCGCCGCGGCTACGATTTCTTTGCTTGTGACGATGCCTGGGCCGTGCCTTTGGGAGTCGCGCTACACCTGTGTCCGTCTGTTAGACCGGCCGCTCGCCGATGACGGTCTGCTGCGTTTCATGATCCTCGACGAGGGTGTCCACAGCGCGTCCGACCGTGACCATCCCGAACGTCTTCATCTTGGCTACGCCGCCCTGACCGACCGGCTGGCGCGCGCCGCGCTGTCGGAAAAAACGGCCCAGCGCCGGGCTTTGGTCGTCGGCGGCGGTGGTGCAACATTGCCGCGGGCCTGGGCCGCCTCAGCGACATTGCCACACGCCGATGTCGTCTCCATAGAACTCGATCCCGTCGTGGTTGCGGTTGCGAACGATAAGATGTGGGCTGGAGGCAACCGCCGCCTGACGACACTGATTGGCGATGGTCGTGCTGTGGTCCGGGGATTGCCTGCGGCCCAATCTTTCGATGTCGTTCTCCTCGACGCATACCGGACCCGCAGCGTGCCGACACATCTCGTCACACGCGAGTTCGCCGCATTGATCGCGGAGCGCGTGTCGCAAGATGGAGTCTATCTATCGAACGTCATTGATCGCTCCGCCACACCCTCGCTTGCTCTCAGCATTGCAACGACGCTGTCGGCGGTGTTTCCCGTAGTCGACATCTGGGTTGCCGGCGGCGAACAGGAAGCCACGACCAACTACGTCGTTGCGGCCTGGAAAAATCACCGGAGCGCCCATCGGCCCGATACCGAAAGCGTGGGCGCCTCGGTGATGGATGCCGGAGAGGCCGTGCGACCCCAGATTGTCGAATGGCGGCGGCTTGATAGCGCAGCTGCGGCCAGGGCCTGGCCTGACGCATGCGCGGTAACCCTCACGGACGACTGGGCGCCAGTCGATCGGCTGATTGCGGGGCGCGGCGTCTGTAAGCGTGCGGCCGTTCGCTGACGTGGGCGAGATCATCCGCCAGATTGTTCGTACCGCCTTGCTCTGTGGCGCGCTGGGGCTGCTGCTGTATCTGGTGCTCGCCTTCGTCGTGGAAAGTCCCGGGATTGCGCCGCTGCTGCCCGCGCTTCTTGCGCTTGCCGCTTCACTTGTGCTGCTCGTTCTGACCGGGCGGAGCCTCGTCCTCGCACTGAGAACAGGCGAGTTTCCGAGCAGAGGCCGCGTGATTACGAGAGAACGTGAGCTTTCATGGTTCTGGGGCTCCGTGATCTGGTACGGCTTGTGTGCGCTCTGCCTGTTGGCGCTGGCGCGATATTCGCTTTCACTTCTGATCGATGTCTGGAGTTCGGTGCCCGGTCCCGCCGTTTGATTATGGGCAGGGCTTCTGCGGCAGGAGGGTCAGTGACGCCAGACTGGCCTTGATCCGCAGCAGTTCCGACAAAGCGTCCGATACCGTGAGTATGCTGTTGTTGAAACGGGTCATGCGTTCGCGCGCACGGATTTTCCCGGTCTTTTGGTTGCGAAAGATGACTTCGACGCGCTTCCGTGGTTGCGTTCTGAGCGCCTCGATATCCGCGGGATGTCCCTTGGGCAGCGCATTTTTGCTTTCGGGACCGAATGTATAGGACATTTGCTCGACGCTGCCGATCGCATCCTCGGGATTGTATGCGATCAGCGCCAGGCTCTTGCGGCCCGCCGATGCTTCCGCGATGACCATGCGCTCGTGCTGGATTGGAAATAAAGTGCCTTTCGGCAGTTCAGCCTTCCCGCCGGGCAGGCTGCGGGAGCTGATGGTCGCTCCGCCATTATCGTTCTTGCGCGCCAACAGATTATATTGTCGCGAGACCTTGCCATTGGCCTGTTCGATCAGGCTGAACGCGAGCTGGCTGCTGGCGGGGTTTTCGGCGAATGTCGCCTCCGATTGGACTTTGAGCGGTCCGGTTTTGGTGTTCAGCGTACCGTTCACCGTACGGATCATCCGGTAGTCAGTGCAGCGGCTGCCTGTGAGTTCGACGGTGAGCCTGCCTTGGCCGCTTTGGAACGGCGATTTTTCATCCGACGGTGCGAAGTCGAGCTTGTAGACCGCCTTGAACGGCGTGATGTCCGTGGCTGGCCCGCTCTGTGGCTGTGCCTGCGCTGCAGATACCGCTGACACGGCGACCCAGCCGGTCAGCAAACAAGCCCAAGATGTCCGGATGTCGCCAATCATGTCGGAAATGATCCTTCTTCAGATGAAATATCGCGCGCCCGCATCGCCGCTAAGAGCTGCGCCGGTGTCACCCCGGGCAACGGGTGTGTTTCAGGCCATTGGTCCAATCGGCCTTGCCATTACGGGTTGTCGCCAGAACAAAGCTTTCGGCGTCTATTCGCTTCGCCACTGGGCCGCCGATGCCGTCCTTACTCCACCACGGGAAATTCCCGGCGAAGCTCTTCACCGTGAACTCGCTGGAGCGTAACGTGCCGTTGCGCAATCTGACGGTGCGCCGAATTGTTAACGGCCCCGTCGCCGCGATGTCGACTGCGGCCTTGCAATCCCCGCCTCCGGCGATCATTCCGAATTCCGGCACATCGGCGGCCCCGACCGCCCATTTGCCCACGAACCAGCGGACCTCCGGCTCGGTGGCATTGGGGACCTGCGCGTTCGCGGACAATATGCCGAGGCCGGCGATGCCGGACAACGCGATTACATGGGGGATGGCTCCGGTAAGCATGCCTGACCTGCCTGCAACTCCGCTGCATCGAGAAAGCGATTTCGGCGTCAGGCTAACCATGAATTGACGTACCGACGGTACCCCACGAAAAAGGGGCTGCGTAAACTTGTGCGATGCGCCATCGGCAAGGGGATGATCGAGGACCTGCATTTCAGTCCGATTGCGACATTCAGCGGTTTGCGCGGGGTGCCCCATGTCGCGCTGTCGCGCAATTCGCTTTATCCGGATCTGGTCGTTGGGTCTGACAGCGTGACCATCCGCGTCATCCGCCGCCAACGCCTGCTTTTTAGCGACATCAGGGAGGTTGCGGTGCGGTGGCGGCTGGCGCATCAACTGACGTTTGTGCCGAGGCGCGGGCTGCGCACCTTCAGCGCCAATTTTATGTCCAGGGAGGATCTCGTGCGCGCGGTCAGGACTCTGGAGCAGCGTGGCGTGGCGCTGGATGCCGCCGCTGCCGCCCTCCTGAACGCCGACGCAACTCCCCCCATAAACGGGGGGTTGTGAGGCTTCCAGACCGTGGTCATACAAACCGACGGCTCGAATCGTAGTCCGGATCTTCAAGGGGGAATACCTGATGCATCTCAATACGCCGCAGAGCGCAAAAGCGCTCCCGTTCGTTCTCGCGAACGCCAAGCCCTACGCTTTGGAACAATACGACGACAACGACCTCGGCTATTATGATCCCGTGACGCAGACGTGGCGCGGCACCATGTTGTTCCACAAGTCGACGACGCACCGGAACGTCTCGTCGACCTCGGGACGGACCTCCGACTCTGACCTGCAGTCGGACGTGCTCGGCAACTGAGATTGGTTGCGATTTCCGATCCCATTCGAGGGCCGGCCGAAAGGCCGGCCCTTTTCTGTGGCCCCTGAACCGCACACGGCCTCATCATGTCGTCTTCGTCCAAATGTGTTCTGATGATCTCCACCAAGCTCGATCCGCATGTCGATGCGGTTCTGGAGCGCCTGCAGACGCGCGGGGTGCCATGTTTCCGTCTGAACACCGATCATTTCCACGAGGAATATCGCGTAGGGATGACCGACGAATTGACCGGCACGATGCGCATCGATGACAAATGGGGGCGGGCCTGCGTTTATCCGCACGATGTGCGGTCGGTGTGGATGCGCAAGCCCGAGCCGTCGTTGCCGCCGCGCGGCGTGGAGGACGAGGGCGTCATCAACTATGTGCGCGACGAGATGCGGGAGTTCATGGGTTTCCTGCCGATGGATTCGCGCGTGCCGTGGATCAACAATCCGGACGATAACCGTAGATATCAGCGAAAATTCCCGCAGCTTCGCCTGGCGCGCAGTGTCGGATTGCGGGTGCCGCGTTCGATCATCACGAACGATCCGGACCAGGCGGCCGCGTTCTTCAGGACCTGCCCGGAAGGTGTGATCTGCAAGCCGATGCTGATGGGCAGCCATTATGTCGAAGGGGAGCACCGCGTGGCCTATACGCGTCGGGTCCCGCCCTCTGAATTTTCGGCGTTGCAGGACTCGATCTCGCTATGTCCGACCTACCTTCAGGAGGCGGTTGCCAAGGACCATGAGGTGCGGGTCACGATCATCGGTGACGAATTGTTCTGTTGCCGGATCGACAGCCAGGGCGTGAGCGGCGCCGAGCAGGACTGGCGGGCAGTCGATACCGTCACGCTGCCGCATACTATCGTTCCGCTGCCTGATCCGGTTGATCGCGCGTTGCGGGAATATCTCAAGCATTGCGGCCTGCTCTTTGGTGCCTTCGACCTAATCGTCACGCCTGGGGGCGAATACGTCTTTCTCGAACTTAATCCCAATGGACAGTGGTTCTGGATCGAACTTGCCACCGGCGCGCCGATGGCGGACGCGATGACCCGACTGCTTGAGAACCCCTGAGATGTCATGAGCCGTCAACCAGCAGATGCGCGCTCTACGTTCCGGCTGGTCGGCTTGGCCGACTCCGGCAAAAGAAGAGGCAAAAGCCCGGATTTGAGCCGGACGTTTCGTGCGCTGTGTGCTCTGGGATGGATGCAGCGCCGCCTGGTCTTGCCGGCGCTGTGCGTCGCGGTGGTCCTTGCCGCGCTGGCGCTGGTCCCGCCGATACTGCTTGCGGAGTTGATCGACAAGGCATTCCCGAGCCGAAGCGGGGCGGCAGGTGTTGCGATCGCCGCCGGCATTGCGTGCGTCGCGGTCATCGATTGCGCTTTCTCCCTGGCGCGCAGGATACTCGCGGCGCGAGCTGGATTGCGGCTGCAACGCGCGATGCTGGTGCCGGCCTTTGCCACGGCTCTGCGCTTGCCGGTTGATCACAAGCTGGCGCGCGACCAGGGTCTGCTCGGGCGGACATTCGAAGAAGTCGAGCGGCTTGCACAGAACGCAACGGAGGGGCTGATCGAATTCTGGACCGCGGCCGGCATGATTGCCGTCCTCGCTGGGGCCTTGGTGTATGTCGATTTGCCGGCGGCATTCGCAATCATTGCGATCGTTGGCGCGCTGGCTATCCTGCACATCGTTCTGGCGCGAAGTCTGCGGACGTGTGAAGCGGCGTGGTTCGAGACGCGGAGCCGGTTCTGGTCGCACATCGTCGAGTCGATTGCCTACATGAATACAGTGCGCTTCAATTCAGCGCACCGGTTTGTCGAGCAGCGCTTTTCCGAACGGCTTGATCACGATTTCGCGGCGCGTTTGCGCACGATCGATTTGTCTGCCGGCCTCGACGCCGCCGGGCGGCTGGCGGCGGGACTGGTCGTTGCGGCCGTCGCTTTGCTCGGCGGGTTCCGTGTCATGGACGGCGCCATGAGCGTCGGCGATTTTGTCCTGGTCCTGTCGATCGGCGGCTCGCTGGCCGCGCCGGTCTTGGCGTTGCTGAAGTCGTTCGATGATATGCAGGCCGCGACGGTGTCGCTGAGCCGGCTATTAGCGCTTGCCGAGGCGCATGCCGAAGACATCCCGCTGGAGGTGATTCCGGCGCAGAAAGGACCGGCGCAGCTCAGCATTGAAGGGCTCCGATTTTCTTTTTCACAGGATGGACCCCCAGTGCTTGCCGGGCTGTCCTGTGTTTTCGAGCCAGGCGAGCGGGTCGCGTTGATCGGGCCAAGCGGCATCGGCAAGAGCACTTTGGCGAGTCTCATCTTCGCCGCGCGTCGTCCGGATGATGGTGTGGTCCGGCTCGGAGGCGTGCCCATTCAGCAAATTCCGCTCGCCGAGTTGCGCCAGCGAATCCTGGTCATGCCCCACGACATCGACGTGTTTTCCGCCACGGTCGCGGAAAACATTTCGCTCGGCACGGGGGAGGCTGGGTTGGAGAGTATTGTGAACGCGGCCCGCGTCGCCGGGCTGGACTCGGATATCGATGCCTTGCCGAAGCGCTACGACACCTTGTTGGGGCAGGGAGGTGTCGATCTGTCGGCCGGTCAAAAGCAGCGCATCGGCATCGCTCGCAGTGTCCTGCGGAAGCCGGATATCCTGGTGCTTGATGAAAGCACATCGTCGCTCGATCTGGCGACGGAAGCCCGCGTCCTTGACAGGCTTTTGGAGCATTTGCCTCGGACCACAATCATCGCCATCACCCATCGTTCAAGCGTGATCGAGCGCATGGGACGCTCGATTCAAATTTGAGGTAGCTGCGCCCACCGGGTTGCATACCGTATAGAGTCGTCCGCCCAGAACGGGACGATTATGAAAGGGGTGGTCTTTATCGCGGCTTCGACAGTCTTGGTCATCGTCCCTTCCGTGTTTCGGAACGAATTGAAGCCCAGCACGTCAGTTTTGGACGTGTCACTCATCGTCTCGCTTGTGAAATGGATATTTCGTAATCGGAAATATCTCTCATGTACTTCAAGCGTTCCGGCGGCTACGCTCCGTCTTGATGGTGGTAAAATTTGCTGGACGGACGCGATCTGCAACTTCGACATAAAGTGTCTTTTGCGGGAAGGGATGTGGCGAACGAGACGACTTCCCCTCGAACTTGACGATACGCTCAGTCTTGAAGCAAACCCTGAGGCCTGCTGAACGCAGAATGAGCGTGTCTTGAGCGTTGCCTTCACGAAGGAGGAAAGTTTTGAGACGGCATCGGAAACGGTTCTGCCTGACCGTCCGATTTCACCTCATCCGAACCTCGTGACTGCTGCCGGGCTGGCGGCACTGCAATTGCAACTTGATACGGCTTGCGAAGCGTATGAGGCCGCGCAGAAAGTGGAAGACGTGAATGAGCGGCGGCGGCAAGCCGCGATCCCCTTGCGTGACATGCGCTATCTTGCCGAGCGAGTCCGAACTGCACAGGTTGTCGCCGATCCGGTCTCAGCTGACAGCATTGCCTTCGGCAGTACGGTGACCTTCAGTCGCGCCGACGGACGCGTGCAGACCTATCGGATCGTCGGAGAAGATGAAGCAGATCCGAAGGTGGGGTCGATTTCTTACGTTTCTCCAATAGCACGATTGCTGCTGGGCAAGGCGGTTGGAGATGAAGCCGGAGCGCCGGGACAAATTCTGGAGGTTATTGCGATCGTGTGATGCGCTCGCGGACCGTCGCTAGCACAGAAGAAAATGCCGTGGGCGGTGTTCATCCGCCTGTTAGGATTTGTGCACGCGGTATCTCAGCATCACGCAACCGGACCGCCAAACCGCCCGACGGAGAATTTAGAGATTTTTGGCGGCTAAATCTGCGAAAACTCTCTCTGACATAGGCGAGCGGAGAATGCCGCAGCGCGAAAAACTCAATGATCTCCGGGGCTTTGCGTCGACCGATTTAAACCAGAAAAGTCTTTATATATCAACGGCTTATTCGTGGCGGAGAGAGAGGCCGCCTCCGCCTGCCTCGGACACCCCCGATAAGCCGCGATAGACCCCGCCTTTATCGCGTTAACCATCTGAGTTTTCGACATTTATTGGCTTTCCTCCGCCCCGGCCCTAGTCGATAATAGTCGTTAAGCCTCGTTAGGTTTTCGAGGTCTGTGTCGGTGGTTTAGACGGGGGTTGCAGTGGCCAAGAAAAAGGTCCGGACGTTTTCGCAACAGCGCCAGCTTTCGGCGCTCGCAGCTATCCCCGGCCGCCATCGTGATGAGAAGCACGCCGGTCTCTATCTCCAAGTCATGGAGGGGGCGGGCGAGGCGAACCGGGTGAGCTGGCTCTTTAGGTATCAGATTCACGGCCGGGAGCGCTGGGCCGGTTTCGGCCCTCTAGAACTGGTCTCGCTGCAGGACGCGCGGGAGAAATGGATGGCCGCCCGCCGGCAACTCCTGGACGGCATCGACCCACTGAAGGCGAAAGCGGACGCGCGGGCCGAACGGGTGAAGGCTGATGCGGCTACGGTGACTTTCGAGGCCGCCGCGCAGAGCTACTATGACGCGCAGTCGATCAAGTGGCGCAACCCAAAGCATCGCGCCCAATTCCTCTCCACAATGAAGACCTTCGCCTATCCGGTCATGGGCAAGCTCCCCGTCGCGAACATCGACACACCGCTAGTCCTGAAGGTTATGGAACAGCATGTGAAGGCGGAGCGCGGTTACCCGGCCGGGCCGCTCTACAAGTCGCGCCCTGAGACTGCTTCGCGCCTCCGTGGCCGGATTCAAAATGTGCTCGATTGGGCGAAGGCGCGCGGCTACCGCAGCGGAGAAAACCCGGCCGCTTGGCGCGGTAACCTCAAGCATCTAATCCCGGCCGCAGAGGAGACTAAGCGGGTCCAGCACCACGCGGCCCTCGCTTATCGAGAGATGTCACTGTTCATGTCGCGGCTCTCTGAACGGGCGGGGACTGCCGCCCGCGCGCTGGAGTTTACGATACTGACCGCCGCGCGGACGAATGAAGTCATCGGCGCGCGGTGGTCCGAGGTCGATTTCAAGGAGCGCGTCTGGACCGTTCCGGCGGATCGCATGAAGGCGCGTAAGGCACACCGCGTCCCCCTGAGCGACCGCGCGCTAGACCTCCTCCGAAAACTGCCTACCGAGGAGGGCAACGACTTCATCTTCATCGGCACACAGAAGGGCAAAGGCCTCAGCAACATGTCTATGTCCGCCGTGTTGCGACGGATGCACTATGATGTGACGGTGCACGGCTTCCGCAGCGTATTTCGAGATTGGGCTGCTGAATCCACAGGCTATGCGAATCATATCGTTGAGATGGCTTTGGCGCACGCTATCTCGAATGCGGTCGAGAAAGCGTATCGGCGCGGCGATCTGTTCGACAAGCGAGCGAAGCTGATGGAGGATTGGGCTAGGTTTTGCTCCCAGCCCCCGGCCAAGGCCGATAACGTCACGCCACTGCGTCGGGGTACGAAATGAAGAAGCCCGCCTTCAATCCCCACGGACTATCGGGCAAACGGTTGCTGATCGAGTGGACGATCAAGCAGTGGGAAGAGATGCACACCCCGACTGAAGATGAACTCGCGCGAGATATGTCACTTATCGAGTTTCCAGCCAACGCAATTCCAATGGAGACGCGGCTCAATTTTGCAATTGCGACCGGAGACGAATGCACTTTCGAAGACTTGATGCGTGATAAGGCGGGGCGCGATGAGGTGTTTCGGCGACTGCGGCCCAAACCCGCGAGAGGAGCCGGGAGGCCGGAGGGTTCAAAGGATCTGAAAACTGCGGCAGATAAAAGCCTCAAGGCTTGGGCATTCGAGGTCGAAAAAGACATTTTGCTGATTTGGGCGAATGCCTTTAGCGATGATCCAGGATGCATCGCAAAAGATCGCGAGGAAAAGCCTTTCGCCCTCGACATTGCGGTACAGATTCTCAATTCGATGGGCGACTACAAATTGAATGCTGAAGACTTGCGGGACTATCGTAGCAATCGCGGCACCCGCAGCCTCCCTCGCGAGTAGAGAAGCCGGGGCAACGCGCCCCGGCCTTGGTGGTGCGTCAGAACGGTGCTTCTTCAGCAACCAGCATCGCGTCTTGGAAGTTGTTGTTGATCCACCAGTACGGACCAAATTTTCCTTCCAGCCGTCGCATTTTCGCGCTCTTAGTGGAAAAGCTAGCTGCTTTACCCTGAGCGAGAATGCGCGCGCCGCTGGCATCTAGCAGAATTATATATCCCGCGCTTATCCTGCCTGCCTTTTCGGCACCAACAATATATGCGAGCGCGGCCTCGCTTAGCGCGAAGTCGCCGCCACGCGACTGCTTGATCAGAATCGCTGCGACATTCTGTTCTCGATCATATCCGATCACATTCGGCGTGAAGGTGCCTGTACTCTCGTTACCTTGAAACCGCTCTCGGAACATATCCAGCGTAAGCTTCATCATGCTCTCCATCTACTTGTCAGGGATTAAAGGCACGACAGATTATGAGCACGATGCACCCACTGACACGCCGCCGATCTATTACCGAATTTCCTGGCGGCCCCTAGCTGTGCGAATTACGCGAAGCTCCGCTCCTACTCGTTCAACCACGCAGAGGAGCGTTCGATGAGCAAGAGTCATAAGAGAGTTGCGCCGCGTCCACCATCATCGGTGCCGCCGCTAGTCGTCCGTGATTTCGAGGTCCCGGCAATCGTCGGCGCGAAGCCGACACAGATTAAGGTCTGGGAGGACGCGGGCGAATTTCCAGAAGCGATCAAGCTGACCGATAGCGGCCGGGCGAAGGGCCGGTTGATGTCGGAGCTTAACGCATGGACCGAATGGCGCCGCGCGCGCCGTGACAAGCAAACTGAGCTGGGCTGGAAGGACTGGCTCGCAGCTTCGCGTGCATCATGACGGACCGGACGGTGGACACTGCCTATCTCGTTGTCGCGGATGACGGCACCGAGACCTGGCACAAGCCGGCTGACCCGACCGGTGGTCGGCTCATCGTCGATGTCGTCCGCTCTCGCGGCAAGTGGTGGCAGCAGACCTACACGCGGCTGATCTATCACGAAGAAGACATCGAAGCTCGCAATCCGATCACCGTTCGACCGCGCGGCACAAATTGGGAAATGGTCGGTGTGGATGAGCCATTGGTCTTGTGGCGACGGCCGCATGACCGCAAGGCGTGGCCCGATGGTTCACGTGCAGTGATCACCGAACCCAGAGCGGAGGTGGTGTGATGGGTGCATTCAAAAAGCTTCAGCTTGAGATGCAAATCCGAGGCCGCGAGACTCATGGACTGGAGAAGATTGCTGAGATTGTCGGCGGCACGATTGACGGCCCTTTCGTCCGCATCACCACCGATACGATTGACGCAGCGATCAAATTCGACCTCTCGCGTATCGCTGACTTCTATATCTATGCCGTAAACGCTGGAACCTTGAAGCAGGTCCAGTCCCATATCCGCACTCGATTGAAGGCTGCGGAAATTGATTTGGAGGAGGAGGAGGAAAGCAGACGTGAAAAGAATAGGGAGAGCGCTGAGCGGATATGGCGTGACGCCATCCCAGCAGCAGGCACCCTTGTAGACAAATACCTACGCCATCGCGGCATCCTCGTGCCGATACCGGACTGCCTCCGCTATCACCCCAAGGTCTACAATCGCGAGAGGAATGACCGCTATCCCGCGATGATTGCCTATCGAACCGGACCGGATGGCGGCTTCGGCGGCATCCACCGCACATGGTTGAGCGCCAACGGCCGGGACAAGCTCAATGTATTCGCGCCTCGGAAAGACCTCGCCTCGATAGTCGGCAGCACGATCCGCCTCGCCCCAGTCTCAGGAGAGCTGGCGCTGGGCGAGGGTATCGAAACGGCATTGAGTTGTCCGCAGCTGTGCGACGGGCTTCCGGCTTGGGCGGCTGGCAGCGCCTACACGCTCGAACATGCCTTCTTGCCGCCTGAGGTCCGCAAGGTCTCGCTCTTAGAAGATCAGGACATTGACGGGATGTATGCGTGCCGCGAAGCCCGCTTTCGCTTCAATCAAGAAGGCCGCGCAGTGCGGATTATCCGTCCCAGCATCGGCAACGATCTGAATGATGAGGTGAATAGTCATGGTCGATAAGTCGGACAATTACAAAGAGAAGGTCCTGCGACCGATCCTCGTCAGCGACAACATCTCCGAAATGGTCGATGCGATTCAGGCGGCAATTGTCGAGGCGCAACTGCCTGTGCTTCGCCGTAGCAACGCGCTGGTCGAGCCGATCTATGACCCCAGACCAATCCGTAAGGGCAGCGCCGAGAAAACACAGGTGACGATCCTACGCCGCTTGGATCCAAATATGTTGTCCTACATGGTGACCAAACACGCGGCGTTTTTTGAGAAGCAGCAAAAGAGCGGCAAGGTCCGCGTGATGGCTCCACCAGCCCCATTCAATACGCTGATCGGCCTCGGCCATTATCACCATGGCATCCGTATCGTGTCTGGAGTCATTGACGCTCCGACGATGCGGAGCGACGGCACGATATTGTCTGAATCCGGATACGATGAGGCGACCGGTCTGTGGCACTACGCAGACCCTTACCTTGGGAATGTTGAGGTTCCGAAGAAACCTACAAAGAAGCAGGCAAAGGCCGCGCTCGACAAGCTCAAGGCGCTGCTGTCCGAGTTTCCGTTTGCCGATCAGCGGCTAGACCTATCAGTGGCGCTCGCTGGTATCCTGACCGTGGTAGCGCGCGGCGCGTTCCCTACGGCGGTCGCCTTCATGGTCACAGCCTTCGCGGCAGAGTTCGGTAAGGGCTACCTTGTGGAACTGATCACGACCATCGCGCGTGGCCGCAAGGTCGTTCCGATTTCAGTTGGAGATGGCGAGGTTGAGTTTGAAAAGCGACTTTCGGTCTCGCTAATGGAAGGCCATAGCATCGTCAGCATCGACAACTGTGCCCAAGGACAGGAGGTTGGCAGCGACTTTCTATGCACGCTGATCGCCGAGGGGTGTGCCGCGCCGCGTATCCTCGGCAAGAGCGAAATGCCGCAATGCGACTGGAACGGGACCTTCTTTATCAACGGCAACAATATCAGCTATCGCGGTGACATGGTCCGGCGCGGCCTCATCATTAACCTCGATGCGAAGATGGAGCGGCCTGAGACCAAGGTCTACAGCGGCAGGCCGGTCGATACGGTCATCAGGAACCGGGCAGAGTACATCGCCGCCGCTCTAACCGTTGTGCGTGCTGCGTTCGTCAGCGAGGAAGCACAAGCCATAGATCTGAGTCCGTTAAACGGGTTCGAGGGCTGGTCTGAATTCGTCCGCCGTCCCCTGATCTGGCTCGGAGAACAGGACCCCATTGACTGCATTGAAAAGGTCCGGTCGGTTAGCTCGGCATATAAGGACACGGCTGCGATCTTGGCGGCTGCTGACCGCATGATGACCAAGAAGAAGGGCAAGGGCCAAGGCTGGCGTGCCTCGGAGCTTCTGAAGGTGGTCGCTGATCTGCCTTTGGAGGCTGAGGAACGGGAGTTGCTTGAGTCTAATTTCCCGTCCCGTGCTGGTGGTGGCGTTGATAGTATCGCCTTCGGCAAATGGCTCGGCAAAATCCGAGGCGGGATATATGGCGGCCGTCGCTTGGATTGGGATCAAGATCAGACAGAGAACTCGGCTAATAAGGGCCGCCGGTGGATCGTTGCAGGCGTTGCCGACTGAGGGGGAGGGATAGGGTAGTTTCCGGTCGTTAGACCCCCCCGAAAACTATTTCGGCTACCCCTATCAATTGAAATTTCCCCTCTCCCTCCCTTCCCTGGACCCGATCTCCCCCGGCTAGTTTTCGTGCGCAGAAAGCCATCTGACCACCTAATAAAACCCGTCGCTCGCACACGTGAAGGCGGCGAAGTCCTCCGCCTTACCGACCTCCCGCACAAAATA
Organism: uncultured Hyphomicrobiales bacterium; assembly: GCA_964539845.1. Taxonomy (GTDB): domain Bacteria; phylum Pseudomonadota; class Alphaproteobacteria; order Rhizobiales; family Xanthobacteraceae; genus Pseudorhodoplanes. The sequence continues at coordinate 24,911 of CAZIKZ010000006.1, forward strand.
TTTTTCAGCGCTTTCCGCGTTGCGCTCCGGTAAGCACCGGAGAACCCCCGGCCAAACCCCCGGCCAGACTTCCCTTCGGCGGCGAAAACCCCGATCTTATCGGGCATGACAAAGGCGAACCGGCACAAGCGTAACCTCTCGATGGCACGGGCCAAACCTACGGCTCGCAGCCGCATCACGAACGGTGGCGCGATCCTTCCCGGCATCGACGGCCGCAGCGTCGTGGCCCGGCGCTTCCGCGACATCGCCTCACAGGTCGCGGCCGATCTAGGCGGCGCGGATCGGCTCTCCGAGGTCAAGCTTCAACTGATCCGGCGCTTCGCTGGTGCAGCCGCGCTCGCTGAGCAGCTTGAGGCGAAGCTCGCCAACGGTCTCGCGGTCGATGTCACTGAGCACGCGGCACTCACCAGTAGTCTCGTGCGCATCTCTTCACGCATCGGCCTAACGCGCGCAATGAAGAAGGTGCCGGACCTTCGCGACTACATCGAAGGCAAAGCGGCTCTCCCTGACGATGGAGATGAGTCATGAGGTTTGTTCGCGACAAGGCATACCGTCGCCCGCTGTCATATCCGATCTTGTCAAAGGACAGAGCGCCACGGCGCAAGTATCTATTCGACGCTGAGGCGCGCGCACGCATACTTCAGTTGCTAGACGACGATGGTGATGGCGATGAAGAGTAAGCCGCCCATCAACATCATCAACGCGACAGCCGACACTAACCTATTCGCCAAGTGGTTCGCTGATCGCGAGACGTGGGCCGCATGGTTCGCTTTCTTGGCTGCTCTATTCGCCTTGCCGATGACGGACGATCAGCGCGCAATCTATGAACAATGCACAGGGAGAGACACCCCACCCACTGACGTAGCGTCAGAGGCATGGCTAGTCTGCGGCCGTCGCGCCGGCAAGAGCTTCATCCTCGCACTGATTGCGGTCTTTCTCGCCTGCTTCTTTGACTATCGCCGCTTCCTACAACCGGGTGAGCGGGGAACGATCATGGTTGTAGCGGCCGACAGGAAGCAAGCCCGCACCATCATGCGTTACATCGGCGGTCTACTGCGTGGCGTTCCGATGCTGAAAAGGCTTATTCAAAGCGAAACTAGAGAAAGTTTCGATTTGAACAACTCCATCACCATCGAAGTAGGCACCGCGTCGTTCAAGAGCCTTCGCGGTTACACCATCGTTGCCGCATTGTGCGATGAGATCGCCTTCTGGCCGTCCGACAATAGCGCAGAGCCGGACTATGAAATCCTGAACGCCCTTCGCCCGGCCATGGCGACAATCCCTAATGCCATGTTGCTTTGCGCGAGTAGTCCATATGCCCGTAAGGGGGCACTATGGGCTACTCACCGAAAGTATTTTGGCAAGGCCGGTCTTATCTTGGTCTGGCAAGCCGCTACCCGGACAATGAACGCGACCGTGCCCCAGAGCGTGATTGATGACGCCATGGAGCGTGACGCATCGAGCGCCGCTGCCGAATATCTCGCGCAATTCCGCAGTGACATCGAAGCGCTGCTGACGCGCGAAGCGGTTGAGGCCTGCGTATCTCCCGGCGTGCGAGAGCGGCCCTTCATCCCACGACTGAAATACAAAGCCTTTGTTGACCCGTCCGGTGGCTCCTCGGACAGCTTCACAATGGCGATTGCTCATCGCGAGGGTAACGGCCTCATCTTGGACCTCGTGCGCGAACGGAAGCCGCCCTTTTCCCCCGATGCAGTCGTTGAGGACTTTTCTAAAGTCCTCAAAGAATACCGCGTGTCCAAGGTGACCGGTGACAGGTACGGCGGAGAATGGGTCCGCGAAAGTTTTCGACGACACGGAATTGCTTACGAGTTGAGCGCGCAACCGAAAAGCGACCTCTATAGAGATGCCGTTCCGCTCGTGAATGCCAAGACGCTTGATCTTCTCGATCATGATCGGCTCACCAACCAGCTTATCGGATTGGAGCGCCGGACGGCGCGCGGCGGCAAAGATTCAATAGACCATGCGCCGGGCGGCCGGGACGACATCGCCAACGTAGTCGCGGGTGTCGCCTCGCTGCTCTCCAAGAAACACTCCGGCTATGACCTCGCAAACCTTGTCACAGGCTCCTCTGAGTTTGAGCGAGAGACCAACGAACAATTTCTGAAGCGCACTGGAACGAAAGCCGCTCGATTGAAGAACGGCGCAATTCTCATGGAGAGATGAAGATGAGTACCAATCTGAAGAAAATCGAACCGGAAGCCGATGGCATCGTGAAAGACGGGCAATCCATTAGCGTCAGCATGATGATGATGGACGAACAGCAGAAGGCCGTTGCTACTTCGCTCACTGACAAACCCATTGTCAGTGATCATCACGGGCCGCACTCCGCTTCATTGTCAGACGCCCAGAGGGCGGCTGCCATTGAATGTCAGATCGCGGCGGATAAGCGTCTGTCGGACGCATGGCGCAATCCTCCGTCGATGTTCGTGCCGCAGGACCTGTCGCGGACGCCTCCTGAGGTGACCAAGCCGGTCGCTTTCGGCGAGGGCAGGTTCACCGCCGACAAGCTGGAAGCGCTCCAGCAGTCCAATCAGAAACGCTACAACAAGCGGATTGAGGACGCTTGGCGTAACCCGGCGAACCACGGAGTGTAACGATGCAGGTCTCAAGCCCGACACCGAAAGTCGCAACGCGCGAAAGCGCCTTGCCGCAATGCGCACAGAAGCGCCTCGCGCAACTGCGGGCGCTGGTCGATGACTATGAGTCCGTCCGGACCAACCTCCAGAAGCGCATGAATGGCGTCATGCCCGACGAGGTCTTGGAACGCGCTGAAATCGACAAGCGCTTTTTCGCCAACAACGCGAACTTGAGTTATGCGAAGTCGCTTCTCAACACGGTCGATCAGTGGCTCAAGGCGTCCGGCGCGCTGCACCATGTCGTCCCCACGCCACTTAAAGAGGCTCCCGCGCCGAAGAAGGGCAGCCTTATAGGAGCGCAATGGGGCCGCCTCGAAAACATCCGCACTGAGGTCGCACGCATCAAAGGCGAGATTGTCGAGGTGAAGCGTGCGCCGCTGCCGTTCTCGTTGATCGAAGCCCAGCTCAAGGTGATCGTGAACAAGTGGGCCTCGGAAGGCGAACCCCGAATTGAACTCGATCACGTCAAAGGTGACGTGACGGTCGGCTGGGGCTTCAGTGCTCCCAAGTCGAACAAGGTCCTGGCGTGGATCCACCGTGACGCGATGCTGGCCCGCCTGATCGAGCAGACCCGCAAGCAAGCGGATACGCGCGGTAACGCTATGTCACCGGAGGAGAAAGCCACCGCACTCGAAAAGCTCACCGCCCGCAAGTTTGAGCTTGAGCTGGAGGAGGTCGCGCTGATCGACATTTTCCAAGAGCAGGGTCAGGCTGACGCGCGCCTCCGTCTAGATATTGACCCAGCCGCGCTGCTGGGAGTGCGGGAACCGAAGGGCCTGTTTCGGACTGTGGCCTGACGTGAGATTGCCGAAGCGGAGACGCTCCGGTGATGGCGCGGGTTTAATAGCCCGCAGTGGACCAGTCGGCGGTGTCCGCTCTTAGAAACAACACCGACGGTGGCGGCTGTCTAGTCAACAGCGCGGTCACTTCCTTTGCCCCGGTAGGCTTTGCGCAACTGGCCTACCGGGGTGTCCACCGTATTTCTAATGGTGCGGCCTCACAAGTGCATTGCATAGGATGTGCTTTCTTCAATCGCGACACTCAAATTCTTGCCCTCGTGAAAAGATGCCTCGAAGCCGCGAACAACGGCAGCTCCCCTCTCTTTAGTGGTGCCGTGATGGTCCTTACCAGTCTTGTTGCTATCTCCTAGTTTGTACATCGCTACTGCAACAACAGCCGCCGGATAGCTCGGCCGAGCAAGTTTCCGAAGACCAGCAAAATATCCTGCAAAATAATCGGCCTGGAGCTCTCCGCGCTTGACCGTCGGCTGCCCCGCAGTCAATTTTTGATACAGAGCATGTTTGAACTGGAGTATATGCCCGAATTCATGAGCGCAGACTGCGGCCACCGCCACTTCCGGATATTCCAGTTCACCGCGAAATCGCCGCAGCAATTCAGTACCAAACAAAATGGTTCCATCAGTGCGAGCTAATCTAACCGCACTCGTTGCATATGCATTTGGGCTTCGCTGATCATCATAATACGCAAACCCCGGCAAGACTTCGAAGGTTCGAGAAAGCATGGCAAGCGTTTGGGCGAGAGCGTAGTCAAAATACTTATCTCCCGAACTGTAGATGATTGGCTCATCGCCCCTGATGTATGTTCGAGTTTCCGTGCCTTTCGAGTATATCGCATTCAAATCTTGGTCAGCGATGTAGCATCCGGCCGTTTCAGGCATCGAGGCCTGAGCGCCACACGAGCAAAGACTCTGCTGGGTGAAAATCAGGCTCAGCGCTCCACCCACAACCGTTTCTCGTCTCGTCCACATATTTCCTCCTTTAACAAAGGTTCGGAAACAATTTGCAGGCCTCATTTGGCGGCAACGATGGGCCTGGCAATGGTGTGATTGGCGCCGAAGGGTCTGCAGCCAATCGTTTGGCCAAGGCGATCTTTTCAGCCGAGATACGATTTTCCGAGAAATAATCTCGATGCTGTTCGTAGTATTCTACGGCTCGTTCGTATTCTTTCCTCGCCATCGCGATGTCACCACGCAGTCCCATATTGGCTTTCTTTGCAAAGATATCTGTAGTTAGTTGCCCGTGATTTTTGATAAAAGATGTGTGCGCTTCGCAAGCATCCAAGTCAGAAAGGGCTCTATCGTAAGCGCCGATAGCCATGTAAGCGACAGCGCGAGGACGATATCCCATGAGGCAAACAAGAACTCGCGTGCTAAAATCATCGCTTTGATTTAGAAGATCTAGATACGTACTGAGATCGCGTATGGCTGTTTCGTATTGCTTAAGTTTAAGATAAGCTTGCGCCCGATCCGCGAACGCGCCGGAATAGATAGCCATGCCTCGGCGTGGGTTGCCTTTGATGTTTCCCGCCTTTGGTCCTGCGGCGATAACGATGTTGCAAGCAGCAATTTGCTGATTAGGGGTGGGTTTGTTGCCCAACTGCCAGTCGCACACAGCCCAAGCGGTTTCGAACCGATGGTCGGCAGTAGCGGGATGAATGAGTAGAAATAACAACCCGATACCGGACAAGCCGGCACGCAAGCACTTCTGCGAAATGTCCAGACAAACTGACATGGGGTCGCCAGGCGAGTTCCATGAAATTATGCCAGGGGGCTGGTCCGGTGGCAACGGGGCCTCGTCGCGCCCTGCGATCCTTCCCTAAGCCCTTCGGCCGAGAAATCCCGCATGCAGGGCACGTTAATAAGAAGCGGGCTGGGGCACCCTACTGGCCGATTTAATCGGCCACACCTACGACCATGCCTGCGGCCGGGAATATCCGGCGCTAGGCCGGTGGTTTCGTCGGGGGTTCTGTATTGAAATTCGATTAAGTTATTGATTTCACTATGATTTTGGCGGAGAGAGAGGGATTCGAACCCTCGATACGGTTTCCCGTATACACGCTTTCCAAGCGTGCGCCTTCAGCCACTCGGCCACCTCTCCGTGGCCGCTCTTGTGGCTGGGGCGGGCGGCTTTTTCAAGAGTCCCGGGAATTATTTCCGCCCGGACTGCGTCACGCGACGAGCCGGATCTCGCCACACATGGACAGATCGTAGCCGCCGAGCTCTGCGGCGCGTTGCCGGAACCGGTCCGACCGAACAAAGCCGAACAGGGCAGATGGTCCGGGCAGAAAATAGTCGCGCTGGCGCAGAACAAGGTCGAAATTCTCCCAGACCAAAGGCACGAAATCGAGTCCGGCGGTCTGCGCCACCGCGCGGGTGGCGATCCCGCAATCGGCATGCCCGGCCCGGATCGCCTGCGCGAGATCCGTTCCGGTGGCGCAGGCGGGTTTCACCGTCTTGATGTCACGCAGGTCAATCCGCTCCCGCGCGAGCAGCGTCAGCAGCAGCAATTGCGCGCCCGCGCCCTCCTGGCGCTGCGCGAGCCGCAGCGAGCCGCTCGCAACCTGCGCGAAACTGCCGATGCGGTGCGGATTTCCCGGTGCGACCACCAGACCCTGCTCGCGCCGCGCGAGCGCAATCACAACCGCGTCGTGCAGACCGGGCGCATGCCGCACCGCCTCGACATTGGCGAGCGTTCCGTCGTCGAGCGTGTGCAGATGGACCGCGGCCAGGATCACTTCGCGCCTCGCCAGCCGGAGCAGCCCGGCCTCCGAACCCTCGGGCAGGCTCGCAAGCCCCGATCCGCTTTCCCGAAGCGCCCATTCGAGCAGCGGGTCGGTGCTGCCGCCGGCAATCGGAGGCGCCGGCTCTTCCAGCGATTTCAATGCGGCCGGCATTCCCGATCCGACCCAGCGGTCCAGCGCCGCTTTCGGAAACAGCCAGCGGCCGGTGATCTTGCTGCAGGGGACGGCGCCGGCCGCGACCAGCTCGTAGAGCTTGCGTTCGCTCAGCCGCAGGTAGGCCGCGGCTTCGTCGGTGTTGAGCAGTTCAGGCATGAATATTCCTGCATACAAATGAACTTGCTACGAAAATTGACCCATATACCCCCGAATGCAACACAAATCAGGTGCCGACCGACGCTTCAGCGCTTGAACTGATCCTGCGGGCCGATCCGGTTCTGCTCGCCATCGTCCGGCTGTCCCTGATTGTCAGCCTGTCTGCGGTCGCCTGCGCCGCCTTGATCGGGATACCGCTTGGCGCCTTCATCGCACTGACGAATTTCCGCGGCCGCAACGCCGTCATCGTCGTTCTGAATGCGCTGATGGGCCTGCCACCGGTTGTGGTCGGGCTCATGGTCTACCTTCTTCTGTCGCGATCGGGACCGCTCGGCACGCTTGGAATCCTGTTCACGCCGGCGGCGATGATCGTCGCGCAGACCATCCTCGTGGCACCGATCATCGCGGCGCTGTCCCGCCAGACCATCGAGGACCTGTGGGCGGAATACCGCGACGAGCTCGACGCCATGAATGTCGGGCCGCTGCAGCGGGTCGTCACGCTGATCGCCGACGCGCGATTTAGCCTTGTGACAGCGCTGCTTGCAGGTTTCGGGCGGGCGGCGGCGGAGGTCGGCGCGGTCATTATCGTCGGCGGCAATATCGACGGCTTCACGCGCGTCATGACCACTGCGATCGCGCTTGAGACCTCCAAGGGCAACCTTCCTCTGGCCATTGGTCTGGGCATTATTCTGCTGACGCTGGTGCTTGCCGTGAATGCTCTGGCCTGGGGCGTGCGGCGCACCGGCGAGCGCTTTGCGGGATGATGGCGATGCGCGCGCCCGCAACCGATCTCCCGTTAATGCTCGAAGACGTGTCGTTGCTCGCACGCGAGGTGACGATACTCGACCACCTCACGCTGACTCTGGCGGCTGGAGCACCGACGATGCTCGTCGGCCCGAACGGATCCGGAAAATCGAGCCTGATGCGGGTCGCGATGGGACTGGTTCCGCCGACCCGCGGCCGCGTGACCTATGGCGGCCGCACCGATGTGCCGCCCACCCGCCGCGCCATCGTGTTTCAGCGGCCCGTGATGCTGCGCAGGAATGCGGCCGCCAATGTGGTCTATGCGCTGGCGGCCGCCGGTATGCCGCGCGCCGAATGCCCCGCCGCCGCGCAGGAATTGCTCGATCGGGTTGGTCTTGGTGCGCTATCGCGAGCCGCTGCTGTTCGCCGCCTGACATGCGGCGCGCCGGGCGGTC
>CAZIKZ010000007.1:0-6009 GCA_964539845.1 uncultured Hyphomicrobiales bacterium
GACCGTCATGACCGCGCCCCTCCTTGTCGCGACAGACATTTCGGTGCGGCTGGGCGGTCGCACCATCGTGGACAATGTCAGTGTGACGCTTTCGTCCGGCGAACTGGTCGCGCTGGTCGGCCCGAACGGCGCGGGCAAAACAACCATGCTGAAAGCACTGGCAGGCCTCCTGCCGTATTTCGGAACGATCGACCTCGGGGGCGAGCCGACCGCCACGATCAAACCGCGTGAACGCGCCCGACGCCTCGCCTATCTGCCGCAGGGTCACTCATTCTCCTGGCCGCTGCCTGTTGGAGAGATCGTCGCGCTCGGGCGCTATCCGCATGCCGATCCGTTCTCGCCGGTGTCGGACCAGGATCGCGCCTCGGTTGCGCATGCGCTCGACATCACCGGCACGAAGGATTTCGCCAACCGTATCGTGACGACTCTCTCCGGCGGCGAGCGCGCCCGTGTGGCGCTTGCCCGCGTTCTGGCGACGGAAGCTAAAATCATACTCGCCGACGAGCCGATCATGTCGCTCGATCCGCGCCACCAATTTGTGGTCATGGATGTGCTGCGCCATGCGGCTCGGGCCGGCGGCACGGTGCTGGCTGTCATCCACGACCTTGCGCTTGCAGCGCGTTACGCCGACCGGGTTCTGGTGTTCGAGAAGGGCCGGGTCGTTGCAGATGAAAAGCCCGAGACCGCGCTCAGCCCGGAACGCATCGCAATCATCTTCGGCGTGGAAGCGGACATGATCCGGATCGGCGATGTGCAAGTGCCGCTGGTGAGGAAGCCGCTGTAAGGCTCACCCCGCCGCCAAACGCTGCGCTTCTTCCTCCCGCAGCTTGTAACGCTGCACCTTGCCGGTCGCGGTTCGCGGCAGGTCGCTGCGCAGTTCGATCCAGCGCGGATATTTCCAGGTGCCGGCGCGCGCTTTCACATGCTCCTTCAGGGCATGCAGCAACGCCTCATCATTGGCGTGGCCGTTCTTCAGCACCACGAATGCCTTCGGCTTGATCAAGCCATCGGAATCCTCTTTCGGAATCACGGCCGCCTCGAGCACGGCCTCATGCGAGACCAACGCCGCCTCGACATCGAACGGCGACACCCACATGCCCGACACCTTGAACATGTCGTCAGTGCGTCCGCAGTAGAAATAATAGCCGTCGTCGTCGCGATAGTACTTGTCACCGGTGAAGGTCCATTCGCCCGCGAAGGTGAGACGGCTCTTGCGCCGCTGATTCCAGTAGCCCTCGCCGGCGGACGGCCCGCGCACGATCAGTTCACCAATCTCACCGGGTGGCAGCTCGGCGCCGTTCTCGTCCACGATCCTCAGATCATATCCCGGCACCGCCTTCCCGGTGGAACCGTAACGGACGTCACCGGGCCGGTTGGACAGAAAGGTCTGCAGCAATTCGGTGGAGCCGATGCCGTCGAGCACATCGACACCGGCGACCTCGCACCAGCGTTCGCCGATATGTGCCGGCAGCGCTTCGCCCGCCGACACACAGAGCCGCAGACGATCCGATCCGGCGCCGCGGCCCATCGCTTCGTGCGCAAGCAGTGCGGTATAGAGCGACGGCACCGCATAGAAGATCGTCGGATGGTGGCGGCGCATCAGCGCAAACATCGAGTCCGGTGTCGGGCGGCCGGGCCAGAGGATCGCGGTCGCACCGACCGACATTGGAAACGACATGGCGTTGCCGAGGCCATAGGCGAAGAACAGTTTCGCAGCCGACAACACAACATCGTCCGGACCGATACCGAGAATGCCCTGCCCCATCAGCTTCGCGGTTGCCATCAGGCTGGAGTGAACGTGCTTGACGCCTTTCGGTTCACCCGTTGAGCCCGATGTGTACAACCAGAACGCCACCTCGTCGGATAATGTCGGCGCGACGAACACGTCGTCACCGCCCATACGGCAGACCGCATCAAACGGCACTGGCGTGCGGCCCGCGATCGTCGGCATCCCTTCGGCGCCCGCGCCCGCGAGGATCACATGACGAAGTGAAGGCGTTGCCGCGATCACGTCACGCAACGCACCGGCAAAGGACGCGTCCGCAATGACGGCGCTGACGCGGCTGTCCGCCAGCATGAACGCATGCTGCTCGGGCCGGAGCCAGTTATTCAGAGGGACCACAACGATGCCGGCGCGGATGGCGCCCCAGAAGGCCACCGGATAATCCACGGTGTCGGGCATCACGAGCGCGACGCGGTCTTCCGGTTTGAGACCGAGCGCGAGCAGCCCCGACGCAAAGCGGCACGTCCTCCGCTGCAATTCGCTGTAGGTGATCGTGCGCTGTGGATCGATGAAGGCCGGCTTGTCACCGAGCCCTCGCTCGACATTGGCATCCACAAAATCGGCGGCCGCATTATACGACCGGCGTTCCGCGAAGATATCGGACACAGACGCTCCCTCCGTCCTGCTTCCGTTTCTTCTTGGGCCGTTTGGCCGTGCCCGAGCGAGCGGGACTTCCGTGTTCTTTATTCCGGGTCCCCGCTGCCGTGAGAACGCGCAGAATTCTCTCCCGAACTCAGTGCAGCGCGAATGCCTTGGCCTGAAGTTCGTTCAACAGATCGGTCGAACCCTGCACTGCCAGACGCTGGTGATAGAGCCGCAAGCCATGCAGCCCGCCCAGTTCCTCGCCGTTGCCGGCGCGTCCCGGTCCGCCGTGATTGCATTGCGGCATCACGATGCCGTGGCCGGTATGCGCATCGGCGATCGAAGGCTCGACCATCAGAAGCCGACCATGCGACGGCCCTAGCTCCGCGACCGCGCGCACCAGGAATGCACGGTCATCGCCATAGACCGAGGCGACCAGCGAACCACCACCACGCGCCACCAGTGCGAAGGCTTCGGTTTCGTTCCTGTAGGGGACAATCGTCGCGGCCGGACCGAATACTTCGGTATCATGCACCGCATCGGCGCTGTTGCCGTCGGCGACGCGCATTAGCGTCGGCGCAACAAAAGCGGACTTGGCCGGATCAATGCCATCGATGACGGGCGCGGTCACGCCACCGGTCAACACCTGCGCATTCTTCGCGATCCTGCCAATGCCGTCGAAAGCTGCAGCCTGCTGCGCGCGCGTCACCACCGGGCCCATGCGCACGCTCTCGTTACGCGGATCGCCGAGCGTCGTCTTTTTCAGCCGTGCGAGCAGAGCCTCTGCCACCGCATCGGCACGATCGGCCGGCGCGAACACGCGGCGGATCGCCGTGCATTTCTGGCCGGCCTTCACTGTCATTTCGCGGCTCACTTCCTTGATGAAGGCATCGAACGCCGCCTGGCTCGCCTCCGGCGCAAGCAGCGCGGCATTCACGCTGTCGGCCTCGATATTCACGTGAACGCCGCGTGCGAGGACATTCGGATGCTTGAGAATGCGACCGGCTGTTTCGGAGGAGCCGGTAAACGCGATCACATCGTCGCTGGTGACCTGGTCAAGCAGATCGCCGGCGCTGCCGCACAGAATACTGAGCGCGCCTTCAGGCAAGACGTTCGCGGCAACAACGTCACGGGCCATCTCGTACGCGAGCATGGCGGTCGACGACGCGGGCTTTGCCAGCACCGGCACGCCGGCCAAGATCGACACCGCCGCCTTCTCCCACAACCCCCAGCTCGGAAAGTTGAAGGCATTGATATGCACCGCAACGCCATGACGCGGAGCCAGCAGGTGGATGGCCTGGAAGTTTTCCGCCTTCGCCAGCCGGACCGGCTTTTCGTCCAACAGCAAGGTCGCGCCACCAAGCGAGCCACCCAGCCGGGCGTAATATTTCAGCGTGCCGATCCCGCCATCGATATCGATCGCGGCATCGATCTTGGTGTTTCCGGAATTGGCGACGGCAATCGATTCGTATTTCGCCCGGTTGGCGATGAGCACATCGGCGACCGCACCCACCAGTTTGGCCCGCTCCGCGAAGGACAGCGCGCGCAGGGCCGGACCGCCTTTCCTGCGGGCATGATCCAGCGCGGCCTTCAGATCGAGACCCCGCGCACTCGCGGTTGCGAGCACGGCGCCAAGCACGGGATCGACCAGTTCGGTTTCGCTGCCGTCACCGCGACGCCACGCGCCGGACAGATAGCTTTCAAGTGCCTGTGGCGCGTCGCTCATGGTCACGGCCTCCCTGAGATCGCTGTTGCATCATGCATCCCATCCGCGGTCGGGCCAGACCCCGGCACGGGATTCAGCTGTCACAAAAATGGGCGGAGCGAGCATGATGCCGACGGTGACAAGTGCACCCGGAGCGCCCCGCTGCGAAGCAAGACATCTATTGTTTTCAGTGTCTTAAGGCAAGCAGCGACGGTCGCTCTACTGGATCACGCTGCTGCTGGTGACGGCAGGCGACGTCGCTTCCGCGATGAACCGCCGAATGGCCTGGCGCACCTGCGCATTGGTCATGAACAGGTCGTGGTTCAGACCACCCCCGGCATAATCCGAAGCGTCGATCACGCGAACGCCAAGCGTTTCGAGCCGCGACTTTTCCGCGATCCCGACGCGGGTCACACCGCCGGCCATGTCGCGCATGGCACCAAGAGCACGATCGTTTGCGACCGTGAGGACCGTGATCTTGCGCGAAAGCGAACCGATGCGCGCGATGGACGATGTGAAGCTGTCCATATCGATATCGGGAGATGCGAGCACGATAGCGCCCAAGCGATTGGCCATCGCCGCGCCGCGCCTGTCGTAAAGCTGACGAAGCGCTTCGACCGCGACCATCGTCCCCATCGAATGGGCAACGATGTGAACGGTGCCGACCGACGGATCCGCAATCAGTTCGTCGATCATTCCCTCGAGCGCGTCGCGCGACCACATCGCGCTTTCCCGATCGTAGATGTAGTTCATCAGACTGTTCTTCGACGGCCAGGAGAACAGCATCGTCTCGCCACGAAACTCGAGACCGTCGGACAAACGCGCAGCATCGAGCGCGGCTGTCTCGAATGACTGGTTGAATCCGTGAATGTATACCAGCACATCGCGGCGGCTCTGACGGGCGGAGAAGCTTTCGCCGAGCGGCACCGTTTCGACCGCCTTGATATTCCAGTCGCCGAGGCCGACAGCGGAAAAGGCCCCGTCCGCTGGGGAAGCCAGGTGGATGCGCACATTGCTCGGCTGGTTGGCGCGCTGCGTACCGAACCACGGTCTCGATCGCGCTCCTTTCACGGCGTTGCGCGTCGTGACGGCGGTGAGTGTCGGATCGGCGGCAATGCCTGTCTTGCCGGAACCGACCGCGGCGAACGCTGACGCCGCGCCGGGCGACGTCGCGCAACCGCTGGTCCCAGCGGCAAATCCGCCAAGCACAAGCAGCAGCGCGGCGGATCGCGCGATCGATCGGAACGGACGTGACGAGAACAGCATCAGCAGGTTGCACCAGAACACGACGACACCGCTTCGGAATGCGCGGCCGTTAAGGCGCACCCTTGCTGCGTGATGACGGCGGGAGAGTGGCCAAATCCTGAATTGGAATGCGGATTTGGTACGGAACCCGAGTTCCCGCGCTCCCTTGCGGGCCCTGCTCCTTACGAATTGCGCAGCGATCAGCGCTGTCAGTAATAGCTGACGGTAATGCTGGTACTTTTCATGCCGTGACGGCCGACCAGACCGTACAGCGTGCGGGCATTTTGCGGGCTGAGCCGAATGCAGCCATGCGACGCGGGCCGGCCGAGATTTCGGACCTCGGACGTGGCGTGGATGGCGAAGCCATAATGAAAGAAGATCGAATGTGGCATCGGCGTCATGTTGTATCGCCGCGAGTAGTGCATCTTGTGCATCGATTGCGGACGAAACGTGCCTGAGGGCGTGCCGTAACCCTGCTTGCCCGTCGAGATCGCCCAGGTCGCGTAATGCGCCCCGTCCACATTCACGTTCATGGTTTGCCGGGCCAGACTGATGCGGACCTGCACCGACGCCAATGCCTGAGAGAACGCCGCGTCACCAAAAGCGATCAGAGCAACAAAAACACCCATCCAGATTCGCATGGAATACGTCTCTCAATCCTTCACCAGCATCGCATGGGTGGATGCTGCTTCGA
>CAZIKZ010000007.1:6109-32392 GCA_964539845.1 uncultured Hyphomicrobiales bacterium
AAGGGCGACGCCACAGTGGTATTTATTGATGCTTGATGTTCGGTTGGGCATAGCTGAGCCCAAACCTGCGCGCCTGCCGTTCGCCCATCGTCGGTTTGCTTGCAACCCTGCAATTCCACAACTAACATACGTATTACGAGCCGATGGCTTGCAATGAACCGCCACCGGCTTGACGTCGGACCTGCTTCATCAGCGGAGGGCTGGTTATGACAATTTACAAAATTTTGAAAGATGCGGGAATAACGACTGCCGCCGGCGACCAAGGCCGAGACAGAGTCCCCGTGGTCGACACGGCTTACACAAGCGATGCTCTGGCACAACTGATTGTCGATGCGTGGGTTAGCACGGATTTTGGTGAGCGGCTTCTGCGGAGAGAGGTTGCCAAGGAAGAGTTGGAGAAGCGCGGCATCTTCCTTGAAAATCCAGTCATCATTAAAGAAGAAACTTACTGGCGCAGCGAGGGATATACCCAGCGCGACGACAATGAAGTCGTCCTGGTTCTACCGGATTTCGGTCGGGTCAAGACAGGTGCGCCACAGCACAGTCTTCTCGAGACGGCACGTATGCTGATGGCTTGCGTGCCGAACGGCATTTAGCGCGAACATGCATCACGATATTAAACGACGGCTTTAGCTCAACAGGAGTCGGTTCGCGTCGAAGCCACAACCCTCCCTCAAGAAACGTTCCCGCGCGAGCACTCCGCATTGCAGGAGATTGGGAATGCCACGGTCGGTCACCGAGTGGGTCGACGTCAATAGCGACGTCTCAATCGTCGCTCGCGAGTCGGGGGAAGTCTGGTTTTATCAGAAGGACGGTACGGACGGACAATCAAGTCCATTCGCTACGCCGATGACCGGGCCAGGGTCGGTGGCCACTGCGGTCGGATTGCTGGATGGCGCGATCAATCTGGGCTTTTCCCGAATAGAAAAGAACCTCGCAACGCCGGCGCCGAGCATTCCGGGATACGCGCTGGCACTGATCGGCGCGTATCACACATCCGTCGATACAGCCCGGAATTTGCTGCGCGCGGCACGCCGCTTCGAACAGTTCGGCCGACCGGAGGTCACGGCATATCTGGAAGAACGCGCACGCGAGGAAACCGGACACGACCGTCTCGCGCTGAAAGACCTGCGGGCGCTGGGACTGCCCGCAGAAACACTTGTCGGAAACTTGATTCCCGATGGCATCAAACCGCTCTGCAAGAGGTTCGACGAACTTTGCTCCGAAGACTATCCGATGGGATGCGTCGGCTATTCGTATTGCCTCGAGCGCATTGCGGCGCTCAAGCAGGAGACGGACATCGCCATGGTGAAAGCGATATGTCCGGACGGCGTGGACGCCACGCGCTTTCTCAGAAGCCACAGTGGCCTCGGCAGCGAAGCGATGCACGTGCAGGAAACCATCGAATTCGTCGCGTCACTTCCGGCGGACGATCGGATCAGGGTGGTTCAGGAAACCTATGTATCGGCCTCGATCATGGCTGAAGGATACAATCGCGAATTGCTTCGATCGGAATCGGAAATGATCGCGCTGCTTGAGCGCGCGGCCGGCGAAACGCTCAGTTTCGTCCGTCTTTCCGCACAGACGGACGAAGCGCACGCACGGCCTGCAGCATAGGCCAACCAGGCGCAGGCGGCGCGCGATACCAGCGCGTCGCCCGCACCGATCTGCATACACCACGATGCGCGACCGCGGGCCGCGTTATCGGGACCGTATGATTGCGCCGCGCGACAAGCGCGCAATCTTGAATCAAGAAATTCCGACGAACGTCATTGTTCGCTGGACCGAACTGGACACGCGTGCGCCACCATACGGTCACGTGAACAAGAATCTATCGGTCAAAGCGATCTTTCATGTGTTAGTGTTGCACACGACAGCGGCGCTCACAGCCACTGTCCAAGCGTTTTGTTGTGGCAAAGAACACGTGGCAGCCTGCCGAAGAGCGGGGCTTCACAATTGTCGAACGCAGTCAACGACCTCGATGAATGGCTGAGCGAACACGGGCTCAGTCAATATGCGAAGATCTTCGCCGATCACAACATCGACTATGCGATTTTGCCGGAGCTGACAGAGGCAGATCTCGAAGGTCTCGGGCTGTCGTTGGGTCACCGCAAAACTTTGCGCAGGGCAATCCTGACTGAAACGGGTCGATGGCCCGCAGCAGCCTTCGCATCAGCCGCAGCAGACGAAACGAGTCAGCCATCGCATCGCGAGGCCGAACATCGGCACATTACCGTTTTGTTCTGCGATCTCGTTGAATCGACACAGCTGTCCGAGAAGCTTGAGCCCGAAGACCTCCAGATTCTCCTCGCTGCGTATCGGGAAGCGTGCAGCGCCGCGGTCAAACGATATGCCGGCTGGGTCGCGCGCTATATGGGCGACGGTGTGATGGCCTTTTTCGGATGGCCGCACGCCCACGAAGACGATGCGATTCGCGCGGTCCATGCGGGGCTGGAAGCGATCGCGGCGATCACGAAGATTGCGGGGTCCGAGGTGCTGGCGGCGCGGGTGGGCATCAGCTCCGGACCGGTCGTCGTCGGCGCCATCGGCGGCACCAATGACGCCAACGCGATCGATGCGGTGGGAGAGACCCCGAATATCGCTGCGCGGCTGCAAACACTCGCCACACCCAACACTATCCTGATTTCCGAGACGACAAGGCGTCTGCTCGCCGGCGCATTCGACTGTCAGGATCTCGGCCGCCACGAACTGAAAGGAATTACCAAACGCATTCAGGTGTATCGGGTTGTCGCTGCGAAGAGCTTCACCAGCCGGTTTGACGCGGCTCACACGGAATCCCTGACGCCGCTGGTCGGCCGCTCGACCGAGCTGAGCATGCTGCTGGACCGATGGCAGAAGAGCAAGGAAGGCGATGGACAGGTCATCCTGCTATCAGGACTTCCGGGCGTCGGAAAATCGAGACTAATCCATGAGCTGAAGGCGCAGATCGAGGCCGAGCCGCACTTCCTTTTGAACCACCAATGCTCGCCGTATCACAGCCAGAGCGCCTTCTTTCCCATCATTGAACAGATTGAGCGGGCGGCACAGATCGTTCCCCGGGAGCCTGATGCAGAGAAGATCGAGAAGGTTCAGGCCTATCTTCCAGGCGCTCTTGGCAGCGCCGCGGATTCTTTGGAACTCGTCATCAAACTGCTGTCGATCCCAAGCGATCATCAGAACCAACTCGCAACGCTGACTCCGCAACAAATCAAAAACAGAACCGTCAGCACGATGGTCGATATGACCGTCGCGTTTTCTTCCGAGCTTCCGACGCTGTGCATATTCGAGGATGTGCACTGGATCGATCCCTCCACGCTGGAGCTTGTGGAACTCGCCATCAGCCGGATCGACCGCGCCCGCGTTTTGCTTGTCATATCCTATCGGCCCGAATTCCGTCCGACCTGGTTCACGCGCGCAAACGTCACCGTGCACTCACTCACACGGCTGTCGCGCAGCGAGGTCGCAGGAATGGTCGACGCAATCTGCTTCAGAGAAAAGCGGATGCTGCAGCCGATCCTGAATCAAATCATCGAGAAGGCGGATGGACTGCCTCTGTTCATCGAGGAATTGACGAACAGCATCCTCGCCTCGATGCGGAACCGTGCCGCTGATACCTCGAGCGCAACGGCGTCCGAGCCCGAACCTCTCAAGGTCCCGGACACACTCTACGATGCATTGATGGAGCGGCTCGACCGGGTGCCGCAAGGCCGCAGGCTCGCACAAACCGCCGCCGTCATCGGCCGTGAATTTTCCTATGAGCTTCTGTCTCTCGCGCTGCGGATAGAAGAGAACGATTTGCGTTTGACGCTTGCACGGCTGGAGGACGCCGACATCATCTACCGCGTCGGGATCTCACCTCAAGTGCTGTTCGCATTTAAGCACGCCTTGCTGCGCGATGCGATCTACAGCTCCCTGCTCAGAAGCAGCAGGCGCCAGATGCATACCGACATCGCCGCGCTTCTCGACACTCATTTTCAGGAGGTTGCCGAGACGCAGCCAGAACTCCTTGCTCACCATCACAGCGAGGCACGAAACCACGAACTGGCGGTCCACTTCTGGTACAAATCCGGGCAGCGTGCGCTTGCACATTCCGCCAACGTCGAAGCGATCGCGCATTTCCGGAAGGCTCTGGAAGCGCTGGCTGGCTGGCCCGACACCCCCGAGCGCTCCGCGAGAGAGATCGAGCTGCAGCTTGCGTTGGGTATCCCGATCATCGCCGTTCGGGGTTACGCGGATGAGGAGACACGAGACGTGTTTGCGCGAGCACGCGTCCTCTGCCTGCAGATGAACAGCCCGGGCGAATATTTCCAGGCTCTCTACGGCCTTTGGGGTCATTCGTGGATGAGCGGCAAGAACGACGAGGCGCTCGGCATGGCGAATGAATTTCTGTCCAGAGCGGAGACTTCCTCGGATATCGTCCCGCTGATGATGGGACATCGCGTCATGGGCAGCTCCCTGCTGTCGGTCGGGCAATTCGAGCAATCCAGACAGCATTTCGAAGAGTCGATCGCCCTGTCGTCGCAGAGAGGCCTGCAGTCGCTCTACAGCCGCTATATGGTCGAGCCGAAGGCTGCGTCGCTGCTGCTGCTGTCCTGGGATTTATGGATTCTCGGATATCCTCAGCAGGCGCTGTCGCGTGTATCCTCCGCGCTGGATCTGGCGCGCGATCTCGCGCAGCCCTACAGCATCGCATTTGCGCACTACATGACCTCCGTCGTGCATCTCATGCGCGGCGAGCCGGCGGCCGCGCTGTCGCATGCTGAAACAAGCCTGGAGGTCTCCCGCGAGCAGCGCTTTTCGCTGTATGTGCTCCTGTCCAGAGTGTCGCGCGCCCACGCACTCGGCGACCTCGGCCACCTGGAACAAGCCAGAACCGAGCTCAAACTTGGGCTCGAAGAAATGCGCAGCAAGGGCGTCAGCTACATGCTGCCGATGATGGACAGCTGGCTGGCTGACATGATCGCACGGTCAGGCGATAGCGAGGCCGCGCTCGCGATCATCGAGAGATCCCTCGCGGGGCTGGACGACGTGACCGGGCGGTCGTGGGAAGCGGAACTGTACCGTCAGCGCGCCCGATGCCTTCTCTCGCTCGGTCCAAACAGGGCGCACGAGGCCGAAGCACATCTCATGAAAGCAATCGGTGTTGCACGCCTTCAGGGCGCGCGATCCTTCGAATTGCGCGCCGCGACCGACCTCGCGGCGCTTTGGCACTCGCACCAGAAGACTCGTGAGGCACTGCGCCTGATCGAGCCGGTCTATGGCTGGTTCAGCGAAGGTCAGGACACCGGGGACCTGCGGCACGCGCGCGCGACAATATCGGCCATCTCCAGATCCGCTGCTCCCGGCTGACGTTTCATGTTCTTCAGTCGAAGCTTCTCACTTTCCTCAGGAAACATTAGAATGCCGTCGATCTCGCTTGCGAAACGCCGGGACGGCGAATGCGTGAACGGGCGTCACAATGGCCTTCAAAGACCGAACGGCTGTCCGGACCGACGATGATGACTGACGTGCCAGCGCATCAAACGCAGATCGCGGACAGGCTCGCCTTTTTCCGCAATCACCCAATTTTCGGAATTCTCGGACCCGACCTGCTGCAACAATTGCGATCGCATGCGCGCGTGAGAACGATCGAGCGTGGCGCAACGGTTTTTTCGAAAGGCGATCCGGGCTCGAGCCTGTTCGCGATCCTCGAGGGCCAGGTCAAGGTCATCTCGTTTTCCGCGCAGGGCAAGTATGCCGTGTTCAACGTCCTGAGCGCGGGCGATATTTTTGGTGAGATTGCCCTGCTCGATGGCGGCGAACGAACTGCGGATGTTATCGCGATCGCCGACTGCAAACTCATCGTGATCGAACGCCGGGATTTTTTGCCGCTGGTCCACAGCCGCCCCGATGTCGCGCAGAAACTGATTGAGGTTCTGTGCGGGCGCCTCCGCAATACCAGCCGGCAGGTCGAGGAGGTCATGTTTCTCGACCTGGCTGCCAAGCTGGCTCGGACGCTGCTCCGTCTTGGAGAAGGTGCCGGCGGTCAGAGGATCGCACTGACCCAGAGCGAGATCGCGCAGATCATTGGCGCTTCACGGGAAAGCACCAACAAGCAGTTGCGCGATTGGGAGAATCTCAAGTGGATCCAGCTGGAACGCGGCGAGATTGTCCTCGTTAATGCCGAAGCGCTCGCAACTGTCGCGGATGGCGGGCGCTAACTCAGCCCGTAGTCAAAGCTCCAAGCGCGAGAGCGGCAAGCGCTATCAATACGCCTGCGTTGCGAACCACGAAAGCGGCGACGACGAGTGCCGGAAACGCGGCAAATTCGCGAACGACCTTGGTGGTCATGGCTCGATCTCCATCGTTCATCACCAGACCACCAGTCCGCATTCGACCGGCTCCGAAAGGCAGCCGTCCAGCCCATGGCGGTTAACGTGGCGGATCGCGTGATAGCCGTAGCCGCTATCGGCTTTCAGCATGGCGCGCGGCGCCTGCGAAATCGGGCTGAGTGCAACCGCGGCAGCGATCAGGCTCCCGGCAGCGATCAGCGTAAGAAGGGTCCCGCGGATCATTTTTTGTCTCCCTGTCATCGAGGGTCACGATCCAATCGACTGTCAGAGATCTAGGGTGTGCGACGCCGCGCGTATGTGACGCTCGTCACACATGAATCGCACAACGCGCGGGCACCGGAGCAGCGACCCGTTGCGTAAAAACATTCCAATATTTCAGTGACTTATAGGCACCGCGCGTCCGTCGAGCCGAACCGGCGGAGTCCCTTCACGACTCCGCGTGATCTCGCTCGAAAGCCCAGACCCGCTCAAAGCCCATCAGACGCGAGAAATCGTTGAAGGGATAAAGCTCGCCGGGCCATGACTTGGTCGAGCCGGTCGAGAGAATCTCGCCGTAGACCGAGCGCAGCGCCGCACCCATCGCCAGAAAGCCGGACGCAGGAAAGATCGCGAGCTTGAAGCCCAGCCGCTCCAGCTCGGCGCGGCTTAGGATCGGCGTGCGCCCGCCTTCCACCATGTTGGCAAGGATCGGCACATCAAAGCTACGGCCGATCTTTTCCATCTCGGCTTCGCTCTCAGGCGATTCGATGAACAGGATATCGGCGCCCGCCTTCACGAAGGCTTCGCCGCGGCGCAGCGCCTCGTCGAGACCGAGTGTGGTGCGCGCATCGGTACGCGCGACGATCAGAAAATCCTTCGATGATCTCGCTTCGCATGCAACCTTGATGCACCTCGCCGCATCGTCGATTGGGATCACACGCCGGCCGGGCGTGTGTCCGCATTTCTTCGGATATTCCTGGTCCTCGATCTGGATCGCGGCGGCGCCGGCAGCTTCATAGCCGCGCACGGTGAAATCAACATTCAGGAGGCCGCCATAGCCCGTGTCCCCGTCCGCGATCAGTGGCGTCGTTGTGCCTTCTGCGATCTGCCGCACGCGGCCGACCATCTCGGTGTAGCTCGCAAGGCCAGCATCCGGCAGGCCGAGGTGCGATGCCACGGTCCCATAGCCGGTCATATAGAGCACGTCGAAACCCATTCCGTCTGCGATGCGCGCGGAAATCATGTCAAAGACACCCGGCGCCGAAATCAGCCCCGGCTCTTTCAGGCGGGATGCAAGTTTGCGTCCTGCGGATGATGCACTCATCGTTTTGTCCAGTCTTTAGCAGCCGTCTCAAGCGGCGCGGTGATGCAAACGGCGATCCAGCCAAAGTAGCGCGGCGCTGGCGCTGACGGCAACGATGGCGAGTATCAGAATCGTGGCCATGATGGTTGCAACGTCATGCAGCCCGATCGCATTCATGATCAGAAAGCCCAGGCCGCGTTGCGAGGCAAACATCTCGCCGATCAGGACACGCGCACATCCACGCAGGACGTCAGGTGATGCTGGATCAGCGGGGCTGACCGCGCGACGCCTTGCTGTCAGGCGCCCGCGAGAAGACCGGCACCGGCGGTGGTTTCGACCTTGATACAGCGCGCGGCATGACCCGCACCGACCTGCTCCAATGAAATTTCGCCGTGCCCGCATTCCGGCGCCGCCCGTGAGCAGCGCGGCCGGAATGCGCATCCGTCCGGCACCGTATCGAGGCGCGGCGGCGATCCCGGGATCGCCTCGAGCCGTTGGCCGCGATGCGCGCCGTGCATGGTCGATGAGAGCAGGCCGCGCGTATAGGGATGCGCGGGTTCCTTCACGACCTGCCGCAGCGAACCGCTTTCCACGATGCGGCCGGCATACATGACCGAGATACGGTCGCTGATCTCGACCGCAACGCCGATGTCGTGGGTGACGAAGATCACCGCCATGCCGAGTTCGCGCTGCAACTCGCGCAGTAGCAGCAACACCTGGATCTGCACGGTCGCATCGAGCGCCGTGGTCGGCTCGTCGGCCAGCAGCACCTTGGGCCGGCACGATAGCGCGAGCGCGATCATCGCGCGCTGCCGCATTCCGCCTGACATCTCATGCGGATAATTGTCGAGGCGGCGCTTGGCGGAGGGAATGCGCACGCGCTCCAGCATATCGAGCGCGCGCTGGCGGCCATCCGCGTAGGACGCATTTTCGTGCTTGACCACGGCCTCGGCAATCTGGTCGCCGATCGTATAGACCGGATCGAGCGCCAGCATCGGCTCCTGGAAAATCATCGACACCACGCCGCCACGCAGATTTTCCAGCGCGATCGGATCGAGCGACATCACGTCCTTGCCTTCAACCTTGATGCCGCCGCTGATGTCGGTCCGTTTCGGGGGCAGCATGCGCAGCAGCGCCTTCAGCGTCACGCTCTTGCCCGAGCCGGATTCGCCGAGCAGCCCAAGCACCTCGCCCTGCGCCAACTTTATGTCGACACCGTTCAGCGCATGCACATTGCGCTCGCCCTTGAAGCGAACATGCAGGTCGGAAATCTCGACGATCGGATTGGCGGACGGCGTACTCATCGCGGCAGCTCCGGTACGCTCAGATGATGATCGGTAACCTGCTGAAATGCGCGGCCGAAGGCCACGCAGGTCTCATCGCCGAACGGCCGCCCGATCAGTTGCAACCCGATCGGAAGACCAGCGGCGCTTCGGCCCACGGGCACCACCAGCACCGGCAATCCGAGATAATTGACCGGCCGCATGAAGCGCATGACCGCGACCACAAGCTCCTCCGCGTTCGGCCCGCCGCCAACATCCGTCTCGTCGATGCGGGGCGCGGCCGAGCGCGATACGGGGGCGAGAATGATGTCGGCATCGCCGATCGCATCGAGATGAGCCTGGAGTGCCGGTCCTCGCCAGCGCAACGCCTCGAGATATTCGATCGCGCTGTAGGCAAGCCCATTCTCGAGACGGTTGCGCACCTGCGGCGTGTACGCGTCTGCCCGCGTTCGCAGCCACGGCGCGTGCAGGGCCGCAGCCTCGACTGCGAGCACCACAAGCGCCGCAGCAGCAACCGCGTTCTGATCCGGCAGATCGACCTTCACGATGCGGGCACCGAGCTTTTCAAACTGTTTGACCGTCGCGTCGAGCGTCGCCGCGACGTCCGGCTCAAGGTCGTCGACATAAAAGCTGGCCGGCACTCCGATGGTGAGCCCTTTCACGTCGCGCTGTGCGGCCGCCTTGTCCCAGAGCGGCGACTTGTCGGTCACGGGATCGAGCGGATCGGGACCGGCGATCACGTCTGCGATCAGCGCACAATCCTCCGCGGAGCGCGCGAGCGGTCCCACGGTGTCGAGCGTGAACGAGAGTGGCATCGCATTCGCGCGGCTGACGCGGCCGGTCGTGGTCTTGAGTCCGGTCACGCCGCAGCAATGCGCGGGCATACGGATCGAACCGCCCGTGTCGGAACCGAGAGCGGCATAGGTCAACCGCGCCGCGACCGCCGCACCCGAGCCGGACGAGGAACCACCGGTGATGTGATGCGGATTCCACGGATTGTGCGCGTGTTCGAGATAGGCGTTGTGACCGGTCGGACCATAGGCAAATTCCGCCATGTGCAGAGCGCCGATGCGGATGGCGCCTGCTTCATCGAGCCGCGCGATCGCGGTCGATGTAGCCGGCGCGATCCAGCCCTCGCGCAGCTTCGAACCGCACCCGCATGGCTGACCCGCGACGTAATACATGTCCTTGTGTGCCATCGGCACGCCGTGCAGTGGCCCCACCGGTCCGGACTTGGCGAGGACCGCGTCGGCGTGCTTCGCGGAGCGCAGCGCTTGATCCGCGTCGATCCGCACGAACGCGTTCAGAACGGGCTGCCATTGCTCGGTGCGTGCAAGCAGTGCCTGCGTCGCTTCAATGGACGACAGCTTGCGCGCACGAATCGCAGCCGATATTTCGCCCAGCGAGAGCAACGCGGGATCGCTCATCGCTTCGCTCCGCGCCGCGCGATCATCTCATAGGTCGCAGGCTCGACCTCGAACGTGATCGCAATGTCGTCCTGCGCCATACGCGCGAGCACAGGCGCCACCGCCTTGGCGATGCGGGCGGGTGAGCCGTCCGGCAACGGCACGCGCGCGGCAGCCGCCATGATCGCAATGCGCTCCGGTGTGACGTCAGCCATGGCTTGCCCCGTAATTTGGCCCGCGGCTGCCAGCGAGCGAATGACCGGAATGCGGAGTGGCCATATGACAGGCGACGACATGCCGGTCCGGTCCCGCGGGTGACAGCGGCGGCGCTGTCTCGCTGCAGACGGATTCGGCGAACGCGCATCGGGTGTGGAAACGGCAGCCCGACGGTGGATTGATGGGATTCGGTGGATCGCCCGCGATTGGCGGCTTTTGCGTGCGATGATCGGGGTCGAGCGACGGCATCGCAGCGAACAGCGCCTCGGTATAGGGATGGCGCGGCTGCTCCCACAGCGAATCGACCGGCCCGCTTTCCACCACCTCGCCGAGATACATCACCACGATCCGGTCGCTGATGAAGCGGATGACGTTGAGATCGTGGGAAATGAAGATGTACGTCAGGCCGAGATCGTTCTTGAGATCGATCAGCAAATTGATGACCTGCGCTTCGACGGATTTGTCGAGCGCCGATACCGCCTCGTCGAGGATCACAAGCCGCGGCGAGAGTGCGAGCGCGCGCGCGATGTTGACGCGCTGCTTCTGCCCGCCCGACAATTCATGCGGATAGCGACCCGCGAACACGGCCGGATCGAGCCCGACCTTGCGCAGGAGTTCGTGCGCGTGCTCGCGTGCGGCATCGGACGTGACGCCATGAACGCGCGGCCCGAAGGCGACAGTATCTTCGACAGTGAGCCGCGGGTTGAGCGAGGCGTAGCTATCCTGGAACACCATTTGAACGCGGCGCCGCAGGTCGCGCATCGTCAGGACCGAGCCGACGGCCTCGCCGTCGAACAGGATGCTGCCCTTGTCGTAGGGCATCAGACCGACAATCAGCCGCGCGGTCGTGGACTTGCCGCAACCGGATTCACCGACGAGACCAACGACCTCGCCCTTGTCGACGGTGATCGATACATCGTCGACCGCACGAACAACGCTGGCTTTGCCGAACAGACCACCGCCGACATCGAAATGCTTGACGAGGTGCCGCACCTCCAGCAGCGGCTGTGCCGGACCGCCGACATCGGCTGCGGGGACAAGGATCTCAGCTTCTGACATCCATCGCACTCCGCAATCCGTCGCTCAGAAGATTGAAGCAGATCGAGACGATAAAGATCATTACACCGGGTAGTGCCGCGACCCACGGGTTGACATAGATCGCGGTGCGCAGGGTGTTGAGCATCAAGCCCCATTCCGGCTCGGGCGGCTTGGTTCCGAGGCCGAGGAACGAGAGACCCGCGGCAAGGATCATGCAGACGCTGATGAGACTCGTCGAATAGACGAAGATCGGGCCCAGCACGTTGCCGAGAACGTGCACGCGCATGATGGTGAAACCGTTGGCGCCGGACGCACGCGCGGCATCGACGAAATCGAGATTGCGAACGCTCGTCGTCACGCTTTCTGCGACACGCACGATCGGGGGGATGAACACGATGGTGAGCGAGACGATGCTGTTGAAAATGCCCGCTCCGAGCGCGCCGGAAATCGCGATCGCGAGCAGCACCGACGGAAAGGCGTAGAAAATGTCGATGGTGCGCATGATGAGCTGGTTGGTCACGCCGCCGACATAGCCGGCCGTCACACCAAGCGTCGTTCCGATGAAAAAGGCGAGTGCGACAGGAAATAGACCGATGAACAGCGTCAGCCGGCCGCCATAGATCAGGCGCGAGAGCATGTCGCGGCCGAGTTCGTCGGTGCCGAGCGGATAGCCGGGCGTACCGATCGGCCGCAGCCGCCGGATCATGCTGCCCTGATAGGGATCGGCGAGACCGAGCCACGGCGCGAACACCGCCGACAGAGCGATGAGAAGGATAACGAGCGCGCAGCCGACGCTGACCGGATCACGCGCGAGACGTCGCAGAACACCGCCCCAATAGCCGCGGGCTTTCGTAATCACGGCGGCGGACGGAAGATTTTCGATGGCCACGCTCATCGTCAGGCCCGCTTGATGCGTGGATCGATCGCCGCCTGCAACACGTCGACCAGCAGATTGAGGAAGACGAAGAAGAGCGCGAGCACCAGAATCGTGCCTTGCAGCAGCGGCAGATCGCGCTGGAAGATCGCGGAATTCAGCAGGAAGCCGGTTCCGGGCCACGAGAACACGGTCTCAATCAGGATCGAACCGCCGAGCAGATAGCCAAGCTGCAGACCCATCACCGCAATCGCGGTCGGCGACGCATTCTTGAGAATGTGACGAAATACGTGGACCTCATTCAGGCCCTTTGAGCGCAATGCGAGCACGAATTCCTGCGAGAGGAGATCGCCGACGAGGGCGCGTACGGTACGGCTGACGATGCCCATCGGGATCACCGACATCGTGACCGCGGGCAGGATCAGATACTGAATGTGCTCCCAGTCCCAGGCCCAGCCGCCCGGCCCTGCGCCGACGGCCGGCAGCCAGCCGAGGATGACGGAGAAGATGATCACAAGGACCATGCCGAGCCAGTAATGCGGCATGGAGACACCGGTGATCGAGATCGTCGTAACCAGCTTGTCGATCCAGGTATCGCGGAAATAGCCGGCCATGATGCCGAACAGCAGGCCGAAGACGAAGCCGATCAGGCTCGCGCACAGGGCAAGGATCAGCGTGTTGCCGACCGCGCGCATCACCTCTTCGGTGACCGAGCGGCCGGAGGCAATTGAGGTGCCGAGATTGCCGTGCAGGGCGTTCCACATCCACAGACCGAACTGCACCGGCAGCGGACGGTCGAAGCCGTATTCCTTGCGCATCTGCTCGGCCAAAGCCTGCGAAGCATCGGGCGGCAGCACCGACACCAGCGGATCGCCGGGCGCAATGTGAACGAGCAGGAAGCAAACCAGCGCGACCGCGATCACGACCGGTATCGCGAAAATGATCCGCTTGGCGATGTAGACAAGCATCGCGTCTCACTTCCGAAATGGATTAATTCCAAGCCGATGTATATGTCCGCATCTTATTGTCCCCCAGTCAATGGCCGCCCGGGCTGTCTCAGCGAAACGATCCGTCTGCGCCTTCAACGCGCCATCGTGATCGATGAGAAATTCTGAAACCAGTTCTTGGCCTGCACGAAGCCCTTCACCTTCGCGCTCATGGCGCGCGGGTTCACGTCATGCGTGACCATCAGAAAGAGGGCTTCGTCGACATATTTCTCATGCACTTTCTGCAGCACCTTGAGTTGCTCCGCCGGATCGAACGCGTTGCGAATATCCGCAAGCAGCTTGTCCATTTCCGCATCGCAGTAAAATCCCCAATTGGTACCTGCGGGCGGAGCAAGATCGCATTGCAGATGGCGGATGAAGCCGGTGAAGGGATCCTGGATGAAGTAGGTGTAGTTCATCGCCGTTCCGCGACGAGCAGACTGGTCCTTCGCCCCGGCGCGCCAGATATTGATCAGCACATTCCATTCGACGACCTCGAACTCGACCTGAATTCCGACGTCGGCGAGATTCTGCTGCACAAACTCGTTCATCGTCAGCGGCTGCATCTGACCGGAGCCTGATGTCGAAATCAAAATCTTTGTCTTGAGCGGCTTGTTCGGCCCGTAACCCGCCTCGGCGAGCAACTTCCTCGCTTCCGTGAGATCGCGCTTCAGAACGAAAGATGGCTTGCCGAACCATTGATGGCCCGGCGGAAAGAATCCCTCGGCCGGAATCATCATGCCACCGAGCAATTCCTTCATGCCTTCGCGATCGATTGCGAGATTGGCCGCCTTGCGCACACGAATGTCGTTCCACGGCGACCCTTCGATGCGTGACAGATGCCAGGTCCAGTTGTGCGGATAAGCGTTCGCGACAATCTGGAAACCGGCCTTCTTCAACGAGGCTATCGCATCCGGCGAAGGCGCCTCGATCCAGTCGACCTGACCCGAGCGCAGCGCGGCGATCCGCGTATTCGCCTCGGGTAACGGCAGCAACACCATCCGGTCGAGCTTCGGCCGGCGTGTCTCATCCCAATAATCCGGATTCGGAACGAGTTCGGCACGTTCGCGCGGCACGAGAACCGCGAGCTTCCACGGTCCCGTTCCGGAGGGCGATCGTGCAAATGCATCCCAGCTCTTGCCAACCTGCTCCCACCGGGCAGGCGATGACATCATGATCCACGCGATCTGATAGGGCAGCGTCGCATCCGGTGATCGCGTGATGATTTCGACAATGTACTTGTCGATCGCCTTGTACGCGGCGACGGCGGGAATGCGCGAGCGGCCCTGTCCCGACTGGCGGGAATCGAATTGCGGGCTGTCGGTTTTCAGGAGCTTGTCGAGATTCCAGACCACGGCGCTGGCAGTGAATTCCGATCCGTCATGGAATTTTACGCCTTCGCGCAGCGTGAAGGTCCACTTGGTCTTGTCGCTCTCGTCGACAGTCCATTTGGTGGCAAGGCCGGGCAACAGATCGGACGGCTTGTCGGCGGAGGACAGATCCCAATTGATCAGCGCGTCATAGACCGTATAGCCCATGAACCGCTGCCCCTCGCCGCCCTGGTCGGTCTGACCGGTGGTGAGCGGGATATCGGCCGCGGTCATCCCGATGCGAAGCACGCCCTGCGCGGAGGCTTGCTGGGCGGCCACCATCGATACCAATAATGTGCAGACTGCGAGCACTCGAATTTGGATCATGGCGGAAACCTCAGTGAAGGTTAGCGCTTGCGGCCAACGCCGCCAGGTTCCACTGAACGAGCAAAGCCCGTGCCAAGCGACCCGGAGGAGTGCGATGCGCCTGTTGCTGCTCAATGCGAATGCAAGCCAGTCCATCACCGACCTCGTGGTGGTGGCGGCGCGTCCGCTTGCATCGCCGGCAACCGAATTGATCGGTGTCACGGGCCGTTTCGGGCCTCGCTATATCGGCACGCGCACGGCCTATGCGATCGCCAGTCACGCTGCGCTCGACGCCTATGCGGCATTTGGGCACGGCGCGGACGCTGTGGTGCTCGCGTGCTTCGGCGATCCGGGCCTTGGCGCGTTGCGCGAAGTCGCCCCTGTTCCGGTGGTTGGAATGGCGGAGGCAGGTTGCCTGGCCGCTGCGGCCGGCGGCCGGCGCTTTGCCGTTGTGACCGGCGGTGAGCGCTGGATCCCGATGCTGACCGAATATGTCACGACGCTTGGCTTCGCCGCGCAGCTTGGTGGCGTGTATGCGGTCGCGCCGACCGGGGCAGAGATCGCAGCCGACCCCGAGGGCAGTATCGCCTTGCTCGCGGAGGCGTGCCGTAACGCCGCGGGCCGCTTTCACGCCGATGTCGTGGTGCTCGGCGGTGCCGGACTGGCGCCGATTGCGCCGCGGGTCGCGGCGATGCTCGATTTTCCGGTTATCGACGGGCTTGCCGCGGCGATCACCGCAGCGGAGTCTGCCGCCGCAACGAATGAGATCAGAAACCTCGACCGTCTCACCGACCCGCTACCGGCAGTCGGGTTGACACCCGAGTTGAATGCGCTGCTGCAGGCGCCAGACGCCCGCTTCACACGATAGCGGTCAAGGTATCGGCGCCGCGGGCAACCGCCGCGACGCCTGCGAACTGCGTGCTCAGTTCAATGTCATCGTCGAGAAGTCGACGAACCAGCTTTTCGGCTGAACGAAGCCCTTGATCTTCGGGCTCATCGCGCGCGGGCCGACGTCATGCGCGACAAACAAGAACGCCGCCTCGTCCACCGAGCGTTCATGCAAGGCGGCGAGCGCCTTGTCGCGTTCGGCCGGGTCGAAGGCCACACGTACAGCCGCAACCAGCTTGTCGTATTCCGGTTCGTTGTTGAAACCCCAGTTGTTGGAAACCGGCGGGGCCATCTTGGAATCCAGGAAGCGGATCATGGCAAAGAATGGATCCATCGCCGCATAGGTCACATTGGTGGCATGCGAACCGCGTGCGGATTCATCCTTCGCGCCCTTACGCCAATTGGTGAACAGTGTGTTCCATTCGATCACGTCGAGTTCGACATCGAAGAAGCACTCCGCGAGGCTCTGCTGGATGAACTCGTTCATCGGCAGCGGAAGCATCTGGCCGGAGCCTGAGGCCGAGGTCTGGGTCTTCACCTTCAGCCGCTTGCTTTTCGAGAAGCCGGCCTCGGTCATCAGCTTGCGCGCTTCGTTCGGATCATACTTGATCTGGAACTTCGGATTGCCGCGCCACGGATGCCCGGCCTCGAAGGTCCCGCTGGCCGGCGCCATCAGTCCGCCGAGAAGCCCGTCCTTCATCGCAGCACGATCGATGCAGAGGTTCGCGGCTTTTCGCACGCGGATATCGTTCCAGGGCGAGCCCTCGATACGGCTGAACTGCCACGGCCACACATGCGGCTGCTCATTCGCATGGATCACAAAGCCGCGCTGCTTGATTTGCGGCAACGCGTCGGGCGCCGGATTCTCGATCCAGTCGACCTGACCCGAGAGCAGCGCCGCTGTCCGTGCGTTTGCTTCAGGCATCGGCAGCAGAACGAGCTTGTCCACCTTCGGCCGGCGCGCCGGATTCCAATAGGCGTCGTTCTTCACGAGCTCGAGCCGCTCGCGCGGCATGAAGCGCTCCATCTTCCACGCGCCGGTGCCCGATGCGTTGCGCGAGAACGCATCCCAGGCCTGCTTCGCCTTTTCCTTCGGGTCGGTCGCACTCGCCGCGTCGTAAAGTTTCTTCCAGTGCGCCGGCGACGCCATGAACAGATTGGTCAGATTGATCGGCAGCAGCGATTCCGGCGCCGACGTTGTCAGTTCGACCGTCAAGTCGTCGATCTTGCGGGCGCTGCGCAAGGTCGGCATGCGCGAGGCGGTGACGCCGACCTGGCTCGGGTCGAAATGCGGCGCACCCTGATTCAGCACCTTCTCGACATTCCACACTACCGCGTCGGCATTGAAATCCGAGCCGTCATGGAATTTCACGCCGGGCCGCAGCTTGAAAATCCATTTCGTATTGTCGGACGGAGACACGGCCCATTCGGTCGCAAGGCCGGGGATGATGACGCTCGCCTTGTCGGCCGACGACAGATCCCAGAGGGTCAGACCCTCATACATGGTGTTGCCGGTAAAGCGATTCCCTTCAAAACCCTGGTCCGGCTGGCCGAGGGTGCGCGGAATATCCGCTGCGGTCATCCCGATCCGCACTGTGGATTGGGCGAAGGCTGGACTGGTGAACACGGTCAACGCGCTCGCGAGTGCGAATGCCGGACCTATCTTCAGGACTGACGCTGATTTCAACATTGTCTCTCCCCTGGAACACACGATCGTTTGCAAGGCCAACAAGTCGAAGCATCAAGGAATGTGCCAGTCGCGAAACCCCCTCTCTGGCAAGGCATCTGGCCACTTCGGGCGCGTGCGCGTGCAGCGCCTGCCTACCGTTTGGGCAGAGTGTAGAGAAAGCGCAGCCAACAACAAGGTGGGTCCAGCTGTCCAGCATGCGGGCTTATATGCGACCGGCGCGACAGGCCTTCGGTCCCGGTGCGGTATGACCACTGCCTTCGGATCTTGAAACCGGGGCGACTAGGTCCGGGCGCACGCGACCGTGGTGATCCCTTGCGTCGTGCCTGCAGTCATGTTCGGGTTGACACTATGGAGCCGCAATACGCGCGTGCTCCCAACCGTCAACGCCCTGACTGCTCCGCCGCATGAAAGATCCAGACGCAACCCCGCACGGTCTCGGCAACCTTGCCATCAATCCCGCCCGTCTGTGGGACGACATCATGGAGACCGCCGCATACGGCGCAACCGCGAAGGGCGGGATCTGCCGTCTTACACTCAGCGACGAAGACCGCAAGGTGCGCGACTGGTTCAAGGCGCGCGCGGAGCATATCGGTTGCCGCGTGACCGTCGACGACATGGGCAACATGTTCGCGCGCATGGAAGGCAGCCGCAAAGACATTCCGCCGATCGCGATGGGAAGCCATCTCGACACCCAGCCGACCGGCGGCAAGTTCGACGGCGTTCTTGGCGTTCTGTCTGCGCTCGAGGTTCTGCGCACCCTGCGTGAGGCCGGTTACGAAACCTATGCGCCCATCGAAGTCATCAACTTCACAAACGAGGAGGGCTCGCGCTTTGCGCCCGCGCTAATCGCGTCCGGCGTATTCGGTGGCGTGTTCGACCGCACCTATGCGGTGGCGCAGAAGGATCGCGGCGGTGTGACCTTCGGCGATGCCCTGGAAAGTATCGGATATCGCGGCCCGGAGACATGCGGCGACCATCCGCTCTCGGCCTATTTCGAACTTCATATCGAACAGGGACCGATCCTCGAACGCGAAAATTGCGACATCGGCATTGTCACCGGAGCGCAGGGTGTCCGCTGGTTCGACGCGACGATTGTCGGACAGGACGCGCATACCGGGGCGACACCCATGACCATGCGCAAGAACGCGCTGGTCGGCACCGCGCGCATGATCGAGGCAATCGACCAGATCGCGAAGCGCCATCCGCCGCACGCGGTCGGAACCGTGGGCTCGATCGAGTCAAAGCCAAATTCGCGCAACGTGGTGCCCGGCGAGACCTTCTTCACGATCGACCTGCGCCATCCCGACGCAACGATCCTTGAGGCGATGGAAGCAGAAATCCGCGCCGCATGGGACGCAACGTTGCGCGATCTCGATCTCACCGGCACGCTGACCCGCATCTGGGAGCAGCCACCGGTAGCGTTCGACAAGGATTGCCTCGATGCCATCCGCAGAGCCGTCATGCGGACGCCGTTCACGCAGCGCGACATCGTGTCAGGCGCCGGCCACGACGCGGTCTATGTCGCGCGTGTCGCACCATCAGCAATGATCTTCGCGCCGTGCAAGGACGGCATCAGCCACAACGAGGCGGAATACTCCTCGCTCGATCAGTGCGGCAAGGCCGCACAAGTGCTGCTGCTGAGCGTGCTGGAATACGACCGGCAGCTCGCCGCCGCCGGTGTTCAGCACCGCTCAGACTGAAGCAATGCGCGGAGGATCTGCTGTCGTTCCTTTCGGCGAATGCGGCAATCGTATCGCCTCAGCACCAATGCAGGTTCGCCGCGCCTTTTGAAGCGGCGCGCGCTTTTCTGGCACAGTGAGCCGTTCGATGCTCACCGGCCCGCTGAATATGCTGCGGGTATCAGAAGGATGGTGCCGGCGGAGGGATTTGAACCCCCGACCCCCCGCTTACGAAGCGGATGCTCTACCGCTGAGCTACGCCGGCGTACGATGCGATAAGTGGCACCTGATAGCGGTCCGAACCCCACATTTCAAGGTTCGGCCAGCCCGCTTCAGAAAAAGAACAGGCGCTTCCTGCCGGGCGAAGTGGACGTGGGGTCCAAATGCGGCTCGCGCTCCTGGTCCGGGTCGGGGCCCGGATCGTCCGGCACATGCGCAATCGGAACGACGGATTCAGGCACGTCGCGGGTGCCGGTGACAGCGCGAACGGCGGGCGGTTCCGCGACCGACCGGGGCGACGGCGCGACCGGGGCAGGCGCGGGTGCCGGCTTCGCCTCGATCACAGGACGCGCCGGTTCCGCCTCAGAGGCGGCCTCCTCCGGCGCTGGCCCGGATGCAATAGCCGTGGCCGGTGTCTTCCACTCGAAGGCGTCGATCCGTCCCGATACTGGCGAGATCGGCAGCCACCGAGCCGAGACATAACCGTCCGCGATCCAGGCAGGATCGCGCATCGCGTAAACCGCGCGAGCAGTCCATTCGCGTGAGCGGCCTTCATCTGCGAATTCAGCCTGCTCGAGATCGGCCATCAGCAACGCCACACGCTGCGAAGGCTGCGCAATGTACGGCGAGAGCGCGCTACGCGCCTGCGCACATTCACGCGCATCGATCGCGGCGCGCGCGAGCGCCAGAGCACTCTCGATATTGTTGGGGGCGAGCACCGTCAGCTTGCGGACGCGGTCAAGACGTTCGCGCGCAGATGCACCGATTCGAAGATAGGCATAGGTCTCGGCAAGATCGGGATGCGACGTGATCGGCCATGCGCGCTCAATCATCCGGCTGGCTTTCCGCAAGTCACCGCCTTCAGCGAGATAGCGGGCCGCGAGTGCGACTGCGGGCACGAGATCGGGGGCAAGCTTCACAGCCTCGTTGACCAGCGCCTGAGACGTCTCGCGTTCGCTCTGTTCGGTTGCAAGCGCGCGCGCGGTCAGCAGCACCGCACGCTGCCTGCGATAACTCGCGCGGTCGAGTACGCCCGACGCGCGATTCTTTTCGAGAATATCGAGCGCGCCCGCCCAATCGCCGCTCGCGCACCGGACCTGCAGCACCGCAGTCCCGGCCCATGGCAAGGCCGGCGCAGCCTTTGCGGCCTCCTCGGCATAAGCGCGCGCCCCCGCGAGATCGTCGCGACGCTGCGCCTCGATGAACAGGCCGCGCAAGCCAAGCAGCTTTGTCCGATTGCTGGCGGCCATGCGGCGGAATGAGCTTTCCGCAGACCTGCGGTCACCGTTGAGTTGTGCCGATTGCGCGGTCAGCAGGAGCGCAAGCGGATCTTCCGGGGCAAGTTTCCTGGCCTCTTCGGCATAACGCTGTGCCGCGCGCGCATCGCCCGCGCCGACCGCGATCAGGCCGTGCATGATTGCGCGTTGACCGCGAGTTTCACGGCGATTGCGCAAAGCGCTTGCGACCTGCCCGGGCGAGCGCCACAGGCCGCGCACCAGCGCCCACAACAGCATGCAGGAAGCAACCGCCGCGATGAGTGCGACCGTCAGCACCATCACCGAGGTTTCGATCCGCCAGCCGAGCCACGTGATCGCCACTTCGCCCGGCCGATCGGCTAGCCACGCTTTCGCGAGCGCAATCAGACCAACGACGACAAGAAACAGTGCAACACGAAGCATTGGCTAACCCGCTCAGGATCCGGACTTGGCGAGCGCACCGAGTGCGGTCTGCGAAACATTGCGTGCGGCCGCGAGCGCGGCGTTCCGCGCCTCGGCCTTCTTGATCCAGCCATCGGCGGGCGCCCGCGCATCCGGCGGCAATTTCGCGAGCTCGGCCAGCGCGCCGCGGATATCGGCGTGATCGGCGCGCGCTTCGATTCGCGAGCTGACGCTGGTCGGATCATCGCCCGCCACTTCGCCGGCAGGCCTGACACGCACGATCTTCGCGGCGTTGGATTGCAGCCGCTCCAGGAATGTCCCCTGCTGCGGTTCGTCTTTTCGCGCCAACTTCCAGATTGCAGGCATCAAACCGGCGAGCTCGCGTCCAAGCGACGCGGCACTCGGTATCCCAGATGCTGCGAAGGCATCGAGCGGCTGGAGCGCCTGGGCATCGCCGGACAGCGATTTCACCGCCGCCAGTTCCTGCTGGAACGGCATCCCGCTTTCAACCGCCTCGCGCATCGCAATCGCTGCGATCGCGAATCTGCCCTTCGTGTTGTCTGCAGTCAGCCGGCGCGCAAGCTCAGCCTGGCTCGTGCGCGCGGCCTGTTCGAGTGCCGCGATCTTGGTCGCAAACGAATCGAGATCGGCGCGGGAATCCGGAGATGCGTCGCGCGATTCCTTTTTCGCCGCTTCGGCGGCGGACGCCGCGTTCGATGCACGATCGCGGGCTTCATGGGCGATGGCGGCAATGTCATCGCTCCGCTTTTCGCGGGACGCGATCATGTCGGAGAGCGTCTTCACCGCGGCTTCGGCAGCGGCGATGCGGGTGAGCAATTGCTGATCGCTGGCACGCGGCGCGCCGAGCTGGGCCTCGATCTTGGCAAGACGTGCCTGCAATTGCGGATCCTCTTTGGGAGCCGCCGGGACCTGCGTCTCGAGTTTCGCGATGCGCGCGAGCAACTCCGGCGATGGCGCGGCGACGAGCGGAGCGGGAGCTGCCTGCGGAATGGTCTGCCCGGAGAGCCAGCGGCCTGCGCCCAGACCAACGGCAAAGAATACCAGAGCAGCCGCCGCGGCGATGCCGATCATGGCCCAGGGCCGGTCGTTCGACGTGCGAGCCTGCGCGGCGCCGCCGGTGTCTCCGGACGAAGTCTCGGGGCGAGGCGGGGGTGGCGCGCCCTCTGCAGCCTTCTCACCGGGATTTGCGGGTTCCGGTCTGATCTCGGTCGCCTTCAGATCGATGGTGGTCGGCCGCTTCGGACTCGCCGCGGACGCTGGACCCGCCGCAGGCTTATTCGGCTCATTTTTTTCGTCTGCGGCTTTTTCGTTGTTCATGCGCGGTCTCCTCGGACGAGACGGCGAGAGCTTGAATCAGGCTCTCGATTGCCTTCGATACTAGGGATGGCGCATTGCGGCAACTTGACCTTAGGACGC
This sequence comes from uncultured Hyphomicrobiales bacterium, assembly GCA_964539845.1. Taxonomy (GTDB): domain Bacteria; phylum Pseudomonadota; class Alphaproteobacteria; order Rhizobiales; family Xanthobacteraceae; genus Pseudorhodoplanes. Next base: position 28,774 of record CAZIKZ010000007.1, read on the forward strand.
GGATACCAGCGCCAGCATCGCGGATTCATCCCTGTTTTGCGCAACAAGAATGGATTTGGCGTTAATCGCGGCCAGCGGTTCCGATGCACGGACCGAGAGGCAGAAATGCTGGACGCGCGCAGCAGCCTCTTGCGCGCCCGCAGCGAGGACACAATCGGCGAAAATGGCGGCGCTGCGCCGGGAATAATGCATCACCCCATCGAACTGCCCGGTCTTCAAAGCCGTTGCGACCTCCGGCGAAAGGCTGTGCGCAGCTCGGGCACGATAGACCACCGCGATCTCAAGCCGCAGTCCGTGCGGAGCCAGTTCCGCCGCCATGTCGCGAGCGCGATCATCGCCCGCGAGATAAAGAAGCGGTAGGGTCCGCTCGCGGAACCCTTCCCCGATCAGCCTTGCGAGATCGGCGCCATCGCCGCCCGCGGCATGAACATTGGCAAAGCCCGCCTCCCTGGCCGCGGCTGCCGTTTGCGATCCGACAGCAAAGCAATCGAGCGGCGTGAGAGAGGCACAGCGCGGATGACCGGCGACAGCGCGGGCTGCATTTCCGCTTGTCATCAGAACGGCGCCGAATGGACCGGCACCGATCTCGACATCGGCGATGTCTTCAATCGTGAGAACCGGCGCGATGACCACGTCATGCCCCATCGCACGCAGAGCCGTCGCGGTGCGCTCAGCTTCCAGTTGGGGCCGCGTCAGCAGGAGCCGCATCATCTGCTCGTAAAAAAATCCGGGCCGCCGCGCACCTTGAGCTCGTGTCCTGCGTCGGTGCCGAGCCGCACGGCATCTGCGACATGTCCTTGCCGCGACGTTTCGAACACCTCGCTGCCATCCGGGCGCAGGATCAAGCCGTGGAACCTGAGCGCATCGCCATCGACGGTCGCAAGCCCCGCAATCGGAGTGCGGCATGAGCCATCCAGCGCGGCTAGAAATGCACGTTCCGTGTCGAGCGCGATTCGGGTGTCTCGATCGGCAATGGGCATGAGCAGATCGAGGATTTTGCTGTCACGCTCGCGCGCTTCGATTCCGATCGCGCCCTGTCCGATCGCCGGCGGGAATTGGTCGAGCGGCAGAATCGCCGTCGCCTCCCGTTCGAGGCCGAGCCGCTTCAACCCCGCGAGCGCGAGCAATGTCGCGTCCGCCTCGCCTTCGTCGAGTTTTCGCAATCGCGTGTGCACATTGCCGCGGAAAACGCCCACACGCAGATCGGGACGCAACCTCTTCACCAGCGCCTGGCGCCGTAAGGACGCACTGCCGACCAGCGCGCTGCGCGGCAGATCGGCAATCGTCGCGGCCTTGCGGCTGATAAATACGTCTCGCACGTCTTCGCGTTCCAGATAGGCGACGAGAGCCAGCCCGTCCGGCAATTGCGTCGGCATGTCCTTGGACGAATGCACGGCAATGTCGATTTCGTTCGCGAGCAGGGCCTCCTCAAGCTCTTTGGTGAACAGCCCCTTGCCGCCAGCCTCCGACAGAGGCCGGTCGAGGATACGGTCGCCGGTCGTCTTGATGATATGGATCGCGATGTCCTCGGGCGCACAGCCACGCGCCGCGCTGAGCCGGTCCCGCACGGTATGGGCTTGCGCCAGCGCCAGCGGAGAGCCGCGCGTTCCAATCCGCAACAGGTGCGCGGAAGAAGCCGATTGCGCCATCAAACCTCGCAATGCTACGTCGGGCCGCCGCCTGATGCGGCGGATTTGACGTTTCTGCCGGCTTCGCCGCAAGTCTCTCGCAAGATCGTCACATCCAAAGCCGCGCCAGAGTTATAGAGTTGCTAGTGTCCTTCGGTTCCAGCGATTGTAAGAATGCTCGCTGCAAACGGATACAAGCGTCGGAACCGGACACGAACGCCGCCGCCATAGGGCCGTGTCCTGGCAGGGATTGCAAGCCGATGATCGTGCTGGGCATCGAAACGACCTGTGATGAGACAGCGGCCGCGATCGTCGAGCGCGATCAGGCCGGCCGCGGGAGCATTCTGTCGAATATCGTGCTGTCGCAGACCGACGAGCACGCGGCCTTTGGCGGTGTGGTGCCAGAGATCGCCGCCCGCGCTCATGTCGAGGTGCTCGACCTTCTGATCGCGCAGGCGATGGCGGAAGCACAATGCGATTTCGAATCGCTCGACGGGATCGCCGCGGCCGCCGGCCCCGGACTGATCGGCGGTGTAATCGTCGGACTGACCACCGCCAAGGCGCTGACGCTCGTGCATCGCACGCCGCTGATCGCGGTCAATCATCTTGAAGCGCATGCGCTCACCGCGCGGCTGACCGACGGCGTCGACTTTCCCTATTGCCTGTTTCTCGCATCCGGCGGCCATACCCAGATCGTCGCGGTGCGGGGCGTTGGCGAATATGTGCTGCTCGGCAATACGATGGATGACGCTATCGGCGAAGCTTTCGACAAGACCGCGAAGCTTCTTGGACTGGGTTATCCCGGAGGACCGCAGGTTGAGCGGATCGCGACAGGTGGAAACCCCCACCGATTCGCCCTGCCGCGACCGATGCAGCATCGACGCGAACCGGACTTTTCCTTGTCGGGGCTCAAGACCGCCGTACGGCTCGAAGCCGAACGGATCGCCCCGCTCTCCGATCAGGATATCGCCGATCTGTGCGCCTCGTTTCAGCAAGCCATTGTCGACACCGTTTACGATCGGCTGCGCGCCGGTCTGCGCCTGTTCACCGAACGCTATGGCGTGCCGAATGCGCTCGTCGCCGCAGGAGGCGTCGCGGCCAATCAGAGCCTCCGTCGCGTGCTGAAGCGATTGACCGACGAAGCGCGCATCCGCCTGATCGTACCGCCCCCGATCCTGTGTACCGATAACGGCGCTATGATCGCCTGGGCCGGCGCCGAACGGCTGGTCGCAGGTTTGACGGATGCGCTTGATGTCGCTCCCCGTGCGCGCTGGCCGCTGGAAGCGGTGACGCATGCCGGATCGCGAGGCTGAATATGCCGTATCAGAGATTATCCATCATCGGCGCTGGAAGCTGGGGCCTGGCGCTTGCGAGCGCCGCTCAGCGCGCGGAGCGCGACGTGATCGTCTGGACCCGCGATCGCGAGATCGCAGAGACCCTGGCAGACACGCGCCAGAGTCCGCGGTTGCCGGGCGCTGCAATCGACGATCGCATTGCGATCACCGCGGATCTGGACGAAGCCGCACGCTGCGACGCCATCCTGCTTGCCGTACCTGCACAAGTGCTGCGCGAAGTTGCGGCCGCGCTCGCCCCTCTCATCACCAACGGAATGCCCGTGATCGCCTGCGCCAAGGGGATCGAGCGCGGTTCACACAAATTCATGACCGAGGTCATCGCGGATGCTGCACCCAATGCGGCACCTGCCATTCTGTCGGGACCGAGCTTTGCTGCCGACGTTGTGCGGGGATTGCCGACCGCCGTCACGCTCGCGGCCGGCGATGAAAAGGTCGCAGCCAACCTGACCCGCGCGCTCGGCTCCGCCACGTTCCGCCCCTATCACACGACCGATCTGCGCGGCGTGGAGATCGGCGGCGCAGCGAAGAATGTGCTCGCGATTGCTGCGGGTGTGGTGTCGGGCCGCGGTCTTGGCGCGAGTGCCTCGGCAGCGCTAACGACGCGTGGCTTTGCAGAACTCATGCGATTCGGACGCT
>CAZIKZ010000008.1:0-7437 GCA_964539845.1 uncultured Hyphomicrobiales bacterium
ACGGCATCGCCAGGTTGCGGTTCCACAGCACGAATTTCAGGTTCTCCTGGCCCGCTTCCTTGAGCAACTTGCGTGCCTCTTCGCGGGATTTCTTGATGTCCTTCGAGAAGCCCGGAAGCTTGACCAGTTCCGATTCGGGTGTTGCCAGCGGAGAGCCGGGCCGCACCACACCGCCGACCGAGCGCAGCGTGGAAATGCGCGATAGCCCCTGGCTGCCGCCCCAGCGGTCGATCGCCATCAGCAGAGCACGCCGCACGCGCACATCGTCGAACGGCTTCTTCTCGACGTTGAATGCGACCAGCAGGTTGAGCGTCCAGCTCGATTCCTCGACGCGCAGCTTGTCGCCCATCGCCGCTACCAGGCGATCGCGTTCCGCCGGCGAGATGCCGCGGAACTCGCCCAGCACCTGACCGCCTTGCAGCGCGTTGAGCATTGCGGCCGCCTGCAGGGTGAAGATGCCGCGGTAGGAGTCGAGATAGGGCAGGCCGGGCTTGAAATAGTTTTCGTTCTTTTTGCCGGAAACGTGGCTGCCTTTGACGTGCTCGACGAAGGTGAAGGGGCCTGTGCCGTTGATCTTGGTGCGAGGCAAGGCCGGATTCTCGGCCAGATCCTTAGCCGAGTAGATCACGTTCCACGGGCTTGCAAAATGATCGAGCATGGACGAGTTGGACGCCTTCATCTTGAAGACGATCGTAAGCGGGTCGGGCGTTTCGATCGTATCGATGTCGGCAAAGGTCGCGCGCCGGTTGGAAACGACGCCCTGCGGCGGATTGCGCAGCCGATCGTAAGTCGCCTTCACGTCGGCGGAGGTGAATGGGGTGCCGTCATGGAATTTCACGTTCGGCTGAAGCTTGAACGTGTAGGACATCTGGTCGGGAGCAACCTGCCAGGACGCGGCAAGATCGCCTTCGACTGCGGGGAATTTCGCCAGATCGTAACGCAGCAGCGTCGAATAGAACGGCGATGAGAAATGCAATGTGGCGTAGGTGTCGCTCGCATGCGGATCGTAATGAGGCGCTTCCGCGCTGATCGCGAAGTTGAGAGCGCCGCCGCGCTTGATATTGGCGGCCTGGGCGTGAGCCCTGGTGAAGTCGAAATTCAGCCCGCCCATACCCAGAGCCAGTGCTCCGGCGGTTCCTTTCAGCGCTGTGCGTCTTGAAATTTTCATCCTCGTGTTCTCCCATAAGTCGGCATTTTTGCCGTTCGTTTTCGGTTGTCGTCCCACTTTGTTGTCAATGCTCGTCACACCTTGATGCAGGCGGCAAAGTGACCCGGTCGCTTCTCCTCCAGTGGTGGCACTATCTGCCGGCATTCCTCGCTTGCCATCGGGCAGCGCGTATTGAACACGCAACCCGAGGGCGGCGACAAGTGCGAGGGCAATTCGCCCTTGATCAGGCGCGGTTCGCGGCCCTTCTCGATCGTCGGATCGGGGATCGGCGCCGCGTCCAGCAACACCTTGGTGTAGGGATGCAGCGGCTCGCGGTAGATCGCGTCGCGGTCGGCGACCTCCATCACGCGGCCGAAATACATCACCACGACCCGCATCGAGATATGCCGCACGACCGCGAGATCGTGCGCGATAAACAGATAGGCGAGGCCGAGCCTGCGCTGCAGGTCCTCCAGCAGATTGATGATCTGACCCTGGATCGACACATCGAGCGCCGACACCGCTTCGTCGCAGACGATGAAGGATGGCTCCATCGCGAGCGCACGCGCGATGCCGACGCGCTGGCGCTGTCCGCCCGACAATTGGTGCGGATAACGTGCCCCCATTTCGGGACGCAGGCCCACCTGTTCGAGCAGCTGCGCGACGCGAGCGTGTTCTTCCTTGCGGCCGGGCACGAGGTTGTAGACATGCAGCGGCTCGCCGATGATCTGGCCGACGGTCATGCGCGGATTGAGCGACGAATACGGGTCCTGGAAGATCACCTGGATCTTGCGCCGGACCGCTTTCATGTCGGCCGCACTTGCGATTGAGAGGTCTCTGCCTTCGAATCGCAGGTCGCCGCCAGTCTTGTCTTCGAGCCGCAGGATCAGGCGGCCGACGGTGGTCTTGCCGCAGCCGGATTCACCGACAAGGCCGAGCGTCTCGCCCGGATAAATGTCGAAGGACACATCCTGCACCGCGCGTACGGTGCCGCTTGCACCGCGCAATCCGCCGCGCACTTCGAAATGCTTGGTGAGATTGCGCACGGACAGCAACGGTTCGCCGGTTTTGGCTTCAGTCAGCGTCGAGCCTGCGGCGCCGGCGGCCCAGACGAGTTTGCCTTCCGCGATCTCCGCGATCCGGTGGCAGCGGGACAGTCCGCCGGTATCGGTGCGGATCAATTCCGGCTCGGTCTCGCAAATCGCGATCCTGTAGGGACACCGCGGCGCAAAGCGGCAGCCCGGAGGCGGCGCTGCGGCATTAGGCGGCAGGCCTTCGATGGTTTCCAGCTTGTTGCCGCGCGGACGGTCGAGCCGGGGCACCGAGCGCAGCAGACCCATCGAGTAGGGATGACGCGGACGGTGGAACACGTCGTCGGCTTCGCCCTCTTCGACGAGCCGGGAGGCGTACATCACGATGACCCGGTCGGCATAGCGCGCCACCACGCCGAGGTTGTGGGTGATGACGATCAGCGCGATGTTCAGCTTGCGCGACAGATCCTTCATCAGTTCGAGGATCTGCGCCTGGATCGTCACGTCGAGGGCTGTGGTGGGCTCGTCGGCGATGATGAGCTTGGGGTTGCAGGCCAGCCCGATTGCGATCATCACGCGCTGGCGCATGCCGCCGGAAAATTGGTGCGGATATTGTTCGAGCCGCCGCGATGGATCGGGGATGCCGACCAGTCCGAGCAGTTCGATGGCGCGCTCGCGGGCCTGCTGCTCGGTCATACCGAGATGGATGCACAGGGGCTCGGTGATCTGCAATCCGATGGTCAGGATCGGATTGAGCGAGGTCATGGGCTCCTGGAAGATCATCGAGATCTCGCGGCCTCTCAGCTCGCGCATCTCCTCTTCTGAGAGCATTAAAAGGTTGCGGCCGTTGAAGATTACGCGGCCTTTCGGGATCCGCCCGGTCAGTTTCGGCAGCAGCCGCATGATCGACAGCGCCGAGACGGACTTGCCGGACCCGGATTCGCCCACGATCGCGACCACCTCGCCGGGGTCGATATGAAACGACAGCCCTTCCACCGCGCGGACGACGCCGCGCGAGGTCAGGAACTGAACGTGGAGGTCGTCGACCTCGAGCAAGGAAGAGGCTGCACCTACGCCGGCCCCACCATGCGTTTCCACCCGCTGTTCGATGGTGTCCACCGATTATTCTTTATTATCCCAATCACAGCCTATAGCTGATCGGACATCGGACGACTACCTCGAAAAGGAGCCGGAATCGTTAGACAATTCTGTTATGTTGGCTGCTGCCTGCGGGAAATCGCCGCAGAAAAGGTCTAACACCCGGACGTTGAGATGAACGGCGCTTTTTTCGGCGACTTGCTGCAGACGATTTCAGATCGCGGAAAGAAATTTCTGTCGCGGCGCACAAACGCGGTCACGCGGTCGGCGGATTTCGTTGTGCTGTGCGAAGACCTTCTATCCGGACGAGGCGAGGCGTCCGGCGTCGCGCTGGCGAGGGAAATCCTTAACCGTTACGCCGAGCTGACGACGGGCCCCCGCGTAGCCTTCTTCGAAGCTCTGGCGCAGCAATTCGGCCCCGATCGCGCGCGGATGGAGAAGGCGATTGCCGCTTGGCAGGCCAATCCGACCGACGCCACGGCGACAGAGGTACACCACGCGGCCGAGCCGAGACGGCAGGAGCTGTTTCGGCGGCTCAATCTCGCGCCCGGTGGGACCGCGGCTCTCGTTCGTATGCGCGAGCAATTGCTGGACGCGATGGGACATCGCGGCGATCTCGGGGTGGTGGATGCCGATTTCGTCCACCTGTTCTCGTCATGGTTCAACCGCGGCTTTCTGGTTCTGCGCGATATCAATTGGTCTACACCCGCCAACATTCTCGAGAAGATCATCAAGCATGAGGCGGTGCACAAGATCAGGAGCTGGGATGATCTCCGCCGCCGGATCGATCCGGACGACCGCTGCTGCTACGCCTTCTTCCATCCCGCGCTCAACGACGAGCCGCTGATTTTCGTCGAGGTCGCGCTGACGGATGACATTCCGGGATCAATCGCGCCGATCCTGACGGCCAGCCGCGAGCCACTCGAAGCCAGCCAGGTCGATACCGCCGTGTTCTATTCAATTTCGAACTGCCAGCGTGGCCTCGCCGGCGTCTCTTTCGGCAACTTCCTGATCAAGCAGGTGGTCGAAGAGGTGGTCCGCGACAATCCGCGGCTCAAGACCTTCGTAACGCTGTCGCCGGCTCCGGGCTTTGCGTCCTGGCTCAAGCGCGAGCGTCAGTCGGGATCGACCCGGGCGCTGACCCAAGAGGACCTCGAGGCGCTGACGAATCTCGACATCGATGGCTGGTGGCAGGTCGATGAGACCCGTGAACCAGTGGAAGAGCCCTTGAGGCGGGCCGCGGCTTGGTATTTCCTGCACGCGAAAAATGCGCGTGGTCTGCCGGCCGATCCTGTTGGACGCTTTCATCTCGGAAATGGCGCGCGGTTGGAGAAGGTCCACTTCCTCGCCGACTCGTCCGATAATGGGATCCGCCAGTCGTTTGGCGTCATGGTCAATTATCTTTACGACCTTGACGACATCGAGAAAAACCACGAGGCGTTCGCGGAGAACCGTATGGTTGTCGCGTCCAGCGCGGTGAAAAAGCTGGCGCGTCCCGGTCCCACCGGCGATCTCATCCCGCTGTCAAACAAAGCCTGAGTTCAAAGCAAAAGTCTGCGTCATGAATTTGTTCGAAACGATCCGCTCGCGTGTCGCGTCTCCTGCACGCACTTTCATCATCAAGGCCGACGGCACGACCCTGTCCTATGGCGACATGCTCGACCGCACCGCCCAGCTTGCAAATGCGCTGGTTCTGGCAGGCGTAGAGCCGGGCGACCGCGTAGCGGTTCAGGTCGAGAAATCGGTCGAAAATTTTCTCGTCTATCTCGCGACGCTTCGTGCGGGGGCGGTCTATCTGCCGCTGAACACCGCCTATACCCTCACCGAACTCGATTATTTCATCGGTGATGCTGAGCCTAAACTCGTCGTCTGCGACCCGGCCAAACGTGACGGGCTTGTCGGGATTGCGAACAAGCGCGGCGTCACATCGGTTGAAACGCTTGATGCGAAGGGGCAGGGGAGCCTGATCGACACCGCAGGCAAGGCGCCGAAGGATTTTGCCGATGTCCCGCGCACGGACGATGATCTCGCCGCTATCCTCTACACTTCCGGGACCACAGGCCGCTCCAAGGGCGCGATGTTGACGCATCGCAATCTCTCGTCGAATGCGGAGACGCTGCGGGAATATTGGCGCTTCACCGACGAGGACGTGCTGCTGCACGCGCTGCCGATCTATCACACGCATGGCCTGTTTGTGGCTGGCAATACGATCATGTTCGCGGGCGGCGCCATGATCTTCCTTTCGAAATTCGATGCCGACGAGGTGATGCGTTATTTGCCGAAGGCGACTTCGATGATGGGCGTGCCGACCTTCTATACGCGCCTGCTCAGGCATCCGGGGCTCACGACCGCTGCCTGCGCGCATATGCGGCTGTTCACCTCGGGTTCGGCACCGCTTCTCGCCGAAACGCACGATGAATTCCGGGCGAAGACCGGTCATGCCATTCTCGAACGCTACGGCATGACCGAGACCAACATGAACACCTCGAACCCTTATGACGGTGACCGCATCGCGGGGACCGTGGGTTTTCCGCTGCCGGGTGTTGACGTGCGCATCGCCGATGCCGACTCGGGCAAGGTGCTGCCGCAGGGCGAGATCGGTGTGATCGAGGTGAGGGGACCCAACATATTTCCGGGCTATTGGCGCATGCCCGACAAGACCAAGGCCGAGTTCCGCGCCGATGGATTTTTCATCACCGGCGACGTCGGCAAGATCGACGAGCGTGGCTACGTCCATATCGTCGGACGCGCCAAGGACCTCATCATCACCGGCGGTTTCAATGTCTATCCGAAGGAAGTCGAGAGCGAACTGGACGCATTGCACGGTGTCGTCGAATCGGCCGTGATCGGTTGTCCGCATCCGGATTTCGGTGAAGGCGTCACTGCCGTCGTGGTCCTGAAAAAGGACTCAATCGCCGACGAGAAGGCAATCATCGCCGAACTCGAAGGACGGCTGGCCAAGTTCAAGTTGCCCAAGCGCGTGATTTTCGTCGACGACCTGCCGCGCAACGCCATGGGCAAGGTTCAGAAAAACGTCTTGCGGGAGCAGAACGTCAAATTGTACAGCTGACAAGGGATCAGGGACTGCATGCGTCATCTGCTTCTGGGATTGGCAATCGCAGCAATGTTCGTCCTTGGCGCAAACGCGCAGGACAAGCCCGCGAAGCCCTCACCTGATAAGGCGGTCGCGGGCTACGAGAAGAAGCTGAAGGAATGCACGGCCGCGCGTGCCAAGCATGAAGCCGTGGTGGTTCCTTACTGGGCGCGCGTCGGCGAAAAGCGGCAGGCGCGCAATGCCAAGCGCCGCAACGGCGAGGCCGTGGTGCTGTCCGACTATGTGCTGGAACAGCCGCCGGTCTATGCCGGCCCGCCCTGTCCGCGTGATCCTTCGGTGAAGCAGGAAGATCAGCCCGAGGACAAGCCCGAGCTTCCGGTGGTCGCGGATTTTCTGGGCAGCGCCAAGGAGCATTTTGGCTTCGTGCCGGAGCGGGCCAACGAAATCGACTTCAAGCGTGCCTATGCGAAGATCGCGTCCGCGGCCGGAATCACACGCGAGCAGGCGGTACGGATCTACGGTTTCGAGACAGGCGGTAATGGCAAATTTGATGCGCAGGCGGGGCTGATTTTCAACAAGCCGGGGGCGCGCGCGATCTCGACCGCGCTTGGCTATAACCAGCTTCTGACCGCCAACACCACGAGCCTGCTGGCCGGGAAGGGGGAGCGTTTCGTCAAGGTCCTGCACGACCGGGCTGCTGAATTGCGCGGCGACGAGCGCAAGAAGCTCGAGCGCAAGGCTGAAATACTGAAGCGGATGGTGGCTTTCAGCCGCACGGTGCCGGAACAGTGGGGCGAGCACGTCCGGCTTGCGCGCACCCGAAAAGGATTCGGCCTGCACGCGCTCAATCTGGACATTGATATCGGGCCGTTGCTGCAGACGCAGAAGCTCCTGGATTCGGTTCGCTTTGCCAAAGCCAGAGGTATCGACCGTCCGCTGACGGCAGCCGAGCTCGAAATGATGAATCTCACGGGTGATGGCAACGGCTTCGACATGCTCTCGCTGTCGTCCGAGATGCGCGCTCAGGTCCCGACCTCGAATTTTTTCCTGCGGCTCGGCTACGAGCGCAATCCGATCGCGGGGCGCACCAAGGTGGTGGAGAAGCT
>CAZIKZ010000008.1:7537-31651 GCA_964539845.1 uncultured Hyphomicrobiales bacterium
GCAAAACGGCCCGCATTGCTGCGGGCCGCTGTCTTATCGGGGCCTGCCCGTCAGTTGAGTTTGATATTGGCCTTCTTGATGACTTCGCCCCAGCGCTTGTATTCGCCGGCGACGAAAGCACGAGTCTCCTCGGGCGTGCCGAGCATCGCGGTCAGGTTCTGCTTGTTAAACTGGGCCTGCACATCCGGCGCCGTAAAGGCCTTCTTGGCCTCCGCGTAAAGCCAATCGATGACGGGCTTCGGCGTCTTGGCCGGTACGAAGAAGCCAAACCACGGACCACTTTCAAGCTCGGGCAGTCCGGCCTCGGCGACCGTCGGTACATTGGGAATTGCAGGTGCCCGCTTGGAGTCGGCAATGGCAAGCGCGCGAACCTTCTCGCTCTGGATTTGCGGCACGGCCGTTGTCAGCACGTCGAACAGCATGGTGACGTGACCGGCGATCAGATCCTGCGCGGCGGGAGCCGCGCCGCGATAGGGGACGTGGCCGATATCGATGCCGGCGGCCGACTTGAATTGCTCGCCGACGATATGTCCGGTGCTGCCGTTGCCCTGCGAGGCGAATGTCAGCTTGCCGGGATTGGCCTTCGCATAGGCGATCAGTTCCTTCAGGGATTTTGCCGGCACCGACGGGTTGACGACCAGGACGTTAGCAGTCTTTGCGGCGACCGTAACCGGCAGCAGATCCGTCTCGGGATCGTAATTCAGCTTCTGCAGGTGCGGCAGGATCGCGTTGGTGGCATGGAAGCCGACATAGACCGTGTATCCGTCCGGCGGCGACTTGGCGACGAAGTCGGCGGCGATGGCGCCGCCGGCGCCGGTCTTGTTTTCGACCACGGCGGTCTTGCCGGCCTCGTTCAGCTTCTGCGCAAGGGCGCGGCCGACAATATCGGCCACGCCGCCCGGGGCGGTCGGGACGATAATCTTGATCGGCTGTGACGGATAGGTCTGAGCGGAAGCGTTTGGCGCTGCTGCGCAAGTCATCAGCGCGGCAAACAGGACAGATAAGGCACGTTGATGGATCACTTGGGTTCCTCCTTTTGTGGTGTTGTTTTTTTGTGTTTCGATGGGAAATACCTACCACGGATTGACCGCGCTAGTCCGTCGAGACTATGTCGCACTCGAAAAATCTGTCCCGCATCGTGGGTTTCGCAAGTGAAACTCCAGCCCAGGCCGGATCGCCCTTCACATCCGGGCAGGGCGCACTACATCGCCCGCTGCAGGTCCATGCATGTCATCCGTCATATCCATCCAGAATCTGTCCAAGACCTATGCCACCGGCTTCCAGGCGCTGAAAAGCGTGTCGCTGGATATCCGGGCCGGCGAGATATTTGCGCTGCTCGGTCCGAACGGCGCCGGGAAAACCACGTTGATCGGCATCGTCTGTGGCATCGTCAATCCGAGCGAAGGCAAGGTTGCCGTCGGCGGGCATGACATCATTGACGATTTCCGTGCTGCCCGCGAGCTGATAGGGCTCGTGCCGCAGGAGCTGCATACGGATTCTTTCGAAACGGTCTGGGCTACCGTCAGCTTCAGCCGCGGGCTGTTCGGCAAGCCGAAGGACGCGGCCCATATCGAGAAGATCCTCAAGTCGCTGTCGCTGTGGGACAAGAAGGACTCAAAGATCATGACCCTGTCCGGCGGCATGAAGCGCCGGGTCATGATTGCGAAGGCGCTGTCGCACGAGCCACGGATCCTGTTCCTCGACGAACCGACCGCAGGCGTAGACGTCGCGCTGCGCAAGGACATGTGGCAAGTGGTGCGAGACCTCCGCGACTCCGGCGTCACTATCATTCTGACGACGCATTACATCGAGGAAGCCGAAGACATGGCCGACCGCGTCGGCGTGATCTCCAAAGGCGAGATTGTGCTGGTCGAGGAAAAGGCCGAGCTGATGCGAAAACTCGGTAAGAAGAAGCTCACCGTTCAGCTGCAGAAGCCGCTCGATGCAGTCCCGCAGGCGCTTGCGAAATACGGGCTCGCGCTGATGAACGACGGCACCGAGCTGGTTTATGCCTACGACACCAAGGGCGAGCGAACAGGCATTACCGCACTCCTGGCCGATCTTAGTGCCGCGGATATCCGCTTCAGGGATTTGCAGACCGAGCAATCCTCGCTCGAGGATATTTTCGTCGGACTGGTGGAGCGCAAATGAACTGGCGCGCGATTCTTGCGATCTACAAGTTCGAAATGGCGCGTACATGGCGCACGCCGCTCGGCAGCGTTCTCTCGCCGGTCATTTCGACGTCGCTCTATTTCGTGGTTTTCGGCGCCGCCATCGGGTCCCGGATTCAGGAGGTCAACGGCATCGATTATGGTGCCTTCATCGTGCCTGGTCTCACCATGATGATGCTTCTGACCCAGAGCGTGATGAACGCGTCCTTCGGGATCTATTTTCCGCGCTTTGTCGGTACGATCTATGAGATCCTCTCTGCGCCGGTTTCGTTCATCGAGATCGTGATCGGCTATGTCGGTGCAGCGGCCACCAAGTCGATTTTCCTGGGCGCGATCGTGCTTCTGACAGCGGGATTCTTCGTGCCGCTGAAGATCGCGCATCCGGTCTGGATGCTGTCCTTCCTGGTGCTGACGGCGGTGACCTTCAGTCTGCTGGGCTTCATCATCGGCATCTGGGCCGACGGCTTCGAGAAGCTGCAGGTGGTGCCGCTGCTCATCATCACGCCGCTCACGTTCCTTGGCGGCAGCTTCTATTCGATCGACATGCTGCCGCCGTTCTGGCAGACGGTTAGCCTGTTCAACCCGGTCGTCTACCTGATTTCCGGGTTTCGCTGGAGCTTCTTCGAGATTTCAGATGTCAGCGTCGCGGTCAGTCTCGGGATGACGGTTGCGTTTCTCGTCATCTGTCTTGCCACCGTATGGTGGATCTTCCGCACCGGATACAGGCTGAAGAACTAGACGTGGTCATGCGCGGGTGTGACCCGCGCATGCATCGTGGTCGTGTGATTCATTGCCGGGTCAGGCCCGGCAATGACCAGGTGGCTACTTCGTCGCGGACCAGTCCGCTTCCTTGCCTCCGGTATTCGCCTTGCCGGTGATGGCCTTGTCGGTCACGGTTCCGGTATAGCGCGTGCCGGCCGCGGTGAACGCGATTTTGTCGCCGGTTAGTTTGCCATCCATGATCGGCGTTATCACGTTGCCGTTCTTCAGCGTGCCTTTTACATCTTGGTAGGTCTGCTCGAAGGTCAGTTCGCCCTGCGGCGTCTTCCAGGTCCCCTGCACCTTGGCCGGAACGAGCCAGAAATAGGCGGTGCAATGTGAGGTGCAGACCTCGCCGTTCATCGAAACGGTTTCGTCCGCGCGCCAGTCGCCCATGTCGAAGGAATTCGAGACAAGGCGTGTGCCCGGCTTCATGTCCAGCAATATCGGACGAAGTTTGACGTTCAGCGAAGGCAACAGGAACATCGTGATGACGGTCGCCTTGGAGAAGTCACTCTCGAAAATGTCGGCCTTCTCGAAGGTCGCCCTGGTGGCCACGCCTTCCTTCTCGGCGTTCTTCTTCGACAGTGCAACCATGTCCGGATTGTATTCGATACCATGCGCCGTCGCGCCACGCTTCGCCGCGGTGATCACGGTACGGCCATCGCCGGCGCCCAGATCGATCACGTAATCCTGTGGCGTGACCTTCGCCATGTCGAGCATCTTGTCGACCAGTTGCTGGTTGGTCGGCACCCAGACCACGTCCTTGCCGCGCTGTCCGACCTTCGGCTCGAATGCAGGCGCCGGCTGGGCGAACGCATAATTCATGGCGAGCGCGGCCGAGACGCAGGAACCGGCCACCAGGCGGACGGACGTTTTCATCGCTTGCATTGCATCGCTCTCCTTCGTCGCGGTCAGCTGCCGCGTTTGGCCTGCCATGGGGCACCGGACTTAGTGGTGCCTTCGATCATATCGCCGCGGACCTTACCGGTATACTCGGTGCCGCTTGCAGTGAATGTCAGGTTGTCGCCGAGCAGGCGGCCGCCGGTGACCGGGTCAGCTTTGCCGTCGATGTTGATCGTGCCGGCGAAAGTCTGGAACTGCTGCTTGAAAGACAGCGTTCCCGCCACCCCGCTTGTTTCGAGGATCCAGTCGCCGTCGACCTTGGCAGGCACGATCCACAACAGCGCCTTGCAGAAGAAAAAATCGCATTCCGCGCGTAGCGTTTCTACCTTGTCGGGCAGCCATCCGCCCATCTCGAAGGTGTTCGAGACTACGCGCGTGCCGGGCTTCATGTTTAGGATGGACGGGCGCAGCTTGATATTGAGATCCGGGAGCAGGAACAGAACGACCACGCTGGCGTCGGAAAAGTCGGTGGCGAACATGTCCGCCCGCTCGAAACTCGCCTTGTCGCTGACGCCCTCCGTCTCGGCACTGGCTTTCGAAAGCGCGACTAGGTCTGCATCGAACTCGATGCCGCGCGCGGTGGCGCCTCGCTTTGCGGCCGCGATCACGGCGCGCCCGTCACCCGAGCCCAGGTCGACCACTTTATCCTGCGGCGTAACCCCGGCGAGCGTGAGCATCATCTCGATCAGGGCGTTAGGCGTCGGCACCCAGATCGCGTCCTTGCCTTGCTGGCCGACCAGCGGTTTAGACGGATTCGACGCGGGCTGCGCGAGCGCGGCGGGCTGAACGAGGCAGGCCGCAAGGCATGCGGCGGTCGCGATCCGCACGCCTTGCGCAACAGTCTTCGTGAGTCCTTGCACGCTCACGCGCGCCTCGCGCTCCATTTTACGCCGGACTTGGTTACGCCGCTGATATGGCGGCCGTTTACCTTGCCGGTATATTCGGTGCCGCCAGCGGTGAAGGTGACTTCGTTGCCGTTCAGCTTCCCGTTGGTGATCGGTCTCACGACCCTGCCGCGCCGGATATTCCCCGTGAAGGTCTGGAATTTCTGGTTGAGCGTGATGGTGTCGCGTCCCATGCGCCAGCGCCCCTCAACGCGTGCCGGGACGATCCACAGCAGCGCTTTGCAATAGGTCTGGCAATCCTGCTCGACGACGGCTTCCTGGTCGGGCTCCCAATCACCCATCTCGAAGGTATTGGACACAACACGCGTGCCGGGCCGCATGCGCAGGATGGTCGGACGCAGCCGCTCGTTGATTTCGGGCAACAGGAACAGCGTCAGAACATCGGCCTTGGAGAAGTCGGTCTTGAACAGGTCGGCGCGCCGGAAGGTCGCCTTGTCGCTAACCCCGGCCTTTTTCGCGTTGAACTGCGAGAGTTCAATCATTTTCGGATTGTATTCGATCCCGAGCGCGGTGGTGCCGCGTAGCGCCGCAGTGATAACGGTACGGCCGTCGCCGGAGCCGAGATCGATCAGCCTGTCCTTTGGCGTGAGCTTCGCGAGATCGAGCATTTTATTGACGAGCGTGTTCGCCGTCGGCCACCAGACGACATCCTTGCCGTCCTGGCTGATCTGGGGCTCGAACGGCGCCTGTTCGGATTTCGCTGCTGCGTCGGGCGCTTTCGGTGCGGGCGTTTCCGGGGTCGCTGCTTTGGGCTCTTCAGCGGCCGGAGCCTGCGGCGCTGCGGGCTGCGGAGCAGGGGCCTGCGCGGTAGCCGCGGGTGAACCACGTTTGGCCTGCCACGTCTCGCCTGACTTGGTGGTGCCGGCAATCGTGTCGCCATCGACCTTGCCGGTGTATTCGACGCCGGCCGCAATGAAGGTGATCTCGTCGCCCCGCAACTTGCCTTCGGTAACGGGCGTGATGACGTTGCCGTTTGCGATGGTGCCGGTGAGGTTCTGGTATTCCTGCTTGAAGGAAAGAGCGATCGACGACGCGCCGCGGTCCATGGTCCATGCGCCGTCGACTTTCGCCGGTACGATCCAGAACAGCGCACGGCAATAGCCCCTGCAATCCTCGGTCACCTCTGCGCGCTCGTCCGGCTGCCAGTCGCCCATCGAGAACGAGTTGGAGATCACGCGCGTGCCCGGCTTCATGTCGAGAATGGTTGGGCGCAGCCGTTCGTTCAGGTCAGGCAGCAGGAACAGCGTGATGACCGTGGCCTTGGAGAAGTCGGTCTGGAAAATGTCGCCGTGGATGAAGGTCGCCTTGTCGGTCACGCCTTCCTTCGCGGCATTCGCGCGCGAGAGCTCGACCATCTTCGGATTGTATTCGACGCCGATCGAGGTCGCGCCACGTTTGGCCGCGGTGATGACGGTACGGCCGTCACCGGAGCCGAGGTCGTAATGGAAATCGCTCGGCGTCAATTTCACCATGTCGAGCATCTTGTCGACCAGAGTCTGCGGTGTGGGCACCCACACCACATCCTTGCCCTCCTGGCCGACCGTCGGCTCGTACGGCTTTTCCGCGGGTTGCGCGATCGCGGCATTGAGCGCGAGTGTGACGGCAAAGGATGAAATCGCCGCGAAGCGCGCGGCACGTGTCATGAGCGTCATTGTTATGGTCTCCGTTGCGCTCAGGCGCCGCGCTTTGCTTGCCACTTGTCGCCCGACTTGGTCGTGCCCTCGATTGTCGAACCGTTGACCTTGCCGGTGTATTCGGCGCCTCCAGCGGTGAAGGTGATTTCGTCGCCCTTCAGTTTGCCGTTGGTGATCGGGGTGACCACATTGCCGTTCTTGAGCGTGCCGGTGAAGTTCTGATAGGCCTGCTTGATCGCCAACTCGCCCTTGTCCGTCATCCAGGCGCCGTCGACCTTGGCCGGTACGATCCAGAAATAGGCCTTGCAATAGGAGGTGCAGCCCTCGGTGACGACCGCTTCCTCGTCGGCCTTCCAGTCGCCCATGTCAAAGGTGTTGGAGACGACGCGCGTGCCGGGCTTCATGTCGAGAATGGTGGGACGCAGTTTCGCGTTGAGGCTGGTCAGCAGAAACATGGTCACGACATCGGCCTTCGAGAAATCTGTCTTGAAGATGTCGGCATTCTCGAAGGTCGCCTTGCTCGCTACGCCTTCCTGCTGGGCGGTGAACGTCGACAGCTCGACCATCTTCAGATTGAATTCGATGCCGCGTGCGGTGGCGCCGCGCTTCGCCGCCGTGATGACCGTACGCCCGTCGCCCGAACCGAGATCGACCACGTTGTCGGCAGCCGTGACCTTGGCCATGTCGAGCATCTTGTCGACCAGCGCCTGCGGGGTAGGCACCCAGATCACGTCCTTGCCGTCCTGACCGACGGTCGGTTCGAACGGCTTTTGCGCGGGCTGTGCGAGCGCGCCATTCATCGCAACCGCCGCGTACATACAGGACACCATCGCGGTGCGCGAAATGAAGCTCAGCACGGTCATACAATCTCTCCAGAGGATGAATTCGGTCCGCGGCAATTCCGCGGAATGAGGCGGGAAACGGGTGGGCGGATCATACTGGTCTCAGCCGATGGTTACGAGCGTCCGTAAACCGGAACGATAGCACCTCGCGTGACCGTGTTTTCAGGTGACGCAAGAAAGAGAATGGTCGCGGCCACCTGCTCGACTTTGGGCCAGAGGTCATGGTTGGCTTTCGGCATGGCGTTGCGGTTTGCCGGCGTATCCATGATCGAAGGGGCTACCGCATTGACGAGAACACCGTCCTTCGCGACTTCTTCCGCCAGCGCCATGGTCAGCGCCGCCACGCCCGATTTGCCGATTGTATAGGCAGTCATTCCGGCGCCCGTCCGCGGCTCCAGAGCGGGGCGCGCTGCGACATTGACGATGCGGCCGGCGTCCGCGCCGAATGCTTTCAGCGCCGCACGGCAACACAAAAAGCAGCTCACGATATTGGTGTCGAGCTGCGCCATGAGGTCGGCCTTGCTGCTATCCCTGAGTTTCTTCGCGGCAAAACCGCCGGCCAGATGGATCGAAGCCCAAAGCGGGCTGATCTTGGAATAAAACAAATCTGTCTGGTCCTGATCGGCCAGTTCGACCGACGGATAAAGCTTCACCCGCTCATGCGCCGCGTAGGCGAAATCGCTCGGGGGCTCGCTGTCACGGAATGGGATATGGCAAGTCGCGCCGCGGTCGAGAAGCGCGCCGACCACGGCCGCTCCGAGCGCGCCAATCCCGCCGGTGACGATTACGTGACGGTCCCGGAAATTCAAACGCTACTCCCGTCCGCGCTTGCTGCGGGTCGGCAACACCTGATGGTGGATCCAGTTGCGGACTTCGCGGGTTCGGAAGTTCTTGTCGAGTACGGTCGAGTCCAGACCCAACCGCCAGCCGAGTGGCTTGTTATTCGGCGTGTCATGCAGCACCGCGACCCAGGCGGCATAGTCGTTCAGTTCGTCCTGGTCATTGAAGAATTTTTCCTCGATCAGGCGCTTGCCATGGCGTCGGAAGCTCGCGGCGATGTCGGCAAGCGAATATTCCGGATGATATTGAACGCCCCAGGCCGTGCAGCCATTGACCCTCACCTCCGCCGCCTGCACGGCAGAGAATGCATTGAGCGCCAGCACTTGCATATTCGGCGCCAGCGTCTCGACCTCATCGAGATGGATGGTCACTGCGTCAAACACTTCGTCCTTGCCGGCGAAGACGGGATGCCCGCGTCCGGCCGACGTGAGGCGGATGCGCCGGCCGAAACCGATCTCGCGTCCTTTCGGATTGCGCCGCACGCTGCCGCCGGCCGCGGTGGTGATGATCTGCAGGCCCCAGCAGCTTCCGAACAGCGGCGTCGAGGAATCGAATACGGCGCGCGCAAGCTCGATCTGAGGGTCGATATGCGGCCCTTGGTCATAAACGTGAAGAGCAGAACCCGTGATGACGACACCGTCATACGACTCGAGCCCCGCGCTGTCGGGCAGGTTGGCGCCAGGGTCGGCGGGATAGCAGATGTCGACATTGGCCTGCGGCAGGAACTCGCGCAACAAATCCGCATAGCCTTGGCTCGGGGCGTCGCCGCCGGCGGCCTTCAGCAAGGCCCGTCCGTCGGCAGTGTTTCCCTCGATGACGAGCAGGCGCGGGGCAGGCATGGACAATCCGTCTTGCCCGCGTTGGGGGGTAGCAGGCCATTCTTTTATATAGGGATTTGCGGCCATTTTGCGAGCGCGCGGCTTGGCGGTTCGGCTCCGGCGCGTCATGCTGGCGACCGGAGGAACCATCGAGGATGGCCGATTTCGACCTCGCCATCATCGGGGGCGGCGTTAACGGCACCGGCATCGCCCGCGATGCCGCGGGCCGCGGCCTGCGCGTCCTACTTGTGGAGCAGGGCGACCTCGCCTCCGGCACATCCTCGGCCTCGACCAAGCTGATCCATGGCGGGCTTCGCTATCTCGAGCATGGTGCCTTCCTGCTGGTGCGCGAGGCTCTGAAAGAGCGCGAGGTGCTGCTGCGCAACGCGCCGCATATCATCCGGCCGCTGCGGTTCCTGCTGCCGCCTCAGCCGGAGATGCGATCGCCGCTGCTGGTGCGGCTCGGCCTCTTTATCTACGATCATCTGGGCGGCCGGCGGATCCTGCCACCGACGCGCACCGTCGACCTCACGCATCATCCGCTCGGTGTGCCGCTGAAGCGGAGTTACCGGTCCGGATTCCTCTATTCGGATTGCTGGGTAGATGATGCGCGTCTTGTGGTGCTCAACGCGCTCGACGCCGCCGAACGCGGTGCCAGCATCCGCACGCGCACGAAATGCGTGCGCGCTGAACGCGGCGAAGAGTGGCGGCTGATCCTGAACGCGCGCGGCAAGCGCGAAGTTGTGACCGCGCGTGCGCTCGTGAATGCCGCGGGTCCCTGGGCTGGCTTTGTCGCCGAGACGGTAATCCGTATGCCGGGACCGTCGCGCATTCGCCTCGTCAAGGGCAGCCATATCGTGGTGAAAAAGCTGTTCGATCACGACACCGGCTATATCTTTCAGAATCCGGATCGCCGCGTGGTGTTCGCGTTGCCCTATGAGCGCGACTACACGCTGATCGGAACCACCGACGAGAATTACAACGGCGATCCTGCTGGTGTTGCCCCCTCAGGTGCCGAGATTGCGTATCTCTGCGACACCGCCACGCGCTATTTCCGTCAGCCGGTCGCGCCCGCCGATATTGTGCATGCCTTTGCCGGTGTGCGCTCGCTCTACGATGACGGATCGAAACGGCCGGAAGACGTGACGCGTGACTATCATCTCGCTTTCGACAAAAGTTTCGGCCATGCCCCAGTGCTCAGCGTCTATGGCGGAAAGATCACGACCTATCGCAGGCTCGCCGAAGCCGCGATGAAGAAGCTCGCTGAAGCGTTCACGCCGAGCCGGCCCTGGACGGCGCGTGCGCCGCTACCGGGCGGCGACTTTCCCTATAACGGCGTCGAAGCGCAGGTCGCGCTCGCGCTCCGTATCTGGCCGTTTCTTGAGGAGCAGCACGCGGAACGTCTGGTGCGTTCTTATGGAACCCGGATCAGCAATGTCCTCGGCAAGGCCGACAGCTACGAGGCGCTCGGCATACGCTTCGGCGCCGATCTCACCGAAGCCGAGGTCCGCTATGCAATGACGAAGGAATTTGCGCTCGACGCCGACGATGTATTGTGGCGTCGAACAAAACTCGGCCTGCGTTTCACCGATATCGAGCGCGCCGCGCTGCAGCGCTTCATGTCGCCTTTGCCCACATTGAGGCTCGTAACCTGAGATGGCCGCCATTCTCGCGATCGATCAGGGTACGACCTCGACACGGGCCATCGTATTCGATGATACGCTGCGGCCCCTTGCGACCGCGCAGCAGGAATTCAGACAGATCTATCCAGCGCCGGGCCACGTCGAACACGATCCCGAGGAGATCTGGTCGAGCGTCGGCGCGACGGTGAGGGGCGCCATCGCGAAGGCCGGCCTAACCGCAAGCGATATCGCCGCAATCGGCATCACCAATCAGCGCGAGACCGCGCTGATCTGGGACCGCGTGACCGGCAAGCCAATCCACAACGCGATCGTCTGGCAGGACCGCCGCACCGAAGATGTCTGTGCAGCCTTGCGCAATGCGGGTCACGAGGCTGCGGTCGCGGCGAAAACCGGCCTCGTGCTGGATCCCTATTTTTCCGCGACCAAGATCGCCTGGGTGCTCGATCACGTCGCAGGTGCGCGTGAAGCAGCGGAAGCGGGCCAACTCGCTTTCGGTACCGTCGACAGTTTTCTCATTTATCGGCTCACCGGCGGGCGTGTGCACGCGACCGACGCCACGAATGCGGCGCGAACGCTCCTGTTCGACATCCACCGCGGCCAGTGGGACGCGGAGCTAGCGGACCTGTTTCGCGTGCCGCCAGCGCTTTTGCCTGACGTCAGGGATTGTACCGGATCCTATGGCACGACAGACGCATTCGGCGGAGCCATCCCGATCCGTGGCGTTGCCGGCGATCAGCAGGCCGCGACCATTGGTCAGGCGTGCTTTGCGCCCGGCATGATGAAATCGACATACGGCACCGGTTGCTTCGCATTGCTCAATACCGGCGACCGCGCGGTCGCGTCGCGTAACCGCCTGCTGACGACAATCGCCTATCAGATCGATGGAAAGCGTACCTACGCGCTCGAAGGCGCGATTTTTGTCGCCGGCGCCGCGGTGCAATGGCTGCGCGACGGGCTGAAACTAATCGCGTCATCGTCGGAGACAGATGCGCTTGCGGCGCAGAGCGACCCGGCGGAACAAGTCTATCTGGTGCCGGCCTTTGTCGGCCTTGGTGCGCCGTACTGGGATGCGCAGGCGCGCGGCGCCATGTTCGGGTTGACGCGCAATTCGGGTGCCGCAGAGTTCGCGCGGGCGGCGCTGGAAGCGGTCGGCTACCAGACCCGCGATCTGATCGCGGCGATGCACGCCGACTGGCCGGCCGCTGCCGGCACAGTGCTGCGCGTCGATGGCGGCATGACGGCGAGCAACGCAGCCATGCAATTTCTCTCGGACATCCTGGATGCGCCGGTCGACCGGCCGCGGATCATGGAAACCACCGCGGTGGGCGCAGCCTATCTCGCGGGTCTCGCTTCCGGTCTCTACCCGGATTTTGCCGGTTTTGCTGCGACCTGGCAGCGCGACCGTCGGTTCGAGCCGGGCATGGACGCGGCAACGCGAGAGCGCAAGTGGCAGGGTTGGCGCGACGCCGTCAGCCGCACATTAACGCACCCTTGACGGCATCGGTCGTGCCTGACCGGTAATCGATTCAAATTGTACCCACGCGGTTCAACCGGGTGAAACCCGCGAATGCGCATATAAAACGAGTCAAATCGATATTTCCGACGGACAGAGCCCACTATCGTGAAATCACTGAAATCGAAAAGCGTGCAAGAGCTTGTGCGGTCGACGCGTGTGCTCGTCATCGATGACGATCACTACATGCGCAAGGTGATCCGCAGCCTTCTGCAGGCGAACGGAATCCGCACCTTCTACGACGCGCAGGACGGCGCGACCGGGCTCGAGGCGATCATCTCGCTCACTCCGGACGTCGTCATTCTCGATTGGGACCTGCCGGATATCAACGGCGCGGAATTCATGCGCATCGTGCGCTCGCCGTTGACATTCCCGGTGCCGGCGATTCCTGTCGTCATGCTGACCGGCCAGGTTGAGCGCAAGACCGTGATAGAAGCGGTGCGGCTTGGCGTGAACGAGTTCCTCTGCAAGCCGATTTCCGCAAAGACGATCTTCGAACGCATCGTGGCCATCCGTGCCAAACCACGCGAGATGGTCCGCATCGGTGATTATTACGGTCCCGCGCCGCGCAAGGTCGGTGCCAATATGGAAGCACTGGCCGAGGCAGGCGAGCCGGTCTGGTTGGGATAACGAACTCCACCTTCAATCCGCTTTCGTCCTCCGGGGCGGAGGCTGCTCCTTCGGAATGAGGCTGATTGAGGCTGCGATTCCGAACAGCTTGAGCCTCCCGCCCAAGCGGACTAATTTCGGGGACGGACGGAATCGCCGTTTGTTTTTCGGAATGCATCATGCCAGATCACCCGGCCAGTTCTCCGGACCGGCCTCAATTGACTACGCCGATGGTTCGCTTTGCAGGCGTGAGCAAGCGCTTCGGTACCTTCACCGCCGTCGATAACGTGTCGCTCGACATTGCCGGGGGCGAGTTTTTCGCGCTGCTCGGGCCGTCTGGCTGCGGCAAGACGACGCTCCTGCGCATGCTGGCCGGCTTTGAGATGCCGGACGAAGGCCAGATGTTGCTCGACGGCCAGAACATCGTCGGCGTTCCGCCCTATGAGCGGCCAGTGAACATGATGTTCCAGAGTTACGCGCTGTTCCCACATCTCACCGTCGCCGGTAACGTTGCCTTCGGCCTGCGCCAGGAAAACCGGGTGAAAGCCGCGATCGAGAAACGCGTCGCTGAAATGCTGGCGCTCGTGAAACTCGAGCAATTCGGCCACCGCAAGCCGCATCAATTGTCGGGCGGCCAGCGGCAACGCGTGGCGCTCGCCCGCGCGCTTGCCAAATCTCCCAAGGTGTTTCTGCTCGATGAGCCGCTCGGAGCGCTGGACAAGAAGCTGCGCGACGAGACCCAGTTCGAATTGATGGCGTTGCAACAGCGGCTCGGGCTCACCTTCATTATCGTCACTCACGACCAGGAAGAGGCGATGACCATGGCGGGCCGGCTTGGCGTCATGCATGCCGGAAAGCTCGTCCAGGTCGGCACGCCGGGGGAGATCTACGAAAATCCGAAGACCCGCTGGGTCGCCGAATTCATCGGCGAGGTGAATCTGTTCGAGGGCCCGATATCCGGCCATCAGGATGGGCTTGCGTCCATCGATACCAAGGCGGGCCGGCTGGTCGTCACGCGCAAGGACGGTTTTGGCGATGGCCAGAGCGTCTCGGTCGCGGTTCGTCCGGAGAAGTTCGATATTGCGCGCGAGCCGGCCGCGAATGCACCCAACACGCTGCACGGGCATGTTGTCGATATTGCCTATCTCGGCGATCTCTCCGTTTACAAGATACGCGATCAGTATGGCACGATGGTGAAAGCGTCGGTCGCGAACAAGGATCGTCGCGCCTCCAGCTTGCTGCATCGCGGCGACGAAGCATGGCTCAGCTTCGCTCCGGACGCCGCCGTGTTGTTGCGAGATTGACGATGGCGGCTCCTGCGAAGTTCGACCGCTGGTATCGCCGCGCTGTGATCGGCATTCCCTATGCGTGGCTGATTGTCTTCCTGCTGGTGCCGTTCCTGATCGTGCTGCGCATCTCGCTGTCGCAGACCGAGCTGGCGCAGCCGCCCTATAGTCCGGTACTCGATCTGTCGGCCGGTTGGCAGGGCGTAAAGGATTTCATCGGCGCGCTGTCTTTCGCCAACTTTAAATTGTTGTTCGGAGACTCGCTCTATGTTTCGTCCTATCTGCGGAGCTTGGCATTCGCGGGCGTTTCGACCCTAATCCTGCTCGCGATCGGTATCCCCATCGCCTACGGCATGGCGCGTAGCCCGCAACGTTTGCAGCCCATTCTGGTCATTGCGGTGATCCTGCCGTTCTGGACGGCATTCCTGATCCGCATCTATGCCTGGATCAACATTCTGCAGCGCGACGGCTTGCTCAACGACGCGCTGCTCGCGTTCGGTGTCATTTCGGCGCCGGTGACCTGGCTTGCGACTGACACCGCGATCTTCATCGGTATCGTCTATTCGTATCTGCCGTTCATGGTGCTGCCGCTTTACGCCTCCTTCGGGAAAATGGACGAGACGCTGCTGGAAGCCGCGGCCGATCTCGGTTGCCGGCGCTGGAAGGCGTTCTGGCTGGTAACCTTGCCGCTGGCGCTGCCTGGTGTGATTGCGGGCTCGCTCTTATGCTTCATCCCGATCGTTGGCGAGTTCGTGATCCCCGATTTGCTCGGCGGCTCCGATGCGCTGTTCATCGGACAAGCGTTGTGGAGCGAGTTCTTCTCCAACAAGGACTGGCCGGTGGCGTCGGCGCTCGCGACGGTGCTGCTGGCGATCCTGCTGGTGCCGATCCTGTTCTATCAGACGGTCCAGATGCGCGCACTGGAGCAGAGGTAGCGATGCAACGCCGCACATCGCCCTTTAACATCGTGTCGGTCGCCCTCGGCCTTGTGTTCCTGTATGTGCCGATCGCGATCCTCATCATCTATTCGTTCAACGATTCGAAGATGGTTGCGGTCTGGGGCGGCTGGTCGTTGCGCTGGTATCGCGCACTGCTCGACGATTCAGTGATCGTGCAGGCGGCGTGGGTCAGTATCCGCATCGCGTTCATGAGCGCGTGCCTCGCGACAGCGATTGGTACGCTTGCCGCACTTGCGCTCGTTCGCATGGGGCGCTTCCGCGGCCGTCTGCCATTTTCGGCAATGGTCTATGCGCCGATGGTGATGCCGGAAGTCATCATCGGGCTCGCGCTGTTGCTGCTGTTCGTCGCGATCGATATCGAGCGCGGCATGATCACGACGACGCTCGCGCATACGACACTGACCATGTGCTTTGTGACGGTGATCGTGCAGTCGCGGCTGCTTGCGTTCGACTGGAGCCTCGAAGAGGCGGCGATGGATCTCGGCTGCCCGCCATTCCGCACCTTCCTGACGGTGACGCTGCCCCTGATCCTGCCGGCGGTTCTGGCGGGCTTCATGCTCGCTTTCACGCTCTCGCTCGACGACCTTGTGATCGCGAGCTTCACAACAGGACCGGGCGCCACCACGCTGCCGATCCGCATCTATTCGGAGGTGCGGCTTGGCGTGAAACCCGAGATCAATGCCATCTCGACGCTGATGCTCGCCTTCGTTGCGATCGTAGTGGTCGCGGCCTCGCTGCTGACGAAGCGCTATGCAGCAGCGGAAAAGCCGGAGATGAGGGGCGCGCCGCTATAACGGCTCATGCTTTCCGCACGCAGTCCGTGCGCAATTCCCTTGCGGAACACCCGAAACGCGCGCGGAAGATGCGACTGAAATGCGCGGCATCGTTGAAGCCCCAGCCGAACGCGATCTCCGTGATCGTCCGGCCCGCGAGGGCGGGATCGCAGATATCGCGCTTCGCACCATCGAGGCGCTGATTCCAGATCCAGCTATTGAGTGAGATCGGCTCACCCGTGAAGGCGCGATAGATCGTGCTTGGCGACAGCCGCAGATGCGCAGCGATCGCATTGACCGACAATCGAGGATCGCGCAGGTGGCGCAGCACGTAAGCCTTGATCTGGTCGCGGTGATAGGCCGTGAGTTGCGACACTGCGGGATCCGCTGCGCCCGGCAGCGAGCACAGCCCCGCGACCAGGATATTCTCCACGCTCTCCGCGATTGCGGCAACCGATCCCGTTTCCAGCGTATCGATGTCGGCTGCCAGCGTGTTGATCATGCCGATCATCAGATGGCCCGCGCCCCGGTCTCCGCACACCTTGCGTGCGGTCAGCATTTCGGTGTCGCGCAAGCGCCCGCGCAGGATGGCGCCGGGCAATTGCAGCACATGCTGCTGGAACGGCTCGTCGAAGATCAACTCATAGGGCCGGGTTGAATCGTAGAGCGCAAAATCTCCGGGGGCGAGATCGGCAATGCGGCCATCCTGCACGATCTTGCCATGGCCCTTGGTCTGGATGCTGACCAGAAAATAGTTTTCGGTGGCGCGACCGATTTTTGCGGGCGTGCGCCGCACCCATTGCGGCGACGCTGTCACGCGCGACAATCCGAGTGTCGCAAGCTGGTTCGCCTCGATGGTGCCGCTGAAAGCCTGATCGCGCTGCGGTATATCGCAATCCAGTTGCACATAGGTATTGCAGACTGCCTCGATCCAATAGGAGAGGCGGTCGCGCGATTCCACTGCGTCGGTGGACCACAACTTGTGCATGGGACCTAAGCGTAACAACGCCGGCCGTCCTGTCCATGCATAAAATGAGGCAAATCGACGCCATCGTTGCGAGGCTCAGTCAAGTCGGGCGCGAGGGGGAGGCAAGCGCGGGCAGGGACGCCGGCCTATCGTTTTCGGCAGGATTGACGGCGCAATGCCGTCCCGGAAGAGGGAGATTGCCGATGTCCGTCACGCATCCGAAGTTCAAGGCCGCCGCGGTGCAAGCTGCGCCGGTCTTCCTCGATCTCGACAAGACCGTGGACAAGTCGATCGCGCTCATCAAGGAAGCGGCTGCGAATGGCGCATCGCTGATCGCATTCCCGGAGACTTTCATTCCCGGCTATCCGTTCTTCATCTGGCTGGATTCGCCGGTCTGGAGCATGCAGTTCATCCAGCGCTATCACGACAATTCGCTGGTCTA
This sequence comes from uncultured Hyphomicrobiales bacterium, assembly GCA_964539845.1. GTDB lineage: Bacteria > Pseudomonadota > Alphaproteobacteria > Rhizobiales > Xanthobacteraceae > Pseudorhodoplanes. The sequence goes on from CAZIKZ010000008.1 coordinate 24,605, forward strand.
TGGCTCGCCGCAGGCCGATCGCATCGCGAAAGCCGCGAAAGACAACAACATCATGGTGGTGATGGGCCACAGCGAGAAGCACGGCGGCAGCCTTTATATGGGGCAATGGATCATCGGCGCGGACGGCGAGACCATCGCAACGCGACGAAAGCTGAAGCCGACCCATGTCGAGCGCACCGTGTATGGCGAGGGCGACGGCTCCGATCTGTCGGTGTTTCAAACGGACCTCGGCCGCGTCGGTGCGCTGTGCTGCTGGGAGCATCTTCAACCGCTCTCGAAATACGCGATGTATGCGCAGAACGAGCAGGTGCATATCGCGTCATGGCCAAGCTTCTCGCTTTATCGCGGCGGCGCCTATGCGCTTGGGCCGCAGGTCAACAATGCCGCGACCCAGATCTACGCGGTCGAGGGCGGCTGTTTCGCCATCGCGCCGTGTGCGGTCGTGTCGAAAGAGATGATCGACATGATGTGCACCGACGACATGAAGAAGCAGTTGCTGCTTCAGGGTGGCGGCTTTGCGACGATCTATGCACCGGATGGTCAGTTGATGCATGCGCCGCTGCCTGAGACCGAGGAGGGGCTGGTCTACGCCGACATCGATCTCGGCATGATTTCGCTGGCGAAGGCCGCGGCCGATCCTGCCGGCCATTATTCGCGACCGGACGTCACCCGCCTTATCCTCGACAAGACGCCGGGCGACCGCGTGGTGCTCAAGCGGCGCACGGGCAGCGAAATGACGCGCGGCGGAGCTGATGCGCCTGCGGTCGCGGGAGCCCGTAGCGATGCGCTCACGCTGGTCAAGGACGGGGGCGAGGAGGCAGCCTGATGGAATCGGCGATCCCCGATCACCTGAAGACCGCACGCACCCGTCATACCCGATACGGCGACGACTATACGCCGCCCTATCCGGCCTTCGTGGCGCGGCACAAACCGGACGTCGCGCGCGTGGTGATGGCCTATTTCGGCCTTCAGTTCCGCGCTGCTGATGAGGCGCCGACGCAGGCACCACTCGCTGCGCTTGCGGCGGCATTCAAGGCGGACAACGGTCCCGGACACTGGGACCGTGCGCAATACACCGACGAGGCAGGCTACGAGACCATCGTCACCATCGCCTATTGGGACGATCCGGAGCGCTTCGATGAATGGTTCGAAGCGCGCGGGGCGTCGTGGACCGGTGAGGAAAAACCTGGGCCGCTCGGCTTTTTCACTGAGATACTGCGCCCCTCGATCACCCGCTACGAGACATTGTTCTCGTGGGCCGGGCGCATGGAAGGAATCGCCGTCATGGCCGATGGCTTGAGTGACATGGTGCGCGAGCATGCTTATTGGGGCGGGATGCGTGATCGCATACCGCTCAGCCAAACCGATGCGATGCCCGCATCCGGCACGCCGAAGGCCGACGCTGCGAATTCCCATGTCCGGATCGTGCCGCACGAGAATCTGTGTCTGATCCGCTCCGGTCAGGATTGGTCGGACACCGACGATGCCGAGCGGCGGATGTACATCGACGATGTTGAGCCGGTGCTTCGCGCGGGGATGGAGTTTCTGCGCGACGAGGGCCTGTCATGCGGCTGTTTCGCCAATCGCTACATGCGTGTCATCGGGTCAGACGGGAAGCCGGTTGAGAAATCCTTCGGCATGAGTTGGTGGAGGAGTCTCGATGCATTGGAACGTTGGTCGGAATCGCACCCGACCCATGTCGCGATCTTCGGCGCGGCGATGAAATATCTAATGAAGCTCGGTCCGTCCGCAAAGCTGCGGCTCTATCACGAGGTCACGGTCGCAGCCGCGGACGAGCAGTTCTTCGAATACCGCAACTGCCATCCGAAGACGGGAATGCTGCGGGCTGTATGACGCCTTCACCCGCTGCCCTGACGGGAGAGGGAAGAGGTTACTCGCTGCTCGCGCCCGGCGGCCGGAACAAGAAGACCAGGAACCAAACCGGGATGATCACGATCGCGCCGAGCATGAGGTTCGGTGCGGCCCAATCCCAGGCGCGCCGCCCATACTCCGTCACGCGCTCGGGAGTGACCCCCGCTTCGCGCAGCAGCGCCTCGGCTGTGATGCCGAAATGCGAGAGGATGGTGCCGACAATGAGCGAGGCGACGGCGACCTTCACCAGCGTTCGCAGGGTGGAAAACAGCATCCGCAGTCTCTGATTCGCGATCGGCGAATCATAGTCGAATGCGCCGCTGCCGGCACGGACGACGCGCCGGTCTTTGCGTTTATTCGGCTTTTTCGGCCGGGGCTGGAGCCGTCTTCTCGCTCTCGGGCGCAGCCGGCGCGGCGTCGGGTTCGTTTCCGGGGGCCGCCCCAACGGGTGCCGACGCCTCGGCCTCCTGTGGAACCAGGGCCTCACGCGTGACGGGTGCGTCCGGCTTTGCGCTCGGCGGCGCAGCGGGAACTGGCTGATTGATCGCAGGCGAGTCAGGGGGCTGCACCGCGGGTGTTGCTGCGGGCGGCACGCGTGCTGCATCGCGCCGGGCCCGCAATGCTTCGAGCAGAGGCGCCGCAGCGCCGGAGCGCTGAATCAGGATCTGCGCGTCCGGCAACAGCAACGGATCGTCCCACGGTCCCTGCACGGCGAAGGGCAGTTCAAACGGTTTGGTATTCGCGCTTGCCGAAACCAGCGTCGCGACGCCCTTGAGGTCGAGATCACGACCGGGGATCGACGCCTCACCGGCGATATCGAGGCGCACCGCGGGGCCGCGCAGGTTCACGTCTTCCACGGTGACATTGCCCTGCGCGATTTTCATGCGGACCGACAGTTCCTCGAACGGCGTCCGGCCGCTGCGGAACTCGCTTCCACCCGAGAGGGGCCGGCGTTCCAGCCGCCGCAGCAATTGTTCGACATTGAGTCCGGTTAGCGCGCCCTTGGTGCTGGTCAGCGTGGCTTCGCCGTTGAGCGTGCGCGTCAGCGCATAGACGTTCGGGCCCGTGCCTTCGAGCGACACGGTCATGTTGCCCTTGCCCTCGATCCGTTTGAGGCCGAACAAGTCACCGATACAGCGCTCCAGATTGACGCCGTCGAATTGCAGTTGCGAGGAAAAGGTGGCGCCCTGTTCGGATCTCGCGAGGCCGATGTTGCCGCGGATCACACCGCCGAAGCCGCGCGCCTCGCCGATGGTGATCCCCAGATTGCCGCCGCGCAGGTTGGTCGCGATCGCCGTGCGCCCGAGGGTTGTCGGCCCGATGATGACTTTGCCCGCGGACAGCCGCAGATCGAGGTCGGCAGTTGCAAGGCCGTCGAGATCGAACCGTGCCCGGCTCCACTCGCGCTCTGCACCGGTCAGCAGCCGCACGGTCGACAGATACGGTGTCAAATCGAGTTCATCGACCGCGAGCGTGCCTTGCAGGGTTTGGCGTCCATCGGCCGCGAAGGTGAGAACGCCTTCGGCGACATTGCCGTCCAGTTCGAGATTGACCTGCGACAAGGCAATCGTGCCACCGACCATATTGGTCTGCGCCTTGAGCGAGAAACGCTCGAAGCCGCCCCCCGGCAGCGGCTTCTTGCCGAGCCAGCCTATCGCCCGCCGCAGCGACACCGAATCCGCTGACGTGGCGCCTTCGATTTTTAAAGTCGGCCGGGTGCCTATGGCGCCGTCGAAGGTGAACTTCAGCGGTGGGCCGGCAAGGCGCACTTTCAGCGCGGAGCGCTCACCCTGAAGCGCCGCGGTGAAGTTGGCGAGCGTGACTCCGATTTCGATCGGCTCGCCACGATAGCGGGCACTACCGGTCACTGCGAAGCTGCGCGATATGGCGGGCCAGGCAAACGACAGGTCTGCGTTCGAAACGTATTCGAAGATCTCGCGATAATCGTCGCGTACGATCAACGTGCCGTTGTTGATGCGGATTTCCGAGAAAGACGGCGCCCCCGGTTCCATCGCCCGGTCAAGCGACGAGCGAAGCCCATCCCAGTTCGAACGGCCGGTCTTGTCGATGGCCAGGACGATTCGCGGCTCGGCCAGCGTGATGTCGGCGATATCAACGCGTCCCATCAGGAGCGGCAGGAAGCTCAGTCGCGCCACCAGCCGAGCGGCCTGCAGGGGCGGGTCACCCGGTCCCTCGCCAAGGGCGACATCGGTCAGCGTGACCTGGCCATAAGGGAACAGCGAAACCGAAACGTCGCCACGCAACAACGGGTTAAGGCCCGTGGCGGCGCGAATTTCGGATTTGACGGCCTCGCGCACCTGATCTTTCGGGATCAGAAACGATACAACGGCCAGTGCTCCAAAGACGCCCAGAATCAGGGCGCCAACCGCGAGAGCCAGGCGTTTGAAGCCAGTGACCGCTGACAACTTCATTTTTTCCGGTTTCGAGAAGCGGCCGAACTATACGGGCCATGGGTTGCACGGCGCAACCTCGTGCGCGGTCCAATCACCACCCCTCTGTGACCCTTTCGTGGCCTGCTGCCGGGGGGCTGACCTGGGCTATTTTAGTGTATGGGGAGCCGGTTACACTGGGTCGCCGGAGGGGGAATTTCGATGAACGACACACCGTTATGGACGCCAAGCCCGGAACGCGCGGCCGCGAGCCAGGTCATGGATTTCCTGCGGCAGGTCAACGCCCGGCATGGTGTGGCGTTGCAGACCTACAACGATCTTCACGCATGGTCGGTGGCTTATTCTGACCTGTTCTGGGACTTGGTCTGGGATTACTGCGGCGTGATCGGTGAGAAGGGCGCGCGACGCCTGATCGACGGCGACAGGATGCCGGGCGCCACGTTTTTCCCCGATGCCTCGATCAACTTCGCCGAGAATCTACTGCGCAAAAAAGGCGCAGGCGAGGCGATGGTGTTCCGCGGCGAGGACAAGGTCGCCTACCGCTGGTCCTGGGACGAATTGCATGACTTCGTCTCATGCGCCCAGCAGGCGCTCGCTGCGGCCGGCGTGGGAAAGGGCGATCGTGTCGCCGCCATGCTGCCCAACCTGCCCGAATCGGTCGGCCTGATGCTGGCGGTGACGTCGCTCGGAGCGATCTGGTCGTCCTGCTCGCCGGATTTCGGCGAGCGCGGCGTGCTCGACCGCTTCGGCCAGATCGAGCCGAAGGTTTTCCTGGCTGTTGACGGCTATTGGTACAATGGCAAGGCGATCGATCTGACCGAGCGGCTGACCCACATTGTGGGCCAGCTCCCGACCACACAAAAGGTCGTGATCGTTCCTTATCTGAAGACGGCGGAAAAGGTCGCCGCCGCGGTGCCGCGCGCTGTCACGCTCGATGCGTTTCTTGCGCCCTTTACGGCGAAGCCCGTCACCTTCGCGCGCGTGCCGTTCAACCACCCCGTCTATATCCTCTATTCATCCGGAACGACCGGTGTGCCGAAATGCATCGTGCATGGCGTCGGCGGGACGCTCCTGCAGCACCTGAAAGAGCATCGTCTGCAGAGTGATGTGCGTGACGGCGACCGCGTATTCTACTTCACCACGCTCGGCTGGATGATGTGGAACTGGCTCGTCTCCGGCATCGCCGCCGGCGCGACGCTGATTTTATGGGACGGCTCGCCGTTTGCGCCAAAGCCTGACGTGTTGTTCGACTACGCGCAGGACGAGAAGATCACGCTGTTCGGCACATCTGCGAAATACATCGACGCCTGCAAGAAGGCGGGCGTCAATCCCGCCAAGACGCACGACCTCTCGTCGGTGTGCGTGATGACCTCGACCGGCTCGCCGCTCGCGGCCGAAAGCTTCGACTACGTCTATTCCGACATCAAGCAGGACCTGCACCTCGCATCGATCTCGGGCGGCACCGATATTGTGTCCTGCTTCGTGCTTGGCGATCCGACCGCGCCGGTCTATCGCGGCGAGATCCAGGCGCCCGGCCTCGGCATGGCGATGGATGTATGGTCGGACGATGGCAAGCATATCGTCGAGGAGAAGGGCGAACTGGTCTGCATGAAGCCCTTTACCTCGATGCCGGTGATGTTCTGGAACGATGCCGACGGCAAGAAGTATCACGCCGCCTATTTCGATCGTTTCCCGAATGTCTGGTGCCACGGCGATTTCGCCGAATGGACAAAACATGGCGGCCTGATCATCCATGGCCGCTCCGACGCGACGCTCAATCCCGGCGGCGTGCGCATCGGCACCGCCGAGATCTACGCGCAGGTCGAACAGATCCCGGAAGTGATGGAGGCTATCGCCATCGGACAGGATTTCGATGGCGACGTCCGCGTCATCCTGTTCGTGCGGTGTAAGGACGGGGTCACGCTCGACGATGCGTTGCGCGATATCATCAGGAAGAAGATCCGTGCCGGCGCCTCACCGCGCCATGTGCCGGCGAAGATCATCCAGATTGCCGACATCCCGCGCACTAAGTCCGGCAAGATCACCGAGCTTGCGGTTCGCGACGTGGTGCATGGCCGCGCGGTGAAGAATACAGAGGCGCTGGCGAATCCCGAGGCGCTCAAATTGTATGAAGGGCTGCAGGAGTTGCAGACGTAACCACGTCGTGAGTTTCGATCTGGTCGTCGCCGCGAAATCGGGGACCCATAACCGCCGCTCTGGATATGGGTTCTCGCGCGGGGACGACCCGCTCAAAGGTTGGCGGGCGATCCGCTACCCCTCAAGCTCCTGATACACATCCATTTCGACATTTGGCGCCATCGAGCGCCAGACCTGCAGATAGGCCTGCACCCTCATGTCGGAGGCGAATGACTGACGGTTGGCTTCGATCGATATCGGAGCGTTGTATTCAACGATCTGCAAGATCTTGGCGCGGTCGTCGGCATTCTGCAGGAAGCGGACATTCACCTCGCCGAAGATCGTCGAATACGGCATCGAGGTCTTGAGCATGCTGAGGAGTTGCGCTGAATCCGCCGAGGGCAGCGTGAACTTGAAATGCAGGATACGGCGGACGGTCTTCTCTTCGGACATTGTCGCTCCGATGCAGGGCCGATGTGGCAGGCGGTGAAGCCCTAGTGTGGTGGTTCGGAAATCCGCTTCGTTCTTGCCGCGCGCTGTTCAAGCGGATTTTCGAACCAAACCACACTAGAATCGTAGGTTTGCTAGTGTCCTTCGAATCCGAAGTCCGCTCACGAGCAAGCCGCAG
>CAZIKZ010000009.1:0-31502 GCA_964539845.1 uncultured Hyphomicrobiales bacterium
GGAGGGGGTCCATTGTGGCGTGAGATATATGACCCCCACCCGCCCGTCTTCGCTGCGCTACGACGGTCGACCTCCCCCTTTCAGGGGGAGGTAAGGTGGCTACGTGTTGGAATGCGATAACCCTGACTGGAGCATGACGATGTTGCAGGTTGTCAAAGAGGCGCAGGGCGGCATCCCGAGCGCGGTCACGCGTACGGTGGTTGACGAATTGGTCACGCGCCGGATCGAACAATATCCGGCCGATATCGTCGAACTGGCGAAGCAATGCGTGACCGACTTCCTTGCCGTCACGCTTGCGGGAACGCGCGAAAGCGGATCGCAGGCCATCGCGGCGGAAATGCTCGACGGCCGCGACGGATCAGGACCGGCAACGCTGATCGGCCTTGCACCGCGCGCCACGGCGCTCGACGCCGCACTGATCAACGGCATGGCGGCGCATGCGCTCGACTATGACGATGTGAGTCTGCCAATGTCGGCGCATGCCAGCGTCGTGATCCTTCCGGCGCTGCTTGCGCTTGCCGAGAAGCGCAAGGCATCCGGTCGGCAGGTGCTTGAATCATTCGTGGCCGGATACGAGGCCGGGTCGCGCATCGGCATGTATATGGCGCCGACGCATTACGACAGCGGCTTCCACGGCACCGGCACGATCGGCACATTTGCCGCCGCCGCGGCCTGCGCGCATCTGATGAGGCTCGACGCCGACCGGACCGAGCGCGCGATCGGGATCGCCGCCGCGCAGGCGGCCGGCATCCGCTCGATGTTCGGCACCGATTGCAAGCCGCTGCATGCCGGCAAGGGCGCGTTCAACGGGTTGTTTGCGGCACTGCTTGCCGCGCGCGACTTCACCAGCGCGACCGGTTCGGTCGAATGTGCGAACGGTTTTGCCGCGACGCATGCCGGCGCGCGTAACGCCGAAGCGGCTCTCGGCGAGCCGGCCGGCGGCTTCTTCCTGCGGCAGAATCTCTTCAAGTATCACGCCGCCTGCTACATGACGCATGCGGCCGCGAATGCGATCAACGAAACGATGAAGGCGCACGCACTTTCGCCCGACGCGGTGGAGCGCATCGTCGTCACCGCCGACCAGTCGCTGAACAGCGTGTGCAACATTGACAGTCCGGATACCGGGCTCGCCATGAAATTCAGCCTGCGGACGGTCGCAGCCCTGTCGATGCTAGGGCGCGACACCAGCGCCCTGTCGAGCTTCACCGATATTGCGGCCGCGGAGCCCTCGATTGCGCAGGCACGCGAGAAGGTCGACGTGCAGCTCGCCGATGTCCGCCCGATCACACGCACCGGCATCAGGCTGTTCGCGAAGGACGGCCGTTCGATCGAAGCCGAACACGATTCCGGAAAGCCCGAAACCGACCTGGCCTTGCAGAAGACGAGACTGCAGGGGAAATTCAGGGCGCTGGCGGGAGAGGCGCTGGGTGCCGCGCGCGCCGATCAGTTGCTCGGCCTGATCGAGAGCCTCGATGCGCAGCCGGATGTGTCAGGCATGATGAGGCTTGCGGCGAAGGGCTGACGCGCGCTCGAACGTCCCCGTCTTTGTCATGCTCCGCGAAAGCGGGGCATCCAGTAAACTGATGACGAACTTGTGTTGACTGAATCGCCCGCTTTCGATCCGGGGGAAAACGCTGTTCAACCCGGGTTCCTCCTGTGCTACACGCCGTGCAAGGGCCCCGGCGGGCGCATGCTGCCGGCATGACAGAACAGAGTGAGACGTCCGTGCCTGGACGGGCTCGCGACCGCCACATGGTTCTCAGGTGACACAAGATACTCTTCACGACGCTTCAACCCGCCCGCAGCGCGGATTGTTGTCCCGCCTGACGTCGGGACTGCTGGCCGGGCTGTGGGCCCTGATGCTGCTGCTGCTTGTCGCCTGGGCGACGCTCGCGATCTATTTTTCCAATCTGCCATGGCCATGGGCGCGCCTGACAATGGCGATCGCATTCGCAGCGTTCGCGGTCTGGGCGCTGTTGCTGTCCCGGCCGCGGCGGACCTACGTGTTCTTCGCCGGCTTCCTCGCCGTGGTGGCGTGGTGGGTCGCCATCCCGGCATCGCATGACCGGCCGTGGCGGCCGGAGGTCGCCGTGATGCCGCGCGCCTTCATCGACGGCGACAACGTGCGGATCACCGGCGTGCGCGATTTCACCTATCGCAGCCGGCACGACTTCGACATTCGCTACGAAGAGCGCAACATCCAGTTGTCGCATCTGACCGGGATCGATTTCTATGTGTCGTACTGGGCCGAGGGCCCGGTCGGGCATACATTCCTGAGCTTCATGTTCGACAATGCGCCGCCGCTCAGCATCTCGATCGAGACCCGTCCGGAAGTCGGCGAGGGCTTCGACCCGATCGCGTCGCTGTTTAAGCAATTCGAGCTGATCTACGTGGTGGGCAGCGAGCGCGATCTGGTCGCGTCACGTCCCAAGCATCGCAACGAGGCCACCTATCTCTATCGCCTCAACGCGTCGCCCGGTGACGCGCGGGCGCTGCTGATGGTCTACCTGAAGCGGATCAATGAACTGGCCGAGCGGCCGGAATGGTACCACCTGCTCACCAACAGCTGCACCATCAACATCATCCGCTATGCCAATGCCGCAGGCCGCGAAGGCCGGTTCGATATCCGGCATCTGCTGAACGGTCTGATCGACAGCTATCTCTATCACTCGGGCCGTATCGACACGACGCTGCCGTTCGACGAATTGCGCCGCCGTTCGCTGATCAACGAGGCGGTGATCAAGGCCGGCGATGCGCCCGATTTCTCCGACCGTATCCGCAAGGGTCTGCCGACGATCACGCGTTAGCCGCTGATTGTTTTCGGCGGTGCGTCGGGGTCGCCGAGCAATTCGGCGAACCACTGCGTCGCCGGATGCTGCGCGCAGAAGGTCAGGATCGCGATGGTGATCGGCACCCCGATAAAGGCGCCGAACAGGCCCCACATCCAGGTCCAGAAGAAGACCGAGAGCAAGACGATGAACGGCGAGATCGCGAGCGCGCTGCCGGAGACCCGCGGCTCGATATAACTGCCGATCACGAACTGGATCACGTTGAGGCCGGCGAAGACCACCAGCGCAGCCTGCCACGATTCGAACTGCGCGAGCGCGTAGAATGTCGGGAATACGGTCGCGATGAACGGGCCGATAAACGGAATGTAGTTGAGCGCGAAGGCGATCACACCCCATTCCGGTGCCAGCGCGAGCCCGGACATGGTGGCGAGACCCCAGACGGTGGCACCGGTCGCAAGGCTCATCCAGGTGCGGATCATCATGTAACGGCGGAAGCGCAGCGCGGTAGCGCGGCTGCCGTCGATCAGGATGCGCGCGGTGTCGCTGCTCATGAGCGCGCGGATCTTGACTTCGATGGTGCGCACTTCGAGCAGGCCGAGGATGACGTAAACCGCGACCACCAGCCAGAACGAGACCGTGGTGTTGACGCGCCCGGTGACGCTTTGCAGCGTGCCGATCAGCCAGCGCAGATTGAAATGCTCGGCCCACATGCCGGCGATGACAATGCCATGGCCTTCCAGCCAATGCGCGGTGTGATCGTAAAGAAGCTGGAATCGCGGCGCCTCCGAAATCAGCGCGCGCACGACCCGTCCGAAGCCCCATGCGATCACGGAGGCAAATGCGAAGAACACGATCACGATGACGATCATCACGATCGCCAGCGCGAGGAGGCGCGGCATGCGTTTCTGCAGCCAATCCTGGACCGGCCAGGCGAGCGCGATGATGAACAGCGCGCAGGCCACCGGCGCGAACACGCTGGTCGCAAGATAGAGAGAAGTGACGATCGCGATTACGGCCAGCATGCCGGTATAGACCGCGAGGCGGCCGGTCGCGTTTCGGGAAGAGGGTGTGTCTGTCATGCGCTCGTCATGGTCGATGGTGTCCGAAACCTGTGATCATCTCTGCGATCCGGATAATTGGATAGCCGGACCTGTCTCCGCCGCTTAACCCGGCGACGCCAGTGCCCATATCTGCTGTGCGCCGCCGCCGAATGTATAGAGCACGAGCAGATAATAGACGATGTAGAGATTGTAGGTCTGGCCGTTGCCCGTATAGATGCGGCGGCTGCGCTCAGCGGCGGTTGTCGTCATCACGACCAGTCCGGCGAAGAACCCGCTGGCGAGCGGCGGGGTGAGTGCCGCGCCTATGGTCTGCGCATAAGAATAGATGCTGCGCTTCACCGCGCCGAGCGGCCAGGCGCGATACGCGAACCACAAAAGCGCGAACAGGAGCACCGCAGCCGCGACCGCAAGCGCCATCACCGGCACCGGATTCCAGTAAGCGTAGATCAGTTCGAGCGACATGCCCTGCCAGCGCAGCGTCGAGGCGAATTGCGGATCGATCGCCGCCGAAATCGGCTCGATCAGCAGTTTCGGGAAGAACGACATCACGAGGATGCCGGCAGCTAGCAGATATTGCGCCAGCAGCATGGCGAACGGCGCTTCGGTGACGTTGCGCGAGGCATCCTTGCGAGTACCCAGAAACACCGCCTGGATGAATCGCGCCATATAAAGGAAGCCGACAAAGGTCGCGAGCAGCGTCATGAGCGCCGAGCCGTACCAGCCCTTTTCCACCATGGCGCTCAGCAGCAGCCACTTGCCGCCGAAACCCGCAAGCGGTGGCAGCCCGGACATCGCGACGATGGCCAATGCGGCAAGCGCAAAGGTCTGCGGCATGATGCGGGCGAGGCCGCCGAGTTCGGACAGAAGCCGCGTGCCGGTGCGCAGGATCACCGCCGCGACGGCGAGGAACAGGATTCCCTTCACCAGCAGATGGTTGGCCACGAGATAGAGCGCTGTGACCCAGCCGAGATGGCTCATCAACGCGATGGCCGCGACGATGTAGCCAAGCTGGCTCATGCTGGAATAGGCGAGCATGCGCTTGATGTCGTCCTGCCGCACGGCAAGGATGGCGCCGACCAGCGTCGTCAGCATTCCGATCCAGCCCAGCAAGCGCGCGAGCTCGAGGCCCCCCTCGGACCGGACCGCGATATAGGTTCCGACCAGAAGCCCGAAGATCGCGACCTTGCTGATCACCGCCGACAGAAGCGCGGACACATCGTCGTCCGCTTCGGCATAGGTCCCCGGCAGCCAGACATGCACGCCGGCAGCGCCAGCCTTGATCAGAAAGCCGATTGCAAGCAGCACAAGGACCGGCAGAAGTTCGGGGCCCGCGATCCGGAACGCGGACAGCGACGTGGTCCCGGTGGCCGCGTGCATCATCGCGAAGCCGACCAGCAGGAAGAACGCGGCGGCGATCGAGAACAGGAGATAACGCTGCGCGTGCGGCCTTGCCTCGGTCCGCCGCAGCACCAGGACGTATGAGGAGAGCGTGATCAGTTCCCAGATGAAAAGGAATTCGAGACTCGTCGATGCGCGCGGCAGCGCAGGCAGCGACAACAGCATGACCGCGAGCATCGGATAGAAGGCCGGACGCGGATCGGTCCGCGCGAGGCAGCCGATCGAGACGACCACGCCGCCCGCGAGCAGGACCACGGCATAGAGCTGGCTCAGCCCCGACAAGTCGCGGATCAGCCAGATGCCCGCGATCAGGACAAGCGCAAGCGTGAACAATCCTTGCATGCGCGACGGCAATCGCGACAGGAGCCATACGGCGGCGCCCGCGGCGAGCGGCAACGCGACCCACACGGCAACGAGGCCCGCGAAATACGCGGCGATGGTCCCGCTGATGATAAGCAGCGCGCTCATCCCGTAGATCGGGATCAGGCCGCCCGCGTGTCCGGACGCTTGGACGTCGGCCTTTCGGTGCACCGCGCTCCCGAACCAGCGGAACATGTAAGCCGCCTCGATCAGCGATCCGGTCAGGATAACCGCAATGAAGACGTATCGCTGCTCGGACGCGAGCGTCAGGATCAGTTGCCATTTCGCGAAGAAGCCGGGGAAAGGCGGCAGCCCCGCGATTGCAACGACCAGAGCGCAGAAAATCACGATGGCCGCGGGACGCCCGGCGAGCGACCAGTCGCGCATGCGCTCCTGGCCGACATAGCCGGCGAGCCAGAACAGGCCGACCTTCGCGAACAGGTGGTTGACGAACAATCCGCCGATCACGAGCAGCATCGTGGCGTCCGCGCCGGGGTGATAGATGAGCGCGGCGGCCATGGTGAGCAGCGACATCTGGCCGATCGACGAATAGCCGAGCAGGCGGCGCGCCTTGGTCTGGCGCAATCCGATGAGATTGGAGAATATGAAGGTGATGGCGCTGAGTGCGGCGATCAGCGGCAATTGCTGTTCGAACAGCGGCAGCAGTTTCAGGAGCGCGAAGAATACACCGGCCGACACGCCACCGGAGATGAGGGCCGCGACGTCGGGCCGCGCGGTCTCGTAGACATCGAGGCCCCATCCGTTGGCGGGAAACGGCTTCAACTCCAGCAGGAGGCAGGCGAGCAGGAAGGCCAGTCCCGCAATGCCGATCGGGCCCGCGATCGCGGCGCGGTTCGCAATCAGGTCGTCAATGTTGAGCTGGCCCGTCACGACATAAATCAGCATGGTGCCGATCAGGAAGAAACCCGAAGCCAGCACGGTGGCCATGAGATACTTGAATGTGGCCGACAGGGCGTCCGGTGTGTCGCGCAGGCTGAGCAGCCCATAGGTCGCGATCGACACGATTTCCAGAAACACGAACAGATTGAAGAGATCGCGGGTCATCACCATGCCCTGAATGCCCATGACGATGAGCAGATAGATCAGCACGGTTCCGTATTTCTCGCGCAGCATGGTGGTCGCGCCGAACAGCGCGACGAGATTCACGCTGACGACGAAGATCGCTTCCGGCAGGCCGAGCCGGAGATTGATGGCGATTGGCGGCTTCGCTCCGCCGGTGAGAATTTCGATCGGCGCGCCGCCCTGGATGAGGTGTATCAAGCCCGCGCCCGAGATCGTTGTCATCGCGGCGAGCGCGAGCACCAGCGCAATCGCCACCGCGTTCCCGCCGAGGCGATACAGCAGCGGAATCAGAAACGCACCGCCGAGCCCGACGATGAAGATATTCAGCGGGTGGAGCAGGCCGCCTACCATTTCGACTCCGTGAAGGCGCCGATGGAGAGTGTCTTCTTCGCGTCGTAGAGCCGGATCGCGTAAGCCAGCATCACCGCCGTAACCGCGAGCCCGATCACGATGGCCGTCACCACCAGGGCGGACGGCACCGGATCGACGGCGCGGGCCTGTGCTTCGGCGATCGGCAGAGCGCGGTCGATGATGGGCGCGGTGCCGCCGCGAACATAACCGATCGCCACGATCAGAATGTGCGAGCCGGTTCCGATCAGGGACAGCGAGATGATGATGCGCAGGATGTTGCGGTGGGTCAGCGCGCCCCAGATGCCGATCAGCATCAGGATGAGGCCGGTGGTCAGAACGACGGTGGAAATCATGTTGGGTCTCCCGCTCGCCCGATGTCAGCTTCGAAACCGGTCAAGGATGACGCTCAGTTCGCATCCGACCTTCACGCCGAGAAGAATGGACAATACGGGGATCGCGCCCGCACTGAAGAAGGCGCCGAACTGTCCGAGCGGCAGAACCCGGTTATCGAGGAATCCCCCGGCGAAGATCAGCCCGGCAATGCCGACCAGCACGAACAGCACACCCGCAAGCGACTCGGTGATGCTGAGAAAGGCGGTATTGAGCTTGTGCGAGGGGTTTGCGAGCAGAAGCAGCAACACGGCGGACGCAATCACCGCGCCGCCCTGAAACCCGCCGCCGGCCGAGATATGCCCGTTCATGATGATATAGGCCGCGAAGATCGAGATCAGCGGCACAAGGACTTGCGTGGCGCTGCCCACAATCTCGGAGGCGGGCGTTTTCGTCTCGCCTTCTGTGCCGGTCGCTTTCGCAGCGGTCTTGCCGCCGAGGACCAGTCCCACGCCGGCCGCGACCATGAACAGCACCGCGACCTCGCCAAGCGTATCGAAGGCGCGGAAGGTGAGCAGAATGCCGGTGATGACATTTGGAGCGCCGAGATCCTGCGGCACCAGCCGCACATAGCTCTCGGCGAGCGGGCGCAACGTATTCTGCTCGCTATAGCCGATCGCAATGCTCGCGAAGATGATCGCTAACAAAGCGAGGGCGCCTGCCGACAGGATGCGCTGCATCAGACGCCGTCCCGTATTGTTTTGGTCGAGCCGGGCACGTCATCGCGGCCGGTCTTGCGCGCCATCGGGATCTTGATGGCGCGGGCCGCGCGCGCCAGTGCGTGCGACGACACCGGATTGGTCATGAACACGAAATAGATCAGGATCACGAGCTTCAGCGTCCATCCGGGATGATAGACGGCGATGCCGATCAGGATCAGCGCATTGCCGAGCGTGGAGGCCTTGGTGCCCGCCTGCATGCGCGTGAAGGCGTCCGGCATGCGTAGCATTCCGAGCCCGGCCGAGAAGTGGAAAAACGCGCCGAGCAGAATGATGAGGCTTCCGATCAATTCAGCCATCGCTCACCCCTTCGCGCCCGTGGTGCGGCGGATCGCGTAGAGGAAGATGAGCGTGGACAGGCCTGAGCCGATTGAGGCTTCCGTCATCGCGACATCGGGCGCGCCGAGGAGCACATAGCAGACCGCGGCAAACAGCGTCGCAAGTCCGCCGCTCACGGCCGCGGCCAGCACGCCCTTGAGGCGGATCGCGAGGATCGCGCTCGTGATGATCGCGCCGCATATGAGGAACACGAGGAGTTCGAGCATGACGCTAGAGTCCGCGTTCCAGATAGCGCGCGGTCGCGACGACGGCGAGGAAGCTGAGCACGCCATAGACCAGCGCCACGTCGAGATAGGCGAAGCGTCCCGCGATATGGGCATAGAGCGCGATCATCGAGATCGAGATGACGGTGAGGAGATCGATCGCGGCAACCCGGTCCACGACCGTCTTTCCGATGATCAGGCGCGCCACCGAAAACATGATGGCGAAGAAGATCAGCACGCCCGCCAGGATGAGGATCATGTCAGCCAAAGGTCTTCTCCAGATCCTTTTCGAACGGGCCAACGATGATGCGTGTCGCTTCCTCCGTGTCCGTGGTCTGCACGTCGAGCCAATGCACCGTCAGGGTATCGCCTTCCATGTCGATCACCAGCGATCCCGGGGTGAGCGCAATGGAATTGGCCAGCGCAAGCCGACCGATCGGTGTTTTCAGCTTTGTCCTGATCGTGACGATGCCGGGGTCGATGTCGATGCGGCGCGCGTAAACGTAGCGCAGCATTTTGACATTGGCGCGCACCATCTCGACGACGAATACACCGGTATAGCGAATGAAATGAAACAGCCGTTCGGGCGTGAGCCGAATGTCGGACCATGCCGGGAAATTCCGCACGAATATCCAGGCGAGGATGGCGGAGATGACGGCGCCGGTGAGGATCGATTCAATCGCGAGCGATGAATTGGCGGCAAACCAGATGAAGGTGAGCAGAAGCCACAGCCACAGAAATCCGCGTGGCTTTCCCGGTCCGGGATGGTCTGACGTCATGTCAGCAACTCCCCCATCCGCACGGCGCTGGCAACGCGATGACATTAGGTCGCGAAGGGCTGGAAATCAACAGATCGCTCCGCTTCGGCACGGTCGCGGCTGCAGTTGTGGCGTTGCGATTTTTCATTCACAAAGCTCGTTCTGAAGCGGCGGCCGATGACCGCCGGGCGAAGGGGGCGGACCATGAGTGTCTTGCGCGCAATCCGCGTGGTGTCGCATGTCGCACTTGCGTGTGCCGTCATGTCCGTATGCGGACCGGCGCAGTCGGGGCCGGCGCCGGTTCAAACCGCGCCGCCCTTGTCGAACGGCGTTGTTCTCGCGCAGGCATCGAGTAACCTCAACACCGATGCGCAGATCTATCTGCTGCGTGGGCTTGCCAATGTCTTCTCGCGCGGCATGGACGAACTCGGCGCGAAGCTGACAGCCGAGGGCTTCAGCCCGGTTGTGCTCAACCATCGCGGATGGCAGCATAGTGCCGATACGATCGCACGGAATTACCGGAACGGACGCCGGGCGCCGATCATCCTGATCGGACATTCGCTCGGCGCGAACAACGCGTACCGGATTGCGCGCAGACTGAATGGCAAGAATATTCCGGTCGCCTATTTCGCGAGCTTCGATCCGACGCAGGCCTTCACGGTGCCGAATAACGTCCAGTACTTCGTGAATTTCTATCAGAACAATGGCGTCGGGCGCAGGGCGTCGTTCGCTCCGTCGCGCCACAAGCAAAAGGTCAATCTGAATCTGACGAGCAGCCCGGGGCTCAACCATCGCAACATCGATCAGTCGCGGCGCCTGCAGGATATCGTCATGGCGCGCGTTCGCCAGGTCACCACGCGATAAGTCACAGCGCGTTAGGTCGCATCGCTCGAACGCCGCCGGGATACGGCGGCGTTCGTCGTTTCGCGTGATCTGTCCCGTTCTGGACGAATCGCACACAGCTACTGCGTGCGATTGCGCGGATTATTCGGCCGCGCACCGCCGCGGTTCGGAGCGGCAGCGGGCCGACTTGGCCGAGCCTGCGGAGGGCGCGCCTGCGGGGGCCGCGCCTGTGGCGGTCGAGCCTGCGGCGGCCGTCCCTGAGGAGGCCGTGCCTGCGGTGGCCGAGCCTGCGGCGGCCGTCCCTGAGGAGGCCGTGCCTGTGGTGGCCGCCCCTGCGGAGGCCGGGCTTGCGGAGGACGTGCCTGTGGTGGCCGAGCCTGTGGCGGCCGCACATTCGGACGATCGGGCCGCGCAACGGGAGGCCGTGCGCCGGGACGATCCGGCCGCGCACCCGGAGGTCTCGTGCCTGGACGATCACCCGGACGATCCGGTCTCACACCCGGACGGTCAGGCCTCGCACCTGGACGATCGCCCGGACGATCCGGTCTCACACCCGGACGGTCAGGCCTCACACCTGGACGGTCACCCGGACGATCCGGTCTTGCACCCGGACGGTCAGGCCTCGCACCGGGACGGTCACCCGGACGATCTGGTCTCACACCTGGACGATCCGGCCTCACACCGGGGCGATCGCCCGGACGATCCGGCCGCACGTTGGGACGATCGGGCCGTCCTCCGCCGGGACGGTGGCCGGGGCGATCCGGACGATTGCCCGGACGATCAGGGCGCCAAACGCCGGGCGGCGGACCGCCGGGACGACCGGGATGCCAGACCGGCTGATGGATCCATACCGTATTCCAGTTCCGGTTATTCCAGCCCCAGCGGTTATTCCAATACGAGCCGACAAGGACGCCGGTGCCGAACACCAGTCCGGTCGTCAGTGCGGTGGTGAACACAACACCCGGATCGTAGACCGGAACGTAAATCCGGTCGGGTTGCGCCGGCGCGATAAAGATCACCGGTGCGCCGGCTTCTTCGCGCGTTGTCACGACCTGCTGCGGTGTGGAGGTGAGGTTGCCGGCCTTCTGCGCCTGAGCGCGCAGCAACTGGATTGCGGTCGCCACATCCTGAGGCTGCTGCGAAAAGGCCGCGCCGAGCGACTGCGTCCAGTCGAGATGATCCGCGAGCATCTCGACGACTTCGGGAAACCGCGTCAGCGCCTGGACCGAACTGTCCCAGGCCTGCGCGTCCGCGCTCGAAAAGTCGTTGTTCTTCACCGCGTCCGCGTTTGCGGACAACCAGCGATCGGCCTGCACGATCTGCAGCGGGAATGTGCTGGCCGGCAGGATCAGCGCGATCAGCGGGTCCGGATACAGTGCGATCGGACCGAGCAGATATTCCAGGTCGGCGAGCGAATAGACCTTGGCCGCCTGCGCGGGATCTCCGGCCGGCGCGGGTGCACCGGGTGCGGGCGCCTGAGCGAGAATCGGATCGATGCCCGATGCCCACACGAACATCGCTGAAACAGCGATCCGCGATGCCGCTCCGGGCCGATAACCTCGTTCACTCATGAGCCACCTCTACGTGATCGATCCTTTGGGGATCGGGAACTGAATGGCGACAAAGACCTCAGCGCGTTGGTCCGAAGGTCCATTGTCCGTTGCGGAAATGCCAGCCGGCACCGACGAAAGCGTGTCTGGGATCGTAGCGCTCCCAGCGTCCCGCGACCCAGGCATATTCGTTTCGCCGGCGATCCCAAGCCCAGTGACCGGGCACATACATTTGCTGACCTGCGCGGTCGGCCTGCCGGCGCGCCTGCGAGCGCGGAACAAGCGGCCGCTCGGAGCGGCGCTGCGCGGAGGATTGCGCGTCGGCGACGCCCACGCTGACGGCGAGGAGCGGGACCGTGAGCGCCATCGTCAACACGAAGGCCAGCAGAGGAGATCCGCGACGCTCGCTCATGGTGTGCCCGCTGCGGCCTGCTTGGGCGACCGCCGTTCGAGGAAGTTGAACCACATGACGTAGATCGTCGGCAGGAAGATCAGCATCAGGATGGTCGCGATCAGCAAGCCGCCCATGATCGCGAACGCCATCGGACCCCAGAACAGGGTCGGCGCGATCGGGATCAGCCCAAGCACGGTCGAGATTGCAGTCAGAACCAGTGGACGCGCGCGCGCCATGGCGGCCTTGATCGCGGCGTCCTCGGGCGAGGCGCCGGCGGCGCGTTCCTCCGTGAACTGCGACAACAGAATGACCGCGTTTTTGGCGATCATGCCGATCAGCGCGAGGATTCCGAGGATCGCGACGAAACCGAGCGGCCGGTTGAACAACAGCAGGAAGCCGACAACGCCGATCAATCCGAGCGGAAGCAGGATCACCACCATGGCAACCTGTCCGAATTCTTTCAGCTGGATCATCAGCAGCGTCAGCATGATCAGGATCATGATCGGGATCACAGCAAACACCGCGGCCTGACTTTCCGCGCTGGTCTCCGCGGTGCCGCCAAGTTCGATCCGATAGCCTCGCGGCAATTCGCTGTTGAATTTGTCGATCTTGTCTTTGATCGCGACGACGACCGTTTCGGGTAGCCAGCCGGACTCCACATCGGCGAGCACGGTGAGCGTCGGCACGCGGTCACGACGCCAGATCTGCGGCTGCTCCTGATCGTAGGAGAACGTCGCGAAACTCGACAGCGCGACGGTGCGTCCGCCGGGCACCGGCACCTGCAGCGTTGACAGTGTATCGAGCGCGACGCGATCCCTCGCATCGGCGCGGACAACCACGTTGACGAGGTAGATGTCGTCGCGCAATTGCGTGACGGTCGATCCGGAAATGGCCGTGCTCAAGGTGTTGGCGAGGGCCTGGCTGGTCAGACCGAGACGCCGGGCCTCGTCCTGATCGATTTCGATACGCAATTGCCGCGCCGGTTCGATCCAGTCGAAATGGACACGCTTCGCGCCCGGGTGCGAGGCGACAATCTCGGCAAGCTTCAGCGCGTTACTGCGCAAGACCTCAAGTTCGGGGCCAACGAGACGCCATTGCAGCGGCCAGCCGATCGGCGGACCCATTTCGAGCGGGCTGACGCGCGTGATCGCCTGCGGATATTCGTCGGTCAGGAATTTTGCCAGTTCGCGTTCGAGGCGCATGCGCGCATCGATGTCCTTGGCGAGGACGACCATCTGCGAGTGATGGTCGCTCGGCGGCAGAATCGCGAGCGGCAGATAGAAGCGGGTCACATTGCGCCCGATATAGGCGCTCCAGTAATCGACGTCCTTGCTCTTCTTGAGGAATTTTTCCTCGATGTTCTTGACGGCGTCTTCACTGGCGAAGATCGAACTCGACCGCGGCAATTGCAGGTCGATGACCAGTTCATTGCGGTCGGATGGCGGGAAAAATTGCCGGTTGATGACCTGCAGCCCGAGGATCGCGACAACAAACAGTCCGAGCGTAATCGCGATCGTCAGCCATCGCATGCGGATCGCGGTCTTCAGCAAAGAGCGATAGCCGCGCATGATGCGGCCGGGTTCGTCGCTCGCGCCCTGCGCGGGCGGCTTGAGCACCAGCGCGCCGATGATCGGCGTGAACAGGACGGCGACCAGCCACGATGCGATCAGGGCGATCGCGACCACAAGAAACAGCGAGATCGTGTATTCGCCGGCCTGACTTTGCGCGAAGCCGATCGGGACGAAGCCGGCGATGGTGATCAGCGTGCCGATCAGCATGGGCGCCGCGAGTGTGTGATAGGCGAAGCTGGACGCCTGCTCGATGCTGTCGCCCTTAGACAGCCGCCGCAGCATCGCATCGACGGTGGTCATGGCATCGTCCACAAGCAAGGCGAGAGCGATGATGAGGGCGCCAAGCGAAACGCGTTGCAGGTCGATATTCATCGTCTGCATCACCAGAAAGACGACTGCGAGCGTCACCGGAATTGCGACCGCCACCACGGTGCCGGGACGTATGCCCAGCATGAGGAAGCTGACGCCAAGGATGATCAGGATGGCCTGGTAGAGCGATGTGGTGAAATCCCCAATGGCGCGCTCCACCACCAGCGGCTGATTGGAAATCTGAATCGCGTCGATGCCGATCGGCAGGTCGGCCTTCACGTCGCGCATCACGCTCGAGATGTCTTTGCCGAGTTGCAGGATGTCGCCGCCGTCGCGCATCGAGATCGCGAGCGCGATGGCTGGTTTGCCGTTGACGCGCAGAAGCGGCTGCGGCGGATCCACGAAGCCGCGGCGCACGGTCGCGATATCGCCGAGCCGGATGGTGCGGCCTCCGGCATTCAGCGAAACATCGAGAATGTCGGTGTAATTCCTGAAGGCGCCGGAGACGCGCAAGGCGAGATTTTCGGTGCCGGTATTGATGGTGCCGGCCGGGCGCACGGTGTTCTGCGCAGCGATCGCCGCGAAAATCTGGCCGTAATCCAGCCCCATGGCGGCGACACGGTCAGGCAGGAATTCGACGAAGACCTGCTCGTCCTGCTGACCGATGAATTCGATCTTCGCAATCTTGTCCACCCGATGCAGCAGCGTCGAGCGGACGCTGTCGGCATAATCGCGCAGCTCGCGGTCCGAGAAACCATCGGCGGTGAAGGCGTAGATGATGCCGAACACATCACCGAAATCGTCATTGAAGAATGGTCCGAGCACGCCCTGGGGCAGGGTGTGGCGGATGTCGCCAATGCCGTTGCGCACCTCCTGCCAGACGCTTGGCACGCGCTTGGGCGGGAAGGCGCCATCGAGGTCGACATAGATCGTGACGATGCCCGGGCGCACGATGGATCGGATCGCATCGAGCCCGGTGGTGGTCTGCAACTGACGCTCAAGCCGTTCGGCAAGCTGTTTTTGCGTCTCCTCCATGGTGGCGCCCGGCCATACGGCCGTGACCAGCATGGTCTTGATGGTGAAGCTCGGGTCCTCGTCGCGGCCGAGATTGACGAAGGCAAGCGCCCCCGCGATCACCGCGACTAGCATGAAATAGATGGTGATCGACCTGTTCTTGATCGCCCAGGAGGAGAGATTGGGGCCGATCATGATGCTGCGCCCAGCAGCCGGACTTTCTGGCCGGGGCGAAGCGCCTGAACGCCTGCCGTGACGACGAGTTCGCCCAGCGTCAGGCCGTCGGACACGACCACAGAACTCGGGTTGAACCGCGCAATTCCGATCGGACGGAGGGCTACGGTCATCGCTTTCGGATCGACGATCCAGACCGCGGGCTGTCCATTATAACTCGTCAACGCGCTGGCTGGCAGCTCGATGCCGGCATGCCGCGCGAATGTGGTGCGTCCGACCACGGTCGATCCGAGCCGCATTTCCGCGGGCGGATCGATCAGACCGACACGCACACGGAAGGTGCCGGTCGCGGCGTCGGCGCGCGGAGCGATCTCGCGCACCCGGCCCTTGGCCGTGACGTCCGGCGACAGCGACAGCGACACCGTGACGTCCGGGTCCGGATGACTGGCTTCCCGGATATTCGCGGGCACATTGAAGACGGCGTCCTTGCCCTCGTCGCGTGCGATCTGCACGATCATGCGGCCGGGCTGAATGATTTCACCGGTCTCTGCACCGCGGGCGGTCACGACGCCGGGGGCGTCCGCATAAAGCTCGGTGTCATCGAGCCGTTGCGTGGCAAGGCCGACCTG
Organism: uncultured Hyphomicrobiales bacterium; assembly: GCA_964539845.1. Classification (GTDB taxonomy): domain Bacteria; phylum Pseudomonadota; class Alphaproteobacteria; order Rhizobiales; family Xanthobacteraceae; genus Pseudorhodoplanes. The sequence goes on from CAZIKZ010000009.1 coordinate 15,936, forward strand.
CGCCTCCGCCGCCTTTACCGCGGCCTGCGTCGTGGTGAACACTTGCTCGGCGCGCTCGAATGCGACGCGCGCCGCGATCTGCCGTTCATAGAGATGGCGCTGCCGCTCATAATTGATGCGCGCTTCAGACAGCTGGCCATTGGCCGCGATCAGCGACGCCTCGGCGGCACGCAGGGTATTGCGTTCGTCGGTCGGGTCGAGGCGGGCGATCAACTGCCCGGCTTTGATCTTGTCGCCGACATTGACCGTGCGCTCGATCAGGCGGCCGCCGATGCGGAAGCCGAGATCGACCTGGACCTGGCTCTCAACGGTCCCTGCGAGCGAAATGATCTCGCCGGCTTCGCGCTTCTCGACGGTCACGGTGCGGACCGGGCGCGTCTCCGGTTCGGCTTTTTCCTCTTCGCGCGAACAGGCGGTGAGGACAGCGGGAATGGCTAGGATGAGAAGAGCGCCGAGGGCATTCCTGCGCAAGAAATTCCGCAAATCGCTGGCTGAACGCATCTTACTTCCCCACGCCTTCAATCCTATCGAGCGCCGTCGACGACCCGGAACACCGTGGCAGCAAAACACGCGGGTTCCAAGTCAGCCCAGAATCCCGGCACGACGCATTCTGTCCGCTTACAGTCATACCGATATTTAACATGCTGCGATTGCTCTAGAATGATCCGAACAAAGTCCCAAGTGCGATGGCTGCGACCAGCGCGATCAGCGCGCCGACAATCGCAACCATGACGATGTCGACATAGCTCTCGCGGTGGTTGGAGCCGCAAACCGCCAGCAGGGTGATGACCGCGCCGTTATGCGGCAGGGAATCCAGTGTGCCGGCGCCAATCACAGCGATCCGGTGCATGACCGCGGGATCGATGCCGTATTGTGCGGCAAGCTCCATGTAGGTCGAGCCGAGCGCATCGAGCGCGATACTGAGACCGCCCGACGCCGATCCGGTCAGTGCGGCAAGGACGTTGGTCGCAACGGCAAGCGACACCAGTGGACCGCCGCCGATCGACAGCACCCATTCGCGCACCACGGCAAAGGCGGGCAGGGCCGCGACCACGGCACCGAAGCCGACCAGACTCGCAACGGTGAGGAGTGGCAGCACGGACGCATTGGCGCCGGAATCCATGCTCTCCCGGATCGAGGGCATCCGCCTGAAATTGATCACGAGCAAGACGGCGACACCCGCGGCCAGCGCAACCGCCACCGACCAAACGCCCGCGACGGCCGAGAGCGTGGTGTTGCCCCAGCGCTCGTCGCCCAGGAAACCGAAATCGATGCGCGGCAGCACCACGAACGACATCAGCAGGTTGACCAGCACGACGACCACGAGCGGAATGGACGCCACCAGCGGTGACGGCGACGTGTCGCTGTGCTTTCCGCGATTGAGTTCGGCCGGATCGAATTCATGCGACGCGGTCGCGCGCTCGCGCAGGAATGGATCGTCGGCGATCGAGGCCTCCGAGAGGCCTTCGACGCGCCGGCTGTCGAAGCCTTCGCCCGTACGCCGGGCCGCCGCCTCCGCGCGATTGAGCCACCACATGCCGAAGCCGAGCATGATGAGCGACGCAATGATGCCAATGCCGGGCGCTGCGAACGGTGTCGTTCCGAAGAACGGCATTGGGATCGCGTTCTGCACGGCTGGCGTCCCGGGCAGTGCCGTCATGGTGAAGGTCGAGGTGCCGAGCGCGATCGCAGCCGGCATGAGCCGGCGGGGAATATCGGCGGCACGAAACAGCGTGATCGCCATCGGTCCGATCACGAAGAACGCGACGAACACATTGACGCCGCCATAGGTGACGATCGCGCCCGCCAGCACGACCGCGAGCACAACGCGCTGCTTGCCGAGCTTATCGGTCATGCCGCGCGCGATTGCCTGCACCGAGCCGGTATCGTCCATCAGCTTTCCGAACAGCGCGCCGAGCAGGAAGATCGGAAAGAATTGCGCCACGAATTGCGCGGCGCTGCCCATGAAGGTCTGCGTCCAGTGCGCGAGCAGGGGTTCGCGCGAGAACCATGCTGCCAGCAATGCGGCCGCGGGCGCCAGCAGCAGCACGCTCCAGCCGCGATAGGCGAACGCGATCAGAAAGCCGAGCGCAACAAGGATTCCGAGAAGACCCATTCCACTACGCCATATCCAACAAGCGATCGATATCGAATGTCGACGCTACGCCGATCTGGTCCGCATTCGCCTCGACGAATGCGTCCGCGGACTTGCGGCCTTCGTCGCGCAGCATGGACAGGAAGTCCCATTCCGCATTCAGTTTCGACGAATAACCAAGCGTTTCCATGATATCGTTGCGCACGAGGTGCACACGCATCTTCGCCCAGCGCATGCCCTCACTGTCGCCGGCATTCGCGTTGTTGGCGACCTGACGCAGCAGCGCCATCATCCGCAATTCTTTCAGTGCGACGGCATTGAACGAGATTTCGTTCAGCCGGTTCAGGATATCACGTGCGGTGACCGGCTTGCCCGGGCGCGACACCGGGTTGATGGGTACGAGGATCGTGTCCATGGAATCGCATTCGCAGACCAGCGGCGTCAGCGTAGGATTGCCGGAATAGCCGCCGTCCCAATACGCCTCGCCATCGATCTCGATCGCCTGAAACATCGTCGGCAGACAGGCCGATGCCAGCAGGACGTCCGGCGTGATCTCGCCGTTCCTGAACACACGGACCCGGCCGGTCCGCACATTGGTCGCGCTGATGAACAGCTTGATCGGTGATTGCTTGAGCCGCTCGAAATCGATCAATTCTTCCAGAATGGCTCGCAGGGGATTGGCGCCGCGCGCCTGCAGGTCATACGGCGAGAACAGCCGCGACATGATATCCATGCCGACGAAGAGCGGAGAATGGTCGAGCGTCCATCGCCCCATCATGCGGTCGAGAGGGCTGCGCTGGAACGGACTGAACCGCGCCGCGTCGGCGACGTACCGCCAGTAGCGATTGAGCGCCTCACGCGCACCGGCCGCGCCCCCGGCGGTAAAGCCGTCCGCCATCACGGCTGCGTTCATTGCGCCGGCGGACGTGCCCGATATGCCGTCGATCTTCAGCCAGGGCTCTTCCAGCAGCCGGTCAAGGACGCCCCAGGTGAAAGCGCCATGCGAGCCGCCGCCTTGCAGGGCAAAATCGACCGACACGGTCTTGCGGCTGGCGACAGGTTCGCCAGTTGGATCAATGTTGCTCATTATCATGTGTCACTTGCCGTGCAGGCTTATACTGGACGGCGTTGAAGTTTTTGAGACGGATCAAAAGCCGCCTAGCCTAATCGTCATGCAAGGAACGGGCCTTTGCCCAACTTTCGGGCGAGGTTCGGCAAGCAGTGACGGCTGGTCAAGGGCGCGATAGTAACGATCGGGTGTGCTGTACCGGGTTGCTGCGCAGTTATGCGGGCACCCGCCCAGTCGCTTTAGCCGATGTGCTGGTCCTTGCACAACAGCGACGACGCGGATGCGCGTCGGGCGCGATCCGCAGGCATTGGCGGGCGGCATGCAAACAAGCTGGACAGCCTGCAAGCAAAAATGGACCGCCGATTCATGCGGTATCACGTTGCATAAAAGTGGATTCAGTATTGAGCGGTCGTGCCGCTGTAGTCCGCATCTGGATGACGCGAGCATGACGTTATTCGGCATGGCGCGAGCACCAGCGTTTATTCCCTCCGATCAAAAAACTTTCTGTCTTTCGCCAGTCTCTCTTTTGACCAACTCAAAAGTGAATATACTCCCCGCCGCAACGCGTCCGTAAGCCGCGTGAAAAAATCGGAGGAGTTGATGCCTCGACTGACCATTAATGGGCAGACGCATAATATCGACGTCGATCCCACCACACCGCTTCTTTGGGTTATCCGTGAAAATATTGGCCTGAACGGTACAAAATACGGATGCGGCATCGCACAATGCGGCGCATGTACCGTTCAGATCGAGGGCATGGGCGCGGTTCGCTCCTGCAGCCTCCAGGTCGGCGATGCCGAGGGCAAGTCGATCACCACAATCGAAGGGCTCGCGAAGAATGACGCGCTGCACAAAGTGCAGAAGGCCTGGATCGATCACGATGTTCCGCAATGCGGCTATTGCCAGTCCGGGCAGATCATGGCCGCGGTGGAACTGCTGAAGAATAATCCGAAGCCGACCGACGAGGACATCGACCGGGAGATGACCAACATCTGCCGGTGCGGCACCTTCCAACAGATCCGTGCGGCGATTCACGCCGCCGCGAAAGCTTGAGGGAGGCGCGCATGAACATGGTCCCGAAGATCAACCGCCGCGCTTTCGTCATTGGCACGGCCGCCGCTGGCGGCATGGCGCTCGGTTTCGACATGCCGTTCGGCGCCGCCGCGCTGGCGCAGTCCAGTCCGGCCCAGGGCTTTGGTGAAAATCTCAGCCCGAACGAACTCGGCATTTGGGTTGCGATCAGGCCGGATGACACTGTCGCAATCCGCGTCGTTCGCGCGGAAATGGGGCAGGGTTCGCAGACCGGCCTTGCGCAGCTCATTGCCGAAGAGCTGGAGGCCGACTGGTCGAAGGTCGTCACCGAATATCCGACGCCGATGGACAACGTGCGGCGCAAGCGTGCCTGGGGCAACTACAACTCCAGCGGCAGCCGCGCGATCCGCGAGTCACACCAATATGTGCGTGAAGGTGGCGCGGCCGCGCGCATGATGCTGGTCCAGGCGGCGGCCAATGAGTGGAAGGTGCCGGTGTCGGAATGCAGCGCCGCGAACAGCGTCGTGACGCATGGTCCGTCGGGGCGAAAGCTCAGCTACGGCAAGCTTGCCGATGCCGCAGCCAAGCTGCCGGTGCCGGAAAAGCCCGCGCTGAAAAACCCGAAGGACTGGAAGATCGCCGGCAAGCCGCTGAAGCGGCTCGACACCTCCGACAAGGTAGTCGGCAAGATGGTGTATGGCATCGACATCACCCTTCCGGGCATGCTGAACGCGGCGATCAAGGATTGCCCGGTCTTCGGCGGCAAGGTGAAGAGCTTCGACGCGTCCAAAGTCGCCAGCATGAAGGGCGTGAAGAAGGTCGTTCAGGTCGACGACAAGGCGGTCGCCGTCATCGCGGAGACCTGGTGGCAGGCCAAGACGGCGCTCGATGCGCTGCCGATCGAATGGGACAACGGCCCGAACGCCAAGGTCTCATCCGAGTCGATCGCGAAATGGCTGGAGGAGGGTCTGACTGCGGATACGGCGTTCGTCGGCAACAAGGCCGGCGACGCGCAGGCTGCGCTTAACGGCGCTGCGAAGAAGATCGAGGCGGTCTATTCGTACCCGTACCAGAACCATGTCTGCCTCGAGCCGATGAACGCCACGGTGCTCTACACGCCCGAGAAATGCGAGGTCTGGACCTCGACGCAGAACGGCGAAGCGGCGCTCGCGGCCACCCTCGCGGCATCCGGGCTGCCGGCCGACAAGTGCATCGTGCATCGCCTGATGCTCGGCACCGGCTTCGGGCGGCGTACCCGCAGCGAGTACGTCACCGAGGCGATCAACATCGCCAAGCAGATGCCGGGCGTGCCGATCAAGATGATCAAGTCCCGCGAAGAGGACATGACCAACGGCGTCTATCATCCGGTGACGCAGTGCAAGCTGACCGGCGCGCTCGACAAGGACAACAATCTGGTCGGGCTGCACATGCGGCTTTCCGGCCAGTCGATCCTGGCTTATGCGCGCCCGGAGGCGATGCAGGGCGGCTCCGATCCGATCACCTTCCAGGGGCTCAATGCCGGCGGGGCGGAAGGTCAATTCGGTTACGACATTCCGAACCTGCTGATCGACTATTCGATGCGCAATCCGCATGTTCCGCCGTGGTTCTGGCGCGGCGTGAACAACAACCAGAACGCGATCTATCTCGAATGCTTCATCGACGAACTGGCGCATGCGGCCGGACAGGACCCGCTTGCATTCCGCCGCAAAATGATGAGCAAGCATCCGAAGCATCTTGCGGTGCTGAATGCGGTTGCCGAGCGAGTCGGCTGGGACAAGCCGGCGCCGGCGGGTATCTTCCGCGGCCTCTGCCAGCATATGGGCTATGGCAGCTATGTCGCGGCCGCGGCCGAAGTGTCGGTGAAGGACAACAACATCAAGATGCATCGGATCGTCGCGGCGACCAATCCCGGTCACGCCGTCAATCCGGCACAGATCGAACGGCAGATCGCCGGTTCGTTCGTGTATGGCCTTTCGGCGCTGTTCCACGGTGGCATCACCATCAAGGATGGCGCGGTGGTCGAGACGAATTTCGACACCTATGGTTCGGTGCGGATGGCCGAGATGCCGCATGTCGAGTCGATCATCATTCCCACGAACGATTTCTGGGGCGGGGTCGGCGAGCCCACGATCTTCGTGGCCGCGCCGGCGGTGCTCAACGCGATCTTCGCGGCGACGGGGAGGCGCTATCGTTCGTTCCCGCTGAAGAACCATAATCTGCAGATCGCGTGACCATTCGCGTCGATCGCAGAGGCTTGCTCAAGGCAGCCGCGGCCAGTGCCGCGGCTGCCGCGTTTCCGACGCCCGCCATTGCGCAAAATGCACCGCGTGTCGTGATCGTCGGCGGCGGGTTCGGCGGGACGAACTGCGCGCGCACGCTTCGCAAGGTCGATCCGAACGTCGTCATCACCCTGGTCGAAGCCAACCCCATCTACATGGCGCCGCCGCACAGCAACGCTGTTCTCGGCGGGCTGGCTGGTATCAAGGCGCAGCAATTCGGCTATGACAGCGTCAAGGCGCTGGGCATCGAGGTCGTGTTTTCGTCACTGACCGGAGTCGATCACGCCAGGCGCTTCGTGACACTTGGCGACGGCCAGCGCCTGCTGTTCGATCGTCTCGTTGTTTCGCCGGGTATCTCATTTCAGCGCGATGCGCTCGAAGGCTATGACAAGGCCGCCATGGTGACGATGCCGCCGGCCTTTACGAGCAACAGCGAAGAAATCGAAATTTTGCGCCGGCAGCTTGTGGCGATGAACGATGGCGAGGCTGTCATCATCACTGTGCCGGTCAATCCGGCGCGTTGTCCGCCGGCGCCCTACGAACGCGCCAGCCTGATCGCGCATTATCTGAAGACCATTAAGCCGCGGTCCAAGGTTATCGTGCTTGACGCCAAGGAAAGCTTCACCATGCAGAAGCTGTTCCAGGCCGCATGGCAGGAGCTTTATCCCGGCCTGATCGAGTGGGTCGGATTGTCGGATGGAGGCGCGCCGAAGTCAGTCGATGCCGCTACCAAGACGGTGACGACAGACTTCGACAAATATACCGGCGGCGTCGTCAATATCATTCCGCCGCAGAAGGCAGGGCAGGCGGCGGAGATTGCCCGTGTGGCCGATCGCACAGGCTGGTGCCCGGTCGATCCGCTGACATTCGAGTCAAAATTGCAGAAAGGCATCCACGTGATCGGCGATGCCGCGATTGCCGGCGCGATGCCGCGCTCGGCGTCGGCGGCCCAATCGCAGGGCGCAATCTGCGCGGCAGCGATTGCGGTGTCGCTTGCGGGGCGGCAACCCGCGACGCCGACCCTGAAAAGTTCGTGCTTCAGCCTGATTGCGCCGGACTACGCGATCTCACAGCGCGGAACCTATCGGCCGGCCGACGGTCAATATGTCGAGACCGAGCCTGCGGTCGTCAGCGCTGCCGGCGCGCTACGTACCGCTCGCGCCGAAGAGGCAAAGGAGGCCGAGGACTGGTTCCGTCATATCACCAGCGAGACGTTCGGATGATGCGGCAGGCTCTTCTGCTTGTCGCGGCACTCGTCGCGAGTTGCAGCGGTGCCGCCGCGCAGGGTGCGCTCGCCACGTATGAAGTGGTCGGCGATGCGATACCGAAATCGCTGACCGGCAAGCTGGGCGATCCCGTCAATGGCCGCGCACTCGTGGTGAAGCGCGATAACACGTGCCTGCTGTGCCATTCGGGACCGTTTCCCGATCAGCGTTTTCAGGGCAACCTGTCGCCCGATCTCACGGGCACCGGCTCGCGCTGGACAGAAGGGGAGTTGCGGCTTCGCATGGTCGATGCCACGCGCCTCAATGACGCTACGATCATGCCGTCGTTCTATCGGATCGACGGCCTCAATCGCGTCGCACGGAATGTGCGCGGCAAGCCGATCCTGGACGCGGAGCAGATTGAAGACGTGGTGGCTTACCTGATGACATTGAAGGATTAGCCGATGGAGCAGAGACCGCTATTGCCGGGAACGACGCGCCGCCTCTTTCTTGCGGGAGCGGGCGCACTGCTGGTCATTCGTCCGGCCGGTGCGACACCGGAAACCCTGGCCACTGCCATCCGTCATGTCACCGGCGGAAAACCGGTCACGCCCGGCAAGGTCAAGCTCAGCATTCCGCCGCTCGTGGAAAACGGCAATGCGGTTGCGGTGACGATCTCGGCAGACAGCCCGATGACCGAGAAAGACCACGTCACCGCAATTCACCTGTTCACCGAGAAAAATCCGCTGCCGAACGTCATCGGCATCCGTCTCGGCGCGCGTGCCGGCAAGGCCGAGGTTTCAACCCGCATCCGGCTCGCCGATACGCAGCAGGTGACGGCGATCTGTCAGATGTCCGACGGGTCGTTCTGGTCCGACACAGCCGATGTCATTCTCACGCTCAGTGCCTGCCTGGAGGATCCTGTCTGATGGCCGCCGCTCCCGCACGCACGCTGATCAATGTCCCGCCGAAGGCGAAGCGCGGCGACGTCATCCTGGTCCGCACGCTGATTTCCCACACAATGGAGAACGGCTTCCGGATCGACAACATGGGCAAGCCGATTCCGCGCAATATCATCACGTCGATGGTCTGCACGTATAATGGCGACGAGATCTTCAACGCGACGCTGCATCCGGCGATCTCGGCCAATCCGTTCGTCACCTTTCATACGGTAGCGACGGAGAGCGGCACGATTGCCTTCAAATGGACCGGCGACAACGGTTTCGAGGCGGAAGCATCCGCCAAGATCATGGTCGAATGAGTCCCGGCAGCGGCCTGCGCATTGCGATGCTCGGCGCCGCGTTGCTGGCCCTTGCGCTGGTTGCGCTCGTCAGCGCGCGCGCCGAAATTCCGCTCGATCAGCGGCGCTCCAGCTATGAGGACATGAGCCGCGACAGCAAGGCCATGCAGGACGACGATACGTCCAATCCGGCGATGCTGTCTGTGCTCGATGGTGAGGCATTGTGGAACGCAAAGGCTGGCGCATCGGGAAAATCGTGCGCGGATTGTCACGGCGATGCGCGCAGCAGCATGAAAGGGCTTGCGGCGCGCTACCCGGACTTTGACGAGACGGCGGGCCGTCCGGTCAATCTCGAACAGCGCGTTAATCTGTCGCGCGAGCGCAACCAGAAGGCTGCGCCGTTCCGTTACGAGAGCGCGGAGATGCTGGCGCTGACGGCTTACATCGCGCTGCAATCGCGCGGTCAGCCGATCGCTCCGCCGCAGGATCGCAGGCTCGAGCCTTTCCGCGAGCGGGGGCAGGCGCTGTACAATCAGCGGATCGGGCAATTGAACCTGTCCTGCGCACAATGCCACGACGACAATTGGGGCAAGAGCCTGGCCGGCAATGTCATTCCGCAGGCGCACCCGACCAGCTATCCGATCTACCGGCTGGAATGGCAGAGCCTCGGCTCTCTGCAGCGCCGGTTGCGAAATTGCATGACCGGCGTACGCGCGGAGTCGTTCGCACTCGGCGCGCCGGAATATGTGGAGCTCGAACTGTTTCTGATGTGGCGCGCCCGCGGCATGGCGATGGAAAGCCCCGGCGTGCGCCCGTGATCTGATCGTCCGCAGGGCTTGGGGCGATTGATCGGCGCCAGCCGTTTCCTCGATCAGGCGGGCGAATCCTGTGTTACATCCTGCGTTGCGCGATCTCGTAGCTCAGCCGCGTCGGTGAAAGGGAATCGGATCATGTGCGACGTATGTCCTGATAAGGGTCCAAGCAGGCGAACCTTGATGCTTGGCGGCGCGGGGATGCTGGCGCTGACCCGGCTTGGCGGCACGGCTGAAGCTCAGCCGGTGGTCGCCGCCAACACTCCTGACGAGGCGCTCAACCTTCTTGTTGCAGGCAATGCTCGTTACGTTGCGAACCAGCCGCAGCAGCGGGATTTTTCTGCCGGGCGCGCCAGCCTTGCGATGGGTCAGGCACCGTTTGCCGCGATCCTCGGTTGTGCGGATTCACGAGTGGCGCCGGAATTGGCGTTTGATCAAAATCCGGGTGATCTGTTTGTCGTACGGGTCGCCGGAAACTTCATGACACCCGATGGTCTGGGAAGTCTGGAATACGGCGCCGCCGTCCTGGGCACGAAACTGATCATGGTCCTTGGCCACAGCAGTTGTGGCGCGGTGAATGCGACCGTCGCCGCGCTCCAGAAGGGCAATACCCTGCCGGGCCACATTGCGTCTCTGGTACGGGCCATGAAGCCCGGTATCGAGCCGACGCTGAAGAAGCCGGGAAGCGATCTGGAGCAGCGCGCAGTCGCCGCCAACGTGCGCTACAATGTCGAAAAGCTGAAGACATCAAAGCCAATCCTGGCCGGCATGATCGCCAAGAATCAACTTCGTGTGGTGGGTGGCGTTTACGACCTCGCCACCGGCAAGGTCACGCTGGTGTAATTTGCCGTCTATCGTTCAACGTCAACGATCGCGGCGAATACGGGAACGGGTTGATCGAGACCCTTCAGGACCCGCGCACCCAGCTTGACCGGAGGCGCTTGCGCCAGCGCCTGATGGGGTGATGGCGACCTGCGGGACAGATATCCGCCGCATTTCGCATCGGCGCACATGCCGGAGGGCGCAATCTGTGCGCTGTGCGTCCGAGACCGAGCAATTCGTCGGCCGGTTCACACGTGCGCGCAATTGCTCTAGAGTTCTCGGCTGAACGAGAGTAGCAGGACCTTGCCATGAATCGGACGTCCGCGTCCCGCGGTGTACTCATGTCCCTCGCATTGGTTGCGGTGGGTCTGGCGGCCTTGATCTGGTGGTTGTTTGCGTCGGGACGATTTGAAGCCGCCATGGCTCCGACCGCCGGCAAGACGCCCGCCAGCGAGTCGAAATCGGGCGTAGCGGTGCCTGCGCCCGAGAAGCCTGCACCTAAGGCGATCGTTGAGGCGAAAGAAGCCTTGAAGGATCTTGGCGATAAGCTCGTGCCGCAGGCGCCCGCAAGCGCCGATTCCGCGCCGGCATTCGACGTCGCGCGCGTGGATCCGGACGGTGAGGCCGTGATTGCGGGGCGCGCAGCGGCCGGCTCGCTGGTTGAGCTCCTGGTGAACGGTCAGGTTCACGACCGAACGACAGCGGATTCATCGGGCGCGTTTGTTCACACGCCGAAGCCGCTTCCGCCGGGGAATTATGACATCACGTTGCGTGCAACCGCACCGGACGGCAAGGTGACGATGTCCAAAAACGCGGTGGCCGTGGCGCTGCGCGCGACAGACAGGCCGGTCGCAGCGCTGGCCGCTCCGAACGTGCGAGCCGCTGCTCCGACGGTGACGCCGCCCGCCTTGCCGCAAGCAAAACCGCGGGACGAAGTCGCATCGAGACCGGCATCGAAGGACGGCGAGATTCGCATCGTGACGATTGAACCCGAAGCGGGGGGCGGACTGTTCGTGTCCGGCCGCGCTGCGCCGGGCTCTCGCGTTCGGCTCTACATGAATGACGGCTACATCGCGATGGGCACGGCCTCGCCGGAAGGCCTTGTATCGTTCTCGATCCGCAGCGGCGTGAAGCCGGGCGATTATCGCATCCGGCTGGATCAAATGAGCGTTTCGGACAGTGTGACGGCGCGCGTGGAAGTGCCGTTCCGGGCTCCCACGATGCTGGCGACGCCGGCGCCTTCCACATCCACACCACCACAAATGCCGGCATCACCGGCCGCGCCTGAAACGGTTGTCGCGTCGCCTAGGGCGGAGCCGGCAGCGCCGGCGGCGATCGCTTTAGCCCCGCAGCCGCAGAGCGTGGCGAACGACAAACCTGCGCTTCCGGCCGCACCGTCATCGGAGCCTTCGCCGTCGCAGCGTGTTGCGTCCGGAGCGTCGTCGAGAGACCTCGCAGGCGCGCCCGCGAAGGAGCCGCTGACGCGCACCGCACAGCCCGCCCCGAATGCGCCGTCGCCGGTTGCAGCCGCGCAACAAGCAAAGCCGCAAGCAATCTCCGAGCCGGCTCAGGCCGCGGTCTCGCCAGCCGATATTCGCACTGCACTGCGTGACAAGAGCGATACCCCGGCCGGGCCAGCGCCCGTTGCAGGCGCGCCCGCATCGGGGCCGAAGGCGGACAACGCCGCAGCGCCGCGTGTTGCCGGTGCGATGCGTGATCGCAGCGCCGCCGTCGTCATTCCCAGTATCGACACGCGATCCATCGTCCGTGGCGACAATCTGTGGCGCATCAGCCAGGCGACCTATGGCTTGGGTCAACGTTACACGGTCATCTTCGGAGCCAACCGTGACAAGATCCGCAATCCGGATCTGATCTTTCCAGGTCAGATCTTCGTGTTGCCGAGAGCTGTGCCAAAGCAATGAGCGCGGCGCGCCGGACAGGGCTTGCGGCGATTCATTGAGAGATGCTCAAGAGGCGAAGCCACCTAACGGCGCCTCATCTCGGACATAACGCAGGCCCTGATGGTCAGGGCCAACGACGATGCAACGGTGCGGCATCGACGACCTGCTTCCAGCGATACGAGCCAGCTTGATGATCTGTGGTGAGCGTTCGCTTAGCTCTCCGTCGCGCGCAGTTAGGACGTTGGCCTGCACCAGAATCTTCACGAAGTGTTTGAACGCCTCTTGGTCTGCACGATATGTGGACATCGCACTGAATACGATCTCACCCGCCTGCACCGCTTGCTCATTTGCGCCATCAAGCAGGACCGCCGATCCGGCGCGCGTCTACATCAGCCTAGTTTACGAGTGAGAGGGCTGGGACCAGCAATGGTAGTTTCACTTGGTGAAACCATCGGCAGCCCGGCGAACCGGCCGGCGTTCCAGACAGTATATTCGTCCGCGATTGGCGCGACGCGTTCACGCTGCGGAAGCGACGCAACGGTCGCCGGGTCGGTGAAGGGATGCCGGCTTTGGCGCCTTGTGCGGCAAGAAGCTGGCGCAGGCTGTTGGCGTCATAGGCTTTGTCGGCAATGAGGCTCTTGATTGGCCCGGTGACGGCGATCAACGCGGGAGCAAACACGATATTATTGACGTTGCCGGGCGAGAGCAGAAGCGCGCGCGGCCTGCCCTCGGCATCAGTCAGCGCATGGATTTTGGTGGTGCGCCCGCCGCGCGAGCGACCAATAGTTTCTCTGAAGGCCCCCTTTTCGCCATGCCACTCTCAATGAGGCGACGGCATCAGCATCGATATGTTGCGGCCGATCAATTTGGCAGGCGGAACTCCGTTCTCTTGGTCGGCGGATATCAATGGGTGCGTTCAAAACCAAAAGATGCAGGAGCCCCATGTCCGCTCTGGGTCGTTTGCGTCATGGCCGCTTTTGGCCGGCGGCCCATAGTCTGTTGTGCCCCAACAGCATTAGAAGTCAGCCCCTTGTGGCGTGTCGTGGTGCGCCGCAGTGCCAGATGGTGACATAAAAAGCTTTGGTGCTGAAGACGGATCAATTCGACGGATATTCTCTTTCCAGCATCCTAGTTGCCATCTGCTTTCATTTTCAATGTTACAAGTCTGGCCAAAATGATTGCCGGATAAAGTTGGCCAATAACGCTCTCGACATTGCAAAGACTTCGAGCCAATGGGTGCAGAGGGATTACATCGCCGTAACCGGTCGATGTCAGGGTAACAAGGCTCAAATAGAAAAGCGAGCTGGCAAGTGCCGCGTCGTCTTCAAATGTGATCCCCTTAAATGCGTCTGAAATTGAGAGGCCGACGAACGCGAACAGCGTTGCGAAGGCCACCGCAATCAACAGGTACAAAAGGATCGCGCCCGCGATTTGGTGGTAGGTGATACGACGTGCGCCAAAAACCGCTTGAGCGACGACTATTCCGAGCGTGACTGCTATGATCAACCAGGCGCCGGCAAGAAGATACAAGTTGTAAGGCCACGGATAGTACAGTCTAAAGAAAAATACAGCGAGGTTGGTGACGAAAGCTATCGACATCAGCGCTCGCGCGACAGGGTTTCCGGATATGAACAGCGTGCCGCCGATAATCGCGAGTAATCCTGCAATCCCAAGCGCCTGAAACAGAAAGATCCCAGCGGCCTGTAGTGGGGCGAAGACAAAAATCATTAACGTCAGCAAAACGGTTAATAGCGTGAGCAGCCCGTCGTGATTCTCGATGCGCCATCGCTTGAATTGTTGCATGCCGACACCCAACGGAAATGGCGCTGCCAAATGCTACACTAGCGTACGAGTCGTGTCCGACCGCAGGATAATCCCGTGGTAGTCTCGGAATGTTGCCCGCATTCCGATCGCTTTATATCGACAGGGATTGCTAACGTCCTGCTGACGCAACAAGAACAGCCGCAAGAAACGGTCAGGTAGAATCGTTATGGTTTCAGGCATCGGCCGCCGGCCGAATGTGAAGGGATCCGAGCGATTATCGCAACTATCTAACTGTATAGTCGGCGATAGGTGTCGAAGGGGGCCATGGTTAGCTGCGCGATCATAACGACAAGGCCTTGTTTCGCATAAGGTGCGCAGTGAGCCACCTCAAACGGCACGACGGGGTCGAAATCAATTCTTGCTCGCAAGGCGATCCATATGAAACGTGTCGACATCATCTACACTTGCCTAGACGAGCCGTCGATTGCTCGGGAGCGTCCTCGCGATGCGGCAGAGGCCTGTCTTCGGCTTAATTCAGGCAATCAAGCATTCGCGAAGCTGTTCGACAATTTAGGGTCTCAAGACGAGGTAGGACGCCGTCAGATCTTTGTCGATTCCAGCGACTTTGGCTTGTTAGTCCACACGGGCGCCCCGTTGCAGCAGACACCCTTTGCAGCGGTCTTGGGGTGTTCGGACGCCCGCGTCCCGATCGAATTGATCTTCAACGAGGGGCCGAATGACCTATTTGTGGTTCGCGTTGCGGGTAATACGCTCGGCGACGACGTCCTGGGCAGCCTAAAATATGCTGCGGACAACCTTAAGCGAAGTCTCAAACTGATCGTCGTAATCGGACACAGCGGCTGTGGTGCGGTCACCGCTGCGGTCGACATGTTTCTCGAACCCTCGGGATATCTGTCACTCACTTCAAGGGACCCCCTTCGGATGCTGGTCGACCGACTGCAGATCGTGATTCATGCCGTGGCCCTCCGGGTAGACCAGGCATTTGGAACGGCGATCAGGGATCATGCACGATATCGTGATCTGCTCGTTGAGACGGCGATTGCGATCAATGCAGCGCTCGCGGCACACACTCTGCAACAAACGATTGATCCGGATAAATCCAATCTGCGCGCCGTCTATGGTGTGTATGATCTTTCCGACCGGTCCGTCTGGGCTCCGCGCGTCGGCAGTGACGACGTGAAGGGGCTAGCATCGCCGCCGTCGACGGCATCGGATTTCGTGGACGTGTGCAATGCGGCGCTGCGCTCAAAGCGGATGATCGATTTGCTGTCGAAATAAACAGAGGCCGCAAAAGCCGTATCTGTTGATCTTATGGCGTCGTTCGCAA